>JAZUNN010000056.1:0-5982 GCA_045604155.1 Acutalibacteraceae bacterium
TGATGCGATGACAAACCATCAGTACCCCTTAGAGGGGTCAGCATGTAATGACCCTTCTAGGGTCTGAGAAAACCACTAGTTTACTAGTGGTTTTTATTAAATGTATTTTAATTTAATGCCCACCATGTAAAACCCCAAAAGATTATTCCAAGCTTTAAAAGATCGGCAATAAGATGTGGGATTGTGAATGTATCAAGAAAACATGAGTTTGCCGCACAGCTTCCGATAAAGGCAATCAATCCAACAACCATAAGAATTATGCCCATAACCTTTTTGGGTTTTGATTTCGGTTTTTCAGCAGTCTGCTGTGAGTTATTCACCGCAGATGAGCCTGACGCTGTTTCTGATGAACCGGTAGGCTGCCTATCGGAATTTATCGGCTGAACAGGAGCTCCGCATCTTATGCAGAATGCACTGCCCTCTCTGAGTTCATATCCGCATTTATTACAGAACATAAGACAAATCTCCTTCTGTTATCCAACTGTATATCCTATATTCTGAAGCTGAGATCTGAAGTCGTTGAAATTAAATGCATTATTGCTGCCTGCAGAAATCTCAAAGAGAGCTTCAACAAACTCAACTCTTTCTGCTCGGTCTGCTGCTGCCAGATCAGACACGAAAACATACAGCTCAAAGCTATCAGCAAGGTCAATATACGTACATGTGAGACGATCATCATTCAATGCTGATATAGATTCTTCAATACCCTCAGACTGACTCTTTAAAGCATAATAATCATTGTTATATTCGCTTATCTTTGTATAGAAGGAAATCTGATTTACAACATTGTTTTCCTCAAAGTAATTACCTGAAACTTCAGTTTTTTCGAACTCTCCAAAATCGGAATAAAGCAGGAAGCTCGATCTGCTGCCTGAAACCTCAAGACTTTCGTCGGAAGTAAAATAATCATTATTGTCAGTATTATTGCCAAACAAAGTATTTGACCCTCCAACAGACTGTGTGTGGGTATTATTGTCTGTGTTGCCTGCTTTATTTCCCCCGCCGCAAGCAAGAACAAAAATCAGCACAATTGCTGTAATTACTGCAACAACCGCTGCACCAATTATGATAAGCATCTTTTTATCAAGATTAATTTCAAATTTGGGTGCTGCTTTTGTTTCTGCTTTTTTATCTGTTTCAGGCGCACTCACCTTTGTTTCTTCTTCTCCGACTGCTGCATCCTGTTTTGCTCCGCAGTAGTTGCAGAAAACAGTGTCATCAGATAATTTTTTGCCGCATTTTTTACAGAACATTTTCATTTCTCCTTTATAATAGTGCTTTTATTTTTCGCTTTGCACCTATATAGGTGCAAAGTTATTGTAACATTAACATACAATAAAGTCAACAATTTTGTTCTTAAATAAGTGCAAAGGAGTTGAACACTAATCAATAAGGAATATGAAAAAGCCGTAGGCTGCAATATAAGAGCTCTGAGAGAGCGGGCGGGTTACACACAAGAGCAGGTAACTGCCTTTCTTCAGCTTGAGGGCTGTGATATAACTCGCAGTGCCCTTGCCAAAATTGAAGTAGGTCAGCGTCATCTTTATCCCGATGAAATTCGCCTGCTTAAACAGATTTTAATGGCTGAATACGATGAAATCTTTGAGCAGGGTGAGTGTTCAAAGTTATTTAAAACACTTAAATAAAAATGAACAGGTCCGATTTTAACGGACCTGTTCATTTTTATTTTTCCGTGTTTGCGTGGCAGGTGCCTGAAAAAGCACATCCGCCGCATGATCCACCGCAGGAACAGGAACATTTACCTGCTTTTTTATCACGTATCTGTTTTATTACTATTGCAAGGAAGACTAAAACTACTATTGATAATACAATTATTGTAGGAAGGTTCATATTTTTACCTCCTTATTTTGCTTCGAGTGGTGTGCGCTTGTACTTGTTTCTTCTGAAAAGGAAGTAGAGAAGCACCAGTGCTGCAGCAAATGCGACGACAGTCCATACATTGAATGAGCCTGTTACTATGAACATACCGATCTGGTAAACCATAAGGGACACTGCATATGCAAAGGCTGTCATGTAGCCGAGAGCGAAGAAAGTCCACTTCGGGCTGTTCATTTCTCTCTTTATTGCGCCCATAGCTGCAAAGCAGGGAGCACAGAGCAGGTTGAAAATCATGAAGGAGTATGCTGAAAGCTTATTGCTGCCGAAGAACTCCTGACCGATAATGGCGGCATTTCTTGTCATGCCCTCTTCAACCTCTGTCATAAGGTCAACACTGCCCGACAGCATTTCGGAAAGTGTGCCGAATACGCCGACTACCTCTTCCTTTGCAACAAGGCCGAGAATGGTTGCAACTGCTGCCTGCCACTTGCCAAAGCCGAGAGGAGCAAAGATTACTGCGATAAATTCACCGATAACATTGAGGATCGACTTTGAATCGCCATCGCCGATGTAATGGAAACCGCCTTCAAAACTGAGGCTGTTGAGCACCCAGATTATAACGCTGGCAGCAAGAATAACCGTTCCTGCACGTTTAATGAAGTCCCAGCCTCTCTCCCATGTTGCACGAAGCACATTCTTAGCAACGGGTGCATGATATGCAGGCAGCTCCATTACAAAGGTTGCTGCCTCGCCTGCAAAGGGCTTTGTCTTCTTGAGTATCAGACCTGAAACGATAACAGAGCCGATACCTATAAGGTATGCGGAAAGTGCGATAATGGGGCTGTTTCCAAAGAGTGCGCCTGCAATAAGACCGACTATGGGCATCTTTGCACCGCAGGGTACAAAGCAGGTGGTCATGACGGTCATTCTGCGGTCTCTCTCCTGCTCGATGGTACGTGATGCCATAACACCCGGTACACCGCAGCCTGAGGCTACAAGCAGAGGAATAAAGCTCTTTCCGGAAAGTCCGAACTTGCGGAAGAGTCTGTCCATGATAAATGCAATTCTTGACATATATCCGATATCTTCAAGAATCGAAAGGAGCAGGAAGAGAATAAGCATCTGAGGCACAAATCCCAGAACTGCACCTACACCGCCGACGATACCGTCGGAAACAAGGCTTACAAGCCAGGATGCACAGCCGATATTCTCAAGGAAAGATGTCACTGCGGGAATTATCCACTCTCCGAAAAGGGTGTCGTTCATAAAGCCTACCGTCCAGTCACCGATGGTTCCTATGGACAGGGTATAAACGCCAAACATTATAAGAACAAAAAGAGGAATTGCAAGAATTCGGTTGGTTGCTACCATGTCTATCTTCTCGGACAGTGTCTTTTTGCCTGCATTCTTTCTGACGTAGCAGCCGTGGAGGATCTTTTCTATGTAGAGATAACGCTCATTGGTGATGATGCTCTCTGCATCGTCGTCCATTCTGCGCTCTGCTGCCTGAATGTCCTTTTCGATATGTTCAACAAGGCTCTGCTCAATGCCGAGCTTTTCTATTACCCTCTCGTCACGCTCGAAGATCTTTATTGCATACCAGCGCTGCTGCTCGTCGGGAAGTCCGTGTACTGCAGCTTCTTCGATATGAGCGATTGCATGCTCAACTGTTCCGCAGAAGATATGTCCCGGCTCTTTGTTGCCCTGCTTTGCAGCTTCTATTGCTGCCTCTGCCGCATCGAAGATTCCGTCGTTCTTAAGTGCGGAAAGCTCAACAACTTTACAGCCAAGACGCTGTCCCAGCATTTCGATATCTATCTTGTCGCCGTTTTTGCGGACAATATCCATCATGTTTATAGCCACTACAACAGGAATTCCAAGCTCGATGAGCTGGGTTGTCAGATAGAGGTTGCGCTCGATGTTGGTGCCGTCTACGATGTTAAGTATTGCTTCGGGGCGTTCGTCCACAAGGTACTTTCTTGCGACGACCTCCTCAAGGGTGTATGGCGAAAGAGAATATATGCCCGGAAGGTCGGTTACGATGACTCCGTCGTATTTCTTAAGGTTTCCCTCTTTCTTCTCAACCGTTACGCCGGGCCAGTTGCCTACGTACTGGTTGGAGCCTGTCAGTGCATTGAACAGCGTAGTTTTACCGCTGTTCGGATTACCTGCAAGTGCAATTCTGATACTCATTATTGTTTTCTCTCCTTGCTGATTAGCTCTCGCTAACCTATCTCTCAAAAAATATGTGGGACTTGCCCACATATATTAATTACTGCATCTCTACTTCTATCATCTCAGCATCTGCCTTGCGAAGTGAAAGCTCGTAACCACGGACTGTAAGCTCCATGGGATCACCCAGAGGCGCTACCTTGCGCACCTTTATGGTTATGCCCTTTGTTATGCCCATGTCCATTATTCTGCGCTTTACTGCGCCTTCGCCATTGACCTTCAGTACTCTGGCTGAATGTCCGACCTTTACATCCTTAAGTGTGCTCATTGAATTTCTCCTTACTATGCAAGGGCGTTGGTTAGTCCTTGCTAACTGCACACATATAATAGTCTTTCAGGAAAGTTTTGTCAAGAGGTTTTAAGATTAAATATTAGCATAAGCTAACTTTTTGGCGTTATGCACTAACAGTTAGCATGCACTAACTGTGTTTGTTTGTACAAGATGCGCAGGATGCACTCTGTTATATGAAAAACACCCCTTAAAAAAGGGATGTTTCTGCATTTTTATTGTTTTAAAACATCTATTTTATCTATGCTGTAATACCTGAATATTTCAAGCATTTCTTCGCTGATTTTTTCACCTGATATTGCAATCGGAATAGCAGGAGGACAGGATACTGCAGGTGCTCCGCACACTCTGCCCAGAGCTTTTTCAGTGCTGACGGTTTCCTGCGGTGCAAAAATGGCATTTCTTACAGAAGTCACTGTTTCTGCGGCTTCCATCGCTGTAAAGCTATTCTGCTTGTATGTCTTTTTGTTCTTTTTCAGTGCACTTTCAAGAGCAAAAAGCTCTTCTTTTGAATTCTCAGGAGTTAGCATGAGCACGCAGAAATCAGGGTCTGAATATTCACACTCTATCCCCTCTGCCCGAAGCTTTTCGGCAATGTCATTTCCTGTCATTCCCTCAGGTGCTTTTATCGTTATCCTCAGCGGGTCGGTTTCTTCCGTCTTCCAGCCGTTTGTATTGAGAATCTTTCGGGTGCTGTCACATTGTTTGATCATTACTGAAAGACGATCAGAATAACCATCTGCAATATATCTGTTGCATTCATCGAGAGATGCAAGGGTCAGATATGACGGACTGGTAGAACCGAACAGCGCCATGGCTTTTTTGGCATTCTGAGAAAATTCTTCGGGTGCATTTCTGCTTATGTGCAGATAGGCTCCGCCTGTCAGTACAGGCAGTGTCTTATGAGCTGAGTCACAGCAGATATCTGCTCCAAGATCAAGAGGATGAAGTGAAGGTGCAAGAAATTTAAGATATGCTCCGTGAGCATTGTCCGCTGCAAGTATTGTACCGTTGTCATGGCAAACCTTTGCAAATGTTTTTACGTCTGCAATATTTCCCAGATAGTCAACTGTGGTTATGTATACGGCTGCAGGTGGCTGTGGAAGACTTTTAAGAGTCCTTTCAAGCTGTTCTGCAGTTATATTGCAGGAACAAAGGGAACTGTTTTCCTCTGGGAAAAGCCAGACAATTTCGAAATCAAGCAATGCAGCCGCATATACAAAGGCTTTATGTACATTTCTTGCGGCAACCACCGTTCTGTTTTTACCGCCGCTCAAAGCAAGATAAAGCATTGCCCGTATGCACTGGCTGGAGCCTTCGGTGGAGTAAAGCGTCCTTGCACTGCCGAAAAGCTCTGATGCGTTTCTTTCGCTTTCGGCAATAATTCCGTCAGCTTCGTAAAGAGCGTCTGCACCCTTGACCTCTGTCAGGTCAAGAGACTCACAGCCGAGGAATGAAACGCCTTTGTGACCCGGCATATGAAAACGTATTTTATTGGATTTTTGATATTCTCTGAGGAAATCAGCTATCGGAGTTCTCATATTCTTTTCACCAGCATAATCACAAAGTTTTTAGTCAAGTTTTTTTCAAAAAACTTGCGGGGTCAAGGGGCAGAGCCCTTG
>JAZUNN010000057.1:0-11261 GCA_045604155.1 Acutalibacteraceae bacterium
AAGTCCCTTTTGTGGGGTTGACAAAAAGGTTCTTTTTGTTGGTGACCCGTACGGGAATCGAACCCATGTTACCGCCGTGAAAGGGCGGTGTCTTAACCGCTTGACCAACGGGCCATTTTGCTTGGGTGGGTAACACTTGCGCATTACCCACCATGGTAGCGGCAATCAGAGTCGAACTGATGACACTACGGGTATGAACCGTATGCTCTAGCCAACTGAGCTATGCCGCCGTAGCAAGCTTGCTTATTATATGCGACAAATTAATATTTGTCAACACTTTTTTGAAAAATTATTCTGCAATAAATTTTATTCCCGAATTTTCGGCCTGGATATGGGCTTTTGAACCCTTGGGACAATACAGAATTGTGTTGCTGCTGCCGAAAACCGAGTCGCCGAGAGTTGTATCCATAGCAGAAATATTTACTTTCTCAAGGAAAGAGCAGCCATAGAAGGTATCGTCGTCGATAAGCTTTACACTTTCGGGCAGAGTGAGCTCAGAAATACCGCTCATACTGAAAGCCATCTTTCCGATATAAGAAACTCTGCTGCCAAGCTGAATACTTCCGAGAACAGCGGTATTGTGGAAAGCAAGAGGAGAGATGATTTTGACGCTGTTGAGGTTTGCAGTGGACATGGAGGTGCAGTTAGAGAAAGCACCGACACCGATGTACCATACAGAGGAGGGAAGAGAAACAGACTTGATGGAAGAATTGTTGAAAGCCATGACACCAAGCATCTGCAGACCCTCGGAAAGAGTAACCTCAGAAGCGGAAGAGAAAGCATTTCCGCCGATATACTGTACGGAAGCGGGAATCTTGATATTACCCTCGCAGGGAAGCTTACAGCTTACAGCACGGACATTTGAAGGAATCTCGCTTACAGACTGGGCATTGCACTTGATAAGAACACCGTCGCCGATAACAACATAGTCCTCGTTGAGTGCAGCGATTGCAGAAGGCCATACGCTTTCAAAGCCAAAGGACTTCTCATTTGCGCCTCTGATACCTGAGCCGATATCAAGGACAGCAATGGTATAGGCAGAAGCGGAAAGATCAATGGCATTGTCGCCAAGATATCTTACACTGTCAGGGATTGTAAGGGAAATAACATTTGTTCCAAGCTCTATTGCATCGTCAGAAATATAGGTGAGAGTAGAGGGGAGTGTGACAGATTCAATAGTGGGAACAGTAAGAGAATAGAGAGGATTGGAGGTCAGAGCCCACTGGGAAATGACCTTGACACCTTCGGGGATAGCAACATCGCCGCCGACGCCGTTGTACTTGATAAGAATACCGTCGCCCACAGTGCAGAATTCATCACTCTGACTGCCGTACCAGGGAGTGCTTATGGCAGAAGCGAAATAATACTTCAGAGTTTTGGGAAGCACCAGCTCCTCAAGGCATGCCATTTCAGCAAAGCAGTAAGTTCCGGTAACAAGAACGCTGTCGGGAACAACAAGCTTCTTTATGTAGGAATTTCCTCTGAAGGCAGTTCTTCTGGTGGTATAGGAAAGGGAGGAAGACTCATACATTCCGAACTCACCGATACAGACAACGCTTTTGCCGCCGAGCTCCGAGGGAATCTCAACGGTTTCATCGGTAAGAGTGCAGCCTACGATAACAGCGCCGTTTTCATAGAGCTCATACTTATAGCCGTTGTCCTCAAAAATGCCCTTGAAATCTCCGAGAGCACGGTACATCATTTCTTCAACAGAGCAGGTTACAGACCCGTCGTAGCTGAGAGTAAAGCCGCCATCGGAAGACCCTGAGGAGGAATAATCCTTGTTTCCGTCAGGGAGTGTAATGGAAGTATCCGACTCACAGAGCGAAAGATTTGAAAGGAGCATATATCCGCCTATTGCGATAGCTGCAAAGAGCAGCAGCATGAAAAATTTAAAGCCTTTGCCTGTGGATTCAGTGTGAGAAGTATTTGTTGCCATACTATCCCCCTCCGATTATCAATATCTCATTATATTATAATGCATTGGGGAGAATAAATCTATAGTTAAACTATATAATTGATTTCCTCAGATTTCTACATTCTGCCCGCCGACCATCTCAAAGAGCTTATCACGGGCATTTCTGATATGCTCGATAAGCAGATTTTCTGCCTTATCTTCATCATGAGCGGCAAGAGCCTCCACAATTTCCTTGTGCTCCTCAACGGAAAGGCTTCCACGACCGCCTGTTTCAACAGACATTCTGCGGAAACGTTCAATTCTGTGGTGGAGGGAGTTAAGAGTATCGGTAAGAATTCTTGAGGTGCAGAATTTATAGATCATGGAATGGAACTTTGAATCCAGGTCACGGAGATTCTGAGAATCGCCTTTTGCGGCAAAAAAGTCCTGAAGCTCCACAACATCACGCATCTCTTTAAGCTGAGTGTCAGTTATGCTGCGAGCGGCATAACGGGCAGCAAGCCCTTCGATGCGGATTCTGATTTCATATATATCCAGAAGGTCACCCTGAGTAATTCCGACAACAACAGCACCCTTGCCGGGCTCAGCCTTTACAAGGCCCTCCTGCTCAAGGCGGAGAAGCGCCTCACGCACGGGAGTCCTGCTGACTCCGAGACGGGAGGAAACCTTGTTTTCGCTGAGTACCTCACCGGGCTCAAGAACACCGGTGAGAATCTCATTTTCAAGAGCCTCGAAAACCTTGCCGGAAAGGGAATTATTATCACTCATCGTTGAGTCCTTCCTTCGCATATTTGCGAACCTGCTCCTCCATCTCGGCGGTGCTTATAACGGTCTGACGGCCTGAAGCATACTGCTCGGTCATCCAGTTGTGAATCTCGGTTACAAGGCGGCAATTCTTGGAAACCTTTGTTTCGCCTTCGAGGTTGTAGTGATTGTTGATCCAGAAAGCGATGCCTGCTCTGCCGGAGGCGTTGTTCAGGCTGACAGCTGCAGGTCTGCCGAGAATCTTGTTGGTATCAAAGATATTGTAAATCTCCTCGTCCTTCATAAGACCGTCTGCGTGAATTCCTGCTCTTGTTACGTTGAAGTTTTCACCGATAAAGGGGGTCATGGGAGGAATGGTATATCCCATTTCCTTCTCGAAATAATGAGCGATATCTGTAATAGCGGTTGCATCCATGCCGTCGAGAGTGCCCTTGAAGGCAGCATACTCAAATACCATAGCTTCAAGAGGAACGTTGCCTGTTCTCTCGCCGATGCCGAGAAGTGAACAGTTGACGGAGCTTGCGCCGTAGAGCCATGCAGCGGATGCATTTGCAACAGCCTTGTAGAAGTCGTTGTGACCGTGCCACTCAATAAGGCTGCTGTCAACCTCAGCATAGTGGTTAAGACCGTAGATAATGCCGGGAACACTTCTGGGAAGTGCAACACCGGGATAGGGAATACCGTAGCCCATAGTGTCGCAGGCACGGATTTTTACGGGGATACCTGCCTGCTTGGACATATCGTTGAGAGCATGAACGAAGGGTACAACAAAGCCGTAGAAGTCAGCTCTGGTAATATCCTCAAGGTGGCATCTGGGAGAAACACCTGCCTGGAAAGCAAGGTCAACAGTCTTGAGATAATGCTCAAGAGCCTGCTTTCTGGTCATGCCAAGCTTTTTGAAGATATGGTAGTCAGAGCAGGAAACAAGAATACCGGTTTCACGGATACCTATATCCTTTACAAGCTTGAAATCCTGCTCGGTGGCTCTTATCCATGTGGTGATTTCGGGGAATTCATAGCCAAGCTCCATGCACTTTTCAACAGCATCTCTGTCCTTCTTGCTGTATACAAAGAACTCTGTCTGACGGATTATTCCCTTGGGACCGCCGAGGCGGTTGAGCATCTTATAGATATCAACAATCTGCTGTGTGGAGTAGGGAGCCTGAGACTGCTGACCGTCACGGAAGGTGGTGTCGGTGATCCATATCTCGTCGGGCATACTCTCAGGAACGACACGGTGGTTGAAGGGTATCATGGGAACCTGATCGTAGGGATATATTTCTCTGTACAGGTTAGGCTCGGGAATATCCTGCAGAGAGTATTCGTACTGATGAACTTCAAGAAGATTTGTCTTGTTGGAAAGCTTTACCATATAGCATCTGCCTTTCTCTTGTATGGTTGTATACAAGTGTACAACCATACAAGGCTTTTGTCAACTAAATCATTAAAGTAAAAATGCCAAAAGTATTTTTACTCTGATTACCGATTATTGACAAATATATGCAATTTGCTAAAATAAAGAAAAACTTAAGGGGTGAGAAGGTATGAGCACAGAAATAACAGCGCCTGAAAACCGGGAAAAGAAGAAACTGTTCAATAAAATACCTGTTGAATGGGCAATAACGGCAGGTGCAATAATAACCTTCATCGTCCTTGCTGTAATTATTTTTTCAGCTATGTCCGTTTCCGAGAAAAAGGCAGTTGAAAAATGGACGGAAGAATGGAACAGCGCAGAATTTTCCGAAAACTGCCGATGCACTGTCTATTCATCCTATACAGCCTCTGTGAGAATGAGAACTCTTTTCAACCGTGACACTGATCATGTTCTTTTAACAAAAAAGGATATCAGATCACTTAAAAAAGGCAGAAGTGTCGGTGCTTTCGATGATTTTACAAAACTTACGCTGAAAGCGCAGGGAGGAAAGATAAAAGAAGCAAAGCTGACCATAGATTACGGTGCACTCTGTGAATATTACCACGGGGAGGACTACAGTTTTGACTCCTTCAGATACTGCAGCGAGCTTTTTGACGATTCAACCATCAGAACACTGGGCTATATAGGTATGTTCATGAATCCCATGAACGACTCTGTAAACAGCGAAGGCGAAATGCTCAATTCCGCAATCGAGCTTTACCTTGCTGACGGCAGAGGATATCATGTGGATAAGGACATCAACAGAATAGATATGGAAGACTGCTCCTACACATTGGAATACAGCACGTCGTACATTGATATTTTTGATCAGGAAATAACGGGGATTTCAAAGGAAGCACTTCTGGTAACAGTAACCGCAAAGTATAAATAAAGCTCTTTAAAGCCTCACTCTGATGAGAGAGATGGCTTTGCCGCAAGGCAAAGCCGGAGGGAGAGATTTCACAGAAGTATATTTAATTATACGTTTTTGAAATATCCTTCAATCATTTCGTGACAATTATACGAAGCATAATAAACACATCCGACTGAACAAAAAGCTCACTCTTTTAAAGAGTGAGCTTTTTAATTCAATAAATCAGAATATGCATTTTCGAGAATATCGGAGCATATTGTGCGTATACCGTTTTTGTCGCTGTAATCCTTTGAGCCGGTGGAGAGTATCACAACACCTGACCCGTCACTTAAGTCATAAGCCATAAGGGAGAAAACTCCGTAGGCAGCACCTGTGTGGAAATACATTGTTCGTCCGGGGATTATTTTTTCTGATTTCCGTATGCCGATACACTGGGAGTATTTCGATGTTTCAATATGTGGAGTATGAAACTCTGCAAGGGTATCTTCCGAAAGATAACGGACATCTTCGTAAACCCCGCCGTTTATCAGAATTGTGGTGACCTTTGCCATGTCAACAGAGCTGATAAGCAATCCTCCTGCACCGAGGGAATGATTCTGACCGGCAGGCTGAGTTTCCTTTTTCCTGACAAGCTCTTTTGCAGTTTTTTCAACTCTGTCCCTGACCATGCAGTCAGCCACATCCGATTTGTTGTCGAGCTTCGTGCCATCATAACCTGCATCAATGCCCATAGGGTCAAAGAAAGCACTCTGAGCATAATCGGTCAGCTTCTGTCCTGATGCTTTTTCAACCACAGCACCAGCAACACCCATACCGAAGTTGGTATAGTTGAATTTTTTTCCGGGACGGGAAGAGGTAAAGGATTTTTCGTCGGCAAAATCACGCCGTATGTAAGCGGAAAAAATAGTCTTTCTGTCGGTGAAAGAAGCTGTGTGAGTCAGAAGCATGCGGGTGGTTATGTCGGTTTTCTTGTACTTGGGATTCCTGACAGTCATTTTAAGAATGGTGCCTATGTGCTTGTCAAGGTCAAGCTTGCCGTCTTCAGACAGCTTCATTGCCATCATCGAAGTGAAAACCTTGCTCAGTGATGCAATTCTGAACTTTGTATTTACGGTAATCTCACGTTTTGCTTTTACATCGGCATAGCCGTATTCATAATGATATGCCACCTGACCGTTTTTTATAACAGCAACAGAAAGTCCTGCCACAGAATGGTCCGAGGCTATTTTGTCGATTTTTCGAGCGGTTTCAGTACCTTCAAGGCTTTTAAGCTCTATGACAACGGGGATTTCAGCATCTGTTTCCGATTCTGCAGCGGTGTCTGACACACTGACAGTATCTGTTTCTGATTTTACGGAAGAAATATCGGAATGGGAAGTATCCGAAACAGAAACAGCGTCATCGTCATTTTTTACTGAAACCTGAGGCTTTCTGATAAGAAACAGCTGCACTGCGGCAATAGCGATAATCAGCAGTGTAAGGACAGCGATTTTCAGTTTTGCATTTTTCATCTGTCCTCACACTCCTTGTAAATAAATATCGGAATTGCTTACATCAGGAAGAGAAAAGAAACCCTCGGGATAAGCTGACGGGTCGGTTACGCTTGGAATGGCAGAGCCGACGGTTTTATTGACATTTGTCCAGGCATTTTTGCATTTTTTCCATGCAGAGTCATCCTTGAAGAAGGAAGGTCTTTCCTCTGCAGATGCGTATTCTCCTGCAGCCATAAGGCGCATGAAGTTTTTGCCCTTGCTGCCTCGTACATAGGTGTATGTAGGCATATAGAAGGAATCATCAAGACGAACAATTCCGTCATCGCCTCGGGTGGCCTTGACAGAAACAACCATTCCCTCCTGAGTCTTGGCTTTTTTGAGACCTGTCTGGTTTGTAAAAAGATTTCCGAGAGAATAGATTACAAGAGCATCCGTCTGCACTCCGCCTCGGTCGACGGTCAGCACCTCAATGGGCTGGACACAGTGGGAATGACTTCCCATTATAACATCAGCGCCGTAAGCACAAAGCTCGGCGGCGACTTTTTTCTGAGTACCTGACGGCGCATCCTTATATTCCTCACCCCAGTGGAGAGAAACGATGATAAATTCAGCACCGTTTGCCTTCAGCTCGTCAATAGCGGGTTTTACAGCCTGAAGTATGGACTCTTCGGACTTGCCGCACTTGTCTACACAGAATTTCTTATCCGATTTGACCGAGCCTTCCGTATAGGAAGCAAAGGCGGCAATGCCGACCTTGATACCGTTTTCTTCAATAATACAGCACTTCTTTGAATCTTCCTCGGTTGCATAGCTTCCGACGGGAATCATACCTGCTTTTTTAACATTGCTTACAGTATTCTTTACTCCCGTAAAGCCCATGTCGCAGGTGTGATTGTTGGCTGTGACACATACGTCAACATTGATATCTTTAAGAGAAGTGAGTATTTCATAAGGCATATTGAAAACGGGATAGCCCTTTACATCGGTGTTTTTGCCTTTTGCATCGGTAGGACCTTCAAGGTTTACGATATTGATATCAGCAACAAAAACATCCTTGAAAAGTGAAAGGTAAGAGGGAATATGTCCGTAGGAGGTCTTGCCTGTCTTTGAAGCCTTTACCACGGAATCGTGGAGAAGCACATCTCCGCCCATCTGAATTGTAACAGTATCGGGAGGTATCGGCTCAGGCTCGGGCTCGGGCTCGGAGTCAGAAACCACAGTGTCGGCAGGCGAAACGTCGGATGCCGATTCTTCAGTCAAAGTGCCGTCGCTGTGTGAAACCTCCCCGGGGTCTGTGTTTATGGAAGGCTTGCAGGCGTACATGGCAACAGACGCAAAAATAAGCATCAGAACAAGTATAAATATTAGAATTTTAGGTTTTGTCAGAAATTTCATACAAAGCCCCCTGAAAATATGCTTTAAATTGGAATATTACTTTTATTTAGCTATGTTAAATCAAGAAAAACTTGCTTAGAATTGCTTGCCCTCATATACTTCTGATTCCTCTGACAGAACTTCTTCAAATTTCTCAGAATATCCGTCAGAGAGTTTGCAGTGCTGAATAAATTCCTCTGCATTACTGTATTTCACAGGAAGAGAATGATGTTTTCTGACGGCGATAAGGCTCAGGATACGGTTGTTTGCCGCAACAGCAGAATAGTGTCTGTCATCGGGGTTGTCATCAATAACATTGCATATAAGCTCTTCCGTGTCGTTTTCAAAGGCATTGAGCAGATACTCGAACTTTTCTCTGTAATCGTCAGATTCAGATATTTTTTCGCCATTTTTCGATAAATACTCATCAAGAAGCTCATAGAAACGGTCAAAAGCCTCTGCTTCGCTGGCTGAATAGAAGCGGATAATATGAGCCCAACTGTGTGCAGATTGAATATTGAATCGATTTGATATGTAATTTTGAAAACCCCTTAAATAGACATCAGTATATCCTTCTTCTGCAAGGCGAACAATATAGCCTCCCAGAAAAGAGTGAAGAAGTGTTAATGACTTCTGTCCGAGATAAACACCCGGACGTTTCCTTATGTCCATCAAAAGATCGTAGATTTTCTTTTGCATAAAATCCTCCTCTGATTCTGTATTATTAATATACCAGTAAATACTGCGCATTTCAATAAAAAGAAATAAACGGAACAGATAAACAAATGAGTAAAATATATCAGAATGACTCATAGGGAAGATTCAAGAGGGGATAACCCCTCTTGGTCGTTTAGGGAGGAGGATTATAAAGGGGGAGGGGGATCGAAACCCCTCCCCCTTTAGCGCATTTCTTTGGTTCGTTTCTTTGGGCGACAAAGAAATGAACATATAAGCAGCTATGAGTTCGATTTGTACTAATAAAACCACAGCCGAAGCAAAAAACGCTTCGGCTGTAAAAAATTATTTATTTCTCTGCGTCTATCCACTTCTGCCATACTTCGGGGCAGAAACCGACTGTTGCCTGTCTGCCGTTTCGAACTATCGGCGCAGCCAGCAGAAGGGGATAATCCATCAGCTTCTGCTCCTTGTCCTCGTCATAGGCTAAGTGCTCGAAGTAAGTATCCTCGTAAAGCTTGCACTTGGTGTCGACCATTTTATAAAAATCACCGCCCAATGCCGCTTTTACGCTTTTATATTCGCCTGCGCTCATGCCTTTGACTTTAAGGTCAATGTACTGATATTTTATCCTGCGCTCTTTAAACCAGCGCTCCGCCTTGCCTGTATCGAAGCTTTTGGGCTTTCCGAAAATCTGAATATTCATCTTTTCTTCGCCTCAGCTTCGCAGTAAATGCAGCGGTAGACCTTCTTCTCACGGTTAGTAAGCTTGAAAATGTGAGGCAGCTCTTGCTCGGTGGTGGTGATGCAGCGGGGATTTTTGCACTTTACAACATCAACAATCCTCTCAGGCAGCTCGATCTTCTCCTGTTTACCAACAATCTCGCCGTTTCTTATCTCGTTGATGGTGATGTCAGGGTCAACAAAACCGAGAACATCCATATCAAGCACGATTTCGCCGTCTATCTTGATAATGTCCTTTTTGCCCATTTTAGCAGAAGGGACGTTCATAATCATAGCAACAGGGCAATCAAGCTTTGAAAGCTTTAAAAGCTTGTAAATCTCCATGCCTCTGCCGGCCTGAATATGGTCAATAACATAACCGTTTCTTATGCTGTCAACGTTCATTTATTGCCCTCCTTACCGTATGCCGAGAAGCTTCATGATAAGAGCCATGCGGATAAACTTGCCGTACATAGCCTGTCTGAAGTAAGCGGCTCTGGGGTCCTTGTCGATTGCAACAGAGATTTCGTTTACTCTGGGCAGGGGGTGCATGATGCACATATCTGCCTTGGCGCTTTCAAGCTTTTCGGGAGTGAGAATATAGCTGTCCTTAAGGCGCAGGTACTCAGCCTCGTTGAAAAATCTTTCTCTCTGAACTCTTGTCATGTAGAGAATATCAAGCTCGGGCAGAGCCTCCTCAAGAGAACGTGTCTCCACATACTCAATGCACTTTGCATCAAGTATTTCGTTGCGTACATAAGAGGGGATAGTCAGCTCCTCGGGGGAGATAAGCACAAACTTTATGCCCTCGTAGCGTGAAAGAGCGCCGATAAGAGAGTGAACGGTACGACCGAACTGCAGGTCGCCGCAGATACCGACTGTAAGACCGTCAAAATGTCCCTTTTCCTTCTTGATAGTCAGAAGGTCGGTAAGAGTCTGAGTGGGGTGGTTGTGACCGCCGTCACCTGCGTTGATGACAGGAATGCTTACATTGTTAGCCGCAACATAAGCCGAACCCTCCTTGGGGTGACGCATTGCGATAATGTCAGCGTAAAGCTCGACTACCTTTACGGTGTCAGCAACGCTTTCGCCCTTTGCCGCAGAGCTTGACTGAGCCTCGGAGAAGCCTAAAACACTTCCGCCAAGGTCAAGCATGGCAGACTCAAAGGAGAGGCGTGTTCTTGTGCTGGGCTCAAAGAAAAGAGTTGCCAGCTTCTTGTATTTGCACTTTTCACGGTAGCTGTCGGGGTTTTCGATTATATCCTCAGCTACAGCGATAAGCTCATCTATTTCTTCTGTGGAAAGATCCACAATATCTAAAAGACTTCTCATGCCTTTGCTCCGTTCACAGCAAGATAGTTCTTAATGCGCTGTACATTCTCAGCATTCTTCTCGTCCTCTTCAAGGTACTCGATGATGTCGTAAACATCAACAACAGAGTATACGGGGAAGCCGAACTGCTCCTCGATCTCCTGCATAGCACCCTTTTCGCCCTGACCCTTTTCCTTGCGGTCAACCATAACGAAGGTAGCAGCAACCTTGACACCCTTAAGGGTAGAAAGGTTGGCCATGCTCTCACGGATAGCAGTACCTGCGGTGATAACGTCCTCAACGATGACGATTTCCTCACCCTCGGTGGGAACGTAACCTACGAAGATGCCGCCCTCACCGTGGTCCTTAACTTCCTTGCGGTTGAAGAAGAAGGGAACATCGAGGCCGTTCTTGGAAAGTGCAACGGAAACGGAAACTGCAATGGGAATACCCTTGTAGGCAGGGCCGTAGAGAACGGTGCGCTTGTTGCCGACCTTCTCAAAGTAGGCCTTTGCGTAGAATTCGCCAAGCTTTGCAATCTCGTCGCCGGTCTTTATCATACCGGCGTTGATGAAGTAGGGGATCTTTCTGCCGCTCTTAGCGGTAAAGTCACCGAACTTGAGAACGCCTGCGCCCTCAAGGAACTGTATAAATTCTCTCTTGTAGCCTTCCATTTTTAGTCCTCCTTAGTCTATAAACTCTCTGCAGCATCTC
>JAZUNN010000058.1:0-61317 GCA_045604155.1 Acutalibacteraceae bacterium
TGATAATAATGTCTGAAAAAAAAAAACACCTCAGTGCAGCGCTCTATCGTCTTTTTGCTCTTTATAAGATTCACAGCAGATTACTCCATGATTTCCTCATGCATCACTTCCAGGGGCGGCTCTTTTTCAGCCAGCCATTTGCCTGCCAGTATTCTTTTTCTTCAGGTGATGATCCCCAGCCTTTTTTCTGCATCATACGCATCATACGGAACATGAACTTTGTCTTCATTCCAACACGTATTTTTTGCCCGGATACGGTCTTTGCAAGCTTGTCCATATCTTTTCGGACGGCTTGCTTTTTCTTTTCTGAAACCTGATCCCATGAGGCCGCCTGAAGCGCTGCTCCGTACTCTTTGATGTAAGGAACACCCCAGTAAAAGAGAGTGTTGCTTATGTCTTTTATTGCCGTTTTCATGCCTGTGCCTGCGGCAGTGGAGATGACAACGGCTTTCTTTGAAAACATACACCCTCTGGGGCTGTGGGGCATCCAGTAGGTAAAGGTCAGGTCTATAAAGGATTTCATGGGTGCGGATGCTCTCATGCAGTAGGTCGGTGTGGTGAATACCAGCAGGTCAGCCTCCTCTACCCTTTCCATGATTCGCCTTTTTTCTGTATAGGCGGGACATTTTTCTTCATCCTTCAGGCAGGCACAGCAGCCTGTACAGAAGTAATCGAGGTCTTTCGGAAGAAAGAATTCATGTATTTCACTATCTTCAAATTTTTCTGCGAACATCCTTCCGATGTGGTATGTGCTGCCTTTATGATTCTGTCCGTGTATAAGTACGATTTTCATTTCATTTCCTCCTTGCAGTAAATCCGGTTGAATTGCTTTATATGGCTTTCAAGCATTGCAAGAGCTTCCTGCTCTCTGTCAGGATGTCTGTCGCAGAGGGTCAGCAGGGTATATATGGGTGCATAGAAATGCAGCGCCATTATTTTCGGGTCTTCCTCTCTGAATTTGCCCATAGATATCATCAGCGCAAACAGACCGCTCTGATATGATATCGGGTCGTCAAAATACTGCTTTGAGTAAAGAATCGAAAGCTCGCTGTTATGAAATTGCTCTATTGTAAGCATTTTGCGGAATAACTTCATGTCCTCGTCGTGGAGGAAATACATGAAAAGTCCTTTTCCCGTTTCCACAAGTGCGTTTTCGCTGATATCTGCGTATATTGCGGCATCGGAATTTTCATCGTTTCCGTTGATATCAAGATTTGATGCCTGAGCGGTGTAGCTGCTTTTCAATCTTTCAAGAATCGCATTGAAGATTTCCTGCTTGCCTTTGAAATGCTTGTACAGCGACGGAGCCTTTATGCCGACTGCCTCGGCTATGTCACCCACATACACGTCGCTGTAGCCCTTTTCCGAAAAAAGAATCAGGGCTTCTTTTATTATTCTTTCCTTTGTATTCATACGTCCTCCTGTTGGCTAATTTTAATTAGCCTCTATATTGTAAGCTAATTCCGATTAACTGTCAAGTGTTTTTTCATATTACCCGTCAGCTTCATCATTACATTGAAATTTGCAGAAAATATAAATCAGTTTAAAAACCTTGTATTCTTTCCGGTAATGTGATATACTTTTATTATTAATATATTCCCCATGTCAGAAAAGGAGAATTAATTATGAAGGAATTCAGATCTGTACTTTGTCTGCTTCTGTCACTTCTTATGCTTTGTGCTATGTTTGCAGGCTGCGGCAAGGAAAAAAACGCTGTTTCGGAAAGCGATGCAATCCCTGAAAAGGTACTTCACCTCTCCGCAAACGGCATCGAAACCTATGACAACGGATATATGCGCACCGAGCTGACCGCTCTTGAGCTGTCCGTGTTTATGGGCAACGGCACTAATCTTGGCAACACCATGGAAGCTGTTCATTTTGAAAAAGGCAACTACACCGACGATATTTCAAAGTATGAAACCCAGTGGGGTCAGCCTGTTACCACTCAGGAAATTCTCAACGCACTGAAGGCAAACGGCTTTGACTCCATCAGAATCCCCGTTGCATGGATGACAAACGCAACCACTCTTGCAAATGACGGCGACTATACCATCAGCGAGGCATATCTCAACAGAGTTGAGGAAATAATCAACTACGCACTCAACGCAGATATGTATGTTATCGTAAACGACCACTGGGATGGCGGCTGGTACGGTATGTTCGGCTCTGAAAAGGAAGAAACCAGAAAGCTTGCACGAGAAGCATACATAGGAATGTGGACTCAGATTGCAGAGAGATACAAGGAATATTCCGACTATCTCATCTTTGAGGGTGCAAACGAGGAGCTTGGCAACAGATATGATGAAAACTCTACTCTTTACTGCGATGATTCTGAGACAAACTATTTCAATTCCGATGAGAGATATGCTCTTACAAACGAGATAAACCAGCTCTTTGTTGACACCGTCCGTGCAACAGGCGGCAACAACGCCCAGCGTTTCCTTCTTATCCCCGGCTACGGCACAAATATCCATGACTCAAACGACAACAGATATAAAATGCCCACTGATACCGCTAAGGATAAGCTTCTTATCTCTGTTCATTACTATGAGCCCGGCTCCTACACCACTGCGGAAAGTCCCTCCAGATGGGGTACAAAGACCGATTATCAGGAGATGGAGGACGCTCTTAAAAAAATGAAAAAGTTCACCGACCAGGGCTATGCAGTAGTCTTCGGTGAGTATGGTGCCTATCCCACAAAGGACGGCACTCCCAAGGAAAACAACATCGAGTATCTCGAAAACTTCCTCGACATATGTGACTATTACGGCTTTACCTCCTGCCTCTGGGACTGCAGCGGCATATTCATCCGCAAAAACCTTGAAATGGTACATCCCAGCTTCCGTGAGCTGTATCTTGGCCGCAATTATGAGGCTCAGTCAAAGCTGACAGAGGAAGAAATAAAGAATTCTGCAAAGGCAAGAATGGAAGAAAAGATTGAAAATGCACCCATTACCTACAACGAGAATGCCATTACTCTTACCGACAGCAATGCCGTTGCATGGCTCATGTGGACTGCAGGCGACGGAAATGTTTCAAACCACGCAGGCAATGAATATGACCCTAACGATATTTCTCAGGGACTTATAAACACCGACGCCGAGATAACTGAGGAAGGCACATACACTGTAGGTCTTGACTTTACCGAAACATCTGTCGGTTATTCAAAGAACATCATTTTCTCCGCAGTTGGCATTGCGAACGGCGAAAAGCTCTTCCCAGGCTATGTTATCGACATAAAGGAAATTCTTATAAACGGTGAGCCTGTTGAGCTTTGCGGCATACCCTACACTACCAGTGACGGCAACAACTGCACAAGAGTCAACCTACACAACGCATGGATTACTTCTCTCCCCAACACCACACGCACCGCAACAGGCAGCGGAGAGGATATCTCAGCCTGCCTGCTCGACCTTGATAATCCCGTAATGAACAGAATCGAAACGATTTATATCACATTCTATTACGGACCTCAGAAATAAATATATCCATATGACAAACACCTGCAGATGACAAGTGCCATCTGCAGGTGTTTGTTTAAGGAAAAATCCTCCGCTGTAAAACAGCGGAGGATCAATATTATTTCTCGGGGATGAAATCTTCGAATATGGAGCTTGCCTTCTTGTCAACACCTGCACGGTGTTCCTTGACACTCTTTACGGTCCAGCGGAATTCCTTTGCACCGAAAAGAACACGGTTGAGCCATACTCCGGGAACATTTGCGTCCATGTGATTGACCGAAATAAAATCGGGTCTGCCAAGAACATTGAAAAGCAGCAGGCTTTCTGCAATATCAGAAAAGAACTTCTTTTTTCCGTCACGGGAGAATCGGGTCACAAGCTGACCACGGATGTAATTCGGACGGTTTTTCTTGAACCAGCGCACTGCCATGGGGTCGAAGGATTCAACCACAAAGTCGCCTCGATAATTATCAAGAAGCTTTGCTGCCGCGCTGCAGACAAGGTCGCAGTCCTTGTTTGTCTTGATTTCCACTATAATTGCCTCTCTGCCTCTTACAAGGGAAAGGACATCGCTGAACAGAGGAATCTTCTCGCCTGTGCCGCCAAGGCTGAGTCTCTGAAGCTCGGAATAATTACATTCGGAAACAAGCTTTTCAACGCCTGCAACACGCTTTGTGTTGTTGTCGTGGATTACCACAAGCTTGCCGTCCTTTGTAAGACGCACGTCAAGCTCAAAGCCGAAGCCATTATCAAGGGCACGTTTGAATGCTGCCATTGAATTTTCGGGAACTCCGATGCTCTTATCGTGAAGTCCTCTGTGAGCATAATGCTTTTTACTCATTCTGTTAAGCAGCTTTCTGCTTCTGAATGAAGGCAATGCAAGGAAAATGTATACTATCAGAAGTACAACGATAACAATCGCTAAAATAAGGAAAAACATCATTTTTATCAATCTCCAACATCAAGTGCTTCAAGACCCTTTTTGGAAGTGGGCTTGCTGTCGCCGTGACGGGTCACGATCATTGTTACAAAGGAACAGAGTACGAAAATGGTTGCATAGGGGAAGAGTGTGGTCATGCCGTAGTTATCCATGAACAGACCAGAGATTGTGGGAGTGATTGCCTGTGCAGCCATGCTGAATGCGTAGTAGTAACCGGTGTATTTGCCGATGGTGCTTCCCTTTGCAAGCTCTACAACCATGGGGAAGGAGTTTACGTTGATAGTTGCCCATGCAATACCTGCAAGTGCAAACAGTGCATTCATGATCATGGGAGAAGAACCCTCTCTGATTGTGGAGGCAAAGCCGAAAGCTGTTGCAAGCATAAGTACGCCTGCAAGGATTGCTTTCTTTCTTCCGATCTTGGAGGAAATAAGACCAACGGGAATGTAGGAAACAATAGCTGCTCCGTTTGCGATAAGGAGAGTTGCATTGTAGTCTATCTTAAGCTGAGAGGTTGCGTATACGGAATACTTGCTGATTACTGCATTGTAGCCCATGTACCAGAGGAATACGGAGAGGAGAATGAAGATAAGGGAAGCACGCTCGCCACCGGAGAGCTTTCTGTCGCCTTCATTTGTATCTTCGTCGGACTCGTCTATGCCGTATTTTTTGCTCTCCTCCTGCATATCAGCTGACCATCTGGGCTCTCTAACGGTGAGAAGGAAAATAAGAAGTGCCAGTATCATAATTGCTGCTATGCAGCCGAAGAACACAATGTAGTTCATGTATCTGTTTTCATCTGCGCCGGTCTTGAATACCATGCCAAGTACCAGAACAAGGATTCCGCCGAAGGTACCCATAAGGTTGATTACGGCGTTTGCCTTGGAGCGCAGGGGCTTGATAACAACGTCAGGCATGAGTGCAACCGCAGGAGAGCGGAAGGTTGCCATGGAGATAAGTGCTGCAAGAAGAGCAACGATGAATATGATAAGTGCAGTAGGGTCGGAGACTACCTTATCCCATGCATATGCCTGCTTTTCAGCATCGCTGAGACCTTCGATTCCCTTTATGTTGAGAAGCTGCATGTTGTCTGCAAAGCTCATTGCCATAAAGGAAATGACTGCTGCGATGGTACCGACGAGAACGAAAGGTGTTCTCTTGCCCATCTTTGCATTGCATTTGTCGGAAATTGCGCCAAACAATGGGAGCATGAAAAGTGCCAGTATGTTGTCAAGGGTCATTACAAAGCCAGACAATGTCTGGGACATACCGAACTTATCTGTGAGAATCTTCGGCACGATGGTATCATATGCCTGCCAGAATGCGCATATCAGGAAAAAGGCAAAGCCTACCAGGATAACTCGTTTGTAGTTTAATTTCATCTTCATCTTCCTTCTTAAAAAAATAATGGGACAAGGTTATTGTATCACCTTGTCCCACTCTTGGCAATGTTTAATTTGATAATTTGTCTAATTTTGCTTTCTCACTACACCGTACTCATCGTCAAGGCGGAAATAAGGACAACTTTTCTGTCCTGAACTTAAAAATCTGTACACCTCGTCCTCGTCCAGATTTACAAGGCACTCGTAATCCTCGTAATCCTCGTTATAGACGTAGTATACGCACATATCACAGCATCCGTTCATCACAGCATCACCGTCATAAGATAAATAAGCGGAGAATTCCAGTAAATGGTTATCTCGTTGCATGAATAGCTGTCCACATTGTCGATGTAGCATCTCATGGGAGCAGTTCCCTCTGCAATATAGGTCTGTGCAGTGGGGTCTTCACGGTTCTGATTGGGTCCGCCGATAAGCATACCGGGCATTACCTCGTTTACCGCCACGCTCATTCTGTGGTGAGGATTTTCGGGGTATCTTGTGCCTGCGCCCGTTACATAGCTCAAGCCCATGGGATTGAATCCGTAAATGTAGTGGAAATGCATGAACGCCTTGTCGAGATACTGCTCATTGCCGGTGAGCATATATGCCTGAGTGAGGGTTGCGCCGTTGTCGGCAACGATCATATTGCTGCCCCAGGGATATTCGATGAGGGACAGACCGTAGACCTCATTTTCTGCAACTGCAAGAAGGCTGTCTGCATATGCGATGAAATCGTCATGCAGTGTGTTGTAGGTTTCTTCATCTCTCAAGGACTTGTCAAGTCCGATGTACTCAAGAGTGCCGAAAGAGCCGATATCTGCCCAGCCCTTGCCGCGGTAGATGTTACCGCTCTGTACAACTGCCTTTACTGCATCGTGGTACTTCTCTTCGCCTGTTGCTCTGTAAAGTGCTGCAGCAGCCCAGAAACGCTCGTCGCCGTCGTTTTCGTCGGGATATTCGCCAGTGTTGGTGTCAGCGGGATTGTGGAATGCTATGGTGCCGTTGTTCTCAAGGAAGCTCCATGCAAGCTCTGCACTCTCAAGGCATTTTGCCGCAAACTCAGGATCAACGCTCTTATAGACTCTTGATGCTACAGCCATTGATGCTGCAAGGTCAGCGGTTGCCGGGGTGGAAACTGCAAAGGCATAGAGTCTGTCGGTATCCTGCTCGGGATATACGTTGCCGCAGAACTGTTTAGTGTTTACCTTATGGTATACCGCACCGTCTGCACGCTGCATTTTGAACATCCATTCAAGCTCGTAACGTGTTTCATCAAGGATGTCGGGGACTCCGTTGCCGCTTTCGGGAATGCCCAGGTCATCATCGAAAACCTCGGGCTTTGCTTCGTATGCATAAAGAAGGTCTGCAACGGTCTTTGCAGCAGGAACAACATAACGTCCGTAGTCGCCTGCGTCATGCCAGCCGCCGGACACATCGATATATTCATCCTTTGTGCCGTAAACGAGAGCCTTCTCGGTGTGGCATACACCGTGAGCAAAGCTGCCTGCATATTTTTCGGGCAGCTCACAGCCGCAGCGCTGGAGATAAAGCATCTTTACAATGCTGTCAAAAGCATCGTCATATACATCCTCACCGATGGTGAAGCTGTAGGTCTTGCCCATCAATTCAGTATTTATGTAGTAGGTGCCGGGCTGTGTGAAATCGGAGAAATCACCGATTCTGACTCCCTCGCCGCCTGCTTCTGAATATTTTTTCCTGGAGGTCTTTGCAGAATAGACCACCTTGCCGTTTTCATCGCAGATATCGTAGGAGGATATATCGTTTGCTCCGTTGAAATATACAAGTTTCTTATCATCGGGTCTGTAGCCTGTCTGGTTGAATTTTGCATAGGTTACAGGCTCTTCAACAAGTATGATTGCGTTTTCCTCAGATACAACATTTATCTGAATGTCGTCAAAATATACGATGAAGGGCTCTGCAAAGGCATCTTCCGATTCGCCCTTTGCAGTGTGGGTCCCCATATTGAATGCCATGCGCTGAGTGCCGTCAACCTCTGCCATGGTGAAGGGGATTCTGAAGGTCTGTTTCTCAGCGGTTATGGTAACGATATCCGAGCAATATGCCTGATAGCTGCCGCCATTCTGCTGGATTCTTGCCTCACACACCTTGTCCTTTGTGGACCATGCGGTGAAAACAAACTCATAATCACCGTTTTCGTGAATTTCGAATCCATCGTAGAAAAACTGGACAGAATAATCAAGATTGCCTGTCTTGGATATTGTAATCTTTCCTGTTTCATTCTCAACCTCAAACTCAGCTGCTCCGCCGCTGAGATATGTACCCCAGCCTTCCGAGCCGTTTGTAAAGCTTCCGTTTTCGGCAAGATTTGTACCTGTTTCACGGTCAAGTCCGTGATTTGAATTTTCCGGCTTGTCTTCGCCGTTGTCAGCAGATATGCTGCCTGTCGGAGTCTGAGATGTTGTTTCCTCCTTGTCTTTGCAAGCGGCAAGAGAGAGAAGCATAACAAGGGAAAGCGCCAGGGCGATAAATCTTTTCATTTTCATTCCTCCTGCTTTCTGTAACTACACCATTTCATTATACACTTTTTTTCGCTCTTGGCTATAGTTTGAAAAATTAATTTTGAAGCTTCTTCCATTATGTCCCTTCACATTGACATAAGTCACCTGTGATGATATAATTATTTATTGGCAAAGAAGGCTTTTCAAACCAAAGCCTTCTCAGAATTGTTTATTATATGTACACTTTTAAAAAAGGAGTATTACCATGAAATTTGATGCAGTATGTGTCGGTGCGGGAATTGCAAATCTCATGTTTGCATATGAAGCCAAAAAGCTCCATCCCGAATACAGTATAGCTGTCCTTGACAAAGGCCGTGAGCTTGCAGACAGAGTATGCCCCATACTTGAAGGCAAGGTACCCAAGTGCATCAAATGCCCTTCCTGCGCCATAGTAAACGGCATTTCAGGCTCCGGTGCAAAAAACGACGGAAAATATATCATTCCCGATGAAAGCTCCTTCGATTACGGCGGATGGCTCAGCTCCTATCTCCCCCACCCCGAAGTGCGTCAGATGATAAAATATCTCGACAGCGTCCTTTATGAATTTGCTGACAGGGGTTATCCCGTATATGAGCCCAGTGCGGATTTCCGTCGTGAATGTCTTAAATATGACCTTCATCTTCAGCAGGCTTCCATACGTCACTACGGCTCCGACGGAAATTACAACGTCATGAGCGCCCTTGTTGACCATCTGCGCAGCATAGGCGTTGAGATATATTCGGGTATGGATGTCACCGATGTAAACTTAAGCGAAAAGAAAGTAACAACCGCCAAAGGTGACGAGTTTGAGTACAGCAGACTGATTCTCGGCATCGGTAGGACCGGCTCGGGCTGGCTTACGGATTTCTGCAGAAAGAACAATATTCCTCTTAAGAACAACAAGGTGGATATCGGTGTCCGTGTTGAGATTCCTGCAGATGTCTGCGCAAGTATTTCCTCGGGTATTTATGAGCCCAAAATATATTACCGCACCAAGCAGTACGGCGACCTTGTCCGTACCTTCTGCTGGAATAACGGCGATGCGAGAGTATGCGTTGAAAACAACGACGGAATAATGTCTGTAAACGGCTATTCAAACAGCAATTCGGGATCTTCCACGGGCTGTTCAAACTTTGCTCTTCTTTCAAGCATCAACTTCACCACTCCCTTTGACAATCCCACCCAGTATGTCAGATATGTGGCCGCTCTTTCCAACATGGTAAGCGGCGATAATGTTCTTGTGCAGAGATACGGCGACCTCCTTGCAGGACGACGCACCAATGCTCACAGACTTGGACAGTCAACCGTCATTCCCACTCTTACAACCGCTGTTGCAGGCGATATTTCCCTTGCTCTGCCCAAGCGCACTCTCGACAATATCATTGAAATGATACGTCAGCTTGACTGCGTTTTCCCCGGAATGGCAAATTATGACACACTCCTTTACAGCCCCGAAATCAAGATGTATTCAGCCCGTCCTGAATTCATTGACGAAAACTTTGCCATAGCTGAGGATGTTTACGCCATCGGTGACGGTGCAGGCGTTACAAGAAGTCTTTCCCAGGCAGGTGCAATGGGTATTTATGTCGCAAGGAAGGCTTTATGAATTTCTTTTTCATAATTTAACCTATTATTAACACATTGCAGCATAATAAGGATTAAAATACAAGATGACTCTTATAAGGAGGAATCGTCATGAACCAGAATTATCGAGGTCAGAATAACAGACCCCACAGAAATGACTATATATACGACGAAGACGATTATCAGGGCTACGAGCCTGTCTACGAAGAAGACAGACGTGCCTACAACGGATATGATAATTACCAGCGTTCCGGCAGCGGAAGACGCTACGAGGACGAATACGACGACACCTATGACGGATATGTGGCCGGCGAAACATTGCGCCGTTCACGTGCAGAATCTGCCGACAGAAGCGGCTACAGCACCAACACCCGTCCCGATACCGAACAGAACAAGCAGAACAAAACAATGAAGATCGTGAAGATTGCCGTATGTTGCTTTGTTTCTCTTATTCTTGTCGTTCTCAACGTTGTGTCTGTTGTTGCTTTCAGAATGCTGGGCAACGTCAACACCGTCACTCAGCAGCAGATCGAGGATTTCAGAGTAACAGGCGATGAGCTTGAAGAACTGGACAAGGAATTTGCTCAGAGCAGCACCGATATTGTCAGCGAGGCTGATCTTGATCTTCCCACTGACTACATAGTAAGCACCGAGGATGTTTCCCTCTTCCTTCTCGTAGGCTCTGACTCACGACTGGGTGTCAGCAAGGCAGCACGAAGCGACTCAATGATGATTGTCGCCATTGACCGCAAGCACAAGAAGATAAAGATGGCATCCATCATGCGTGACCTTTTTGCAATCATCCCCGACTACAAGAATGACCGTTTCAACACCGCATTCTATTATGACAGCCGTTACGGCAACCTTGACCTGAAGATCACCTTCAGGACCATAAAGAAAAATCTGGGTGTTGATCTTGAGGATTACATCGTCATTGACTTCACCGGCTTCAAGGATGTTGTAAACCTCCTCGGCGGCGTTACCCTTGACGTCAACGCAAAAGAAGCCAAATATATGTGTTCTCATAAGCATTACGGCCGCTTCCCCCGTTTCAAGGACGGTGCCGGAACCTATACAATGAACGGTGCTGAGACTCTCAACTATGTACGTATGAGAAAGGTCGGCAACGGTGACTTTGAAAGAACCGAAAGACAGAGAAAGGTTATTTCAAAGATACTCAGTCAGCTCAAGGGCTCTGATGTAAGCACTCTTTACAATGTTGCAATGGAATGTATGGACAGCGTTGTCACAAATATTCCTCAGGAGGAAATCATAGGCTATGCAATGGAGGCTGCGGATATCCTCGGTTACGAAATCGTTCAGATGCAGATTCCCATTGAAGGCTCCTATGTTTACAGCAATGTTTACAAGGGAACTACACGTATGTCGGTTCTGTGGCCCAACTACAACTGGAATGCAAAGCAGCTCAAGAAGTTCCTTTTCGAGGATGATATGTCCTATATCAGCGGCAAGAAGGCTACAAATGTTACAATCCCCTTCCTTCCCCCTGATACTGTCACCTCCCTTGAGCCTGAATCTCCCACGGATCTCACTTCCGACACTTCGGATATGACCTCCACCGAAACTTCGGCTACCGAATCCACAACTTCTTCCACAAGCACTTCTTCCAGTGCATCAAGCTCTTCGGAGGCAAGCTCTTCCTCCAGCGCATCAAGCTCTTCGGAAGCAAGCTCTTCCACCGAGTCTACCTCAACCACCACTACGACCACAACCACCACGACTACAACCACTACGACCACTACGACCACTGCCGCTGCTGCAGATGCAGGGTCGGAAGGTTAAAACTCAATGTTATCAGAACGGTGCAGGCAAAACCTGCACCGTTTTAAATTTTCACACGGCATTCACACCAAAGTCCTGTAAATCCCTTGACTAACGGCGGATATTTGGTTAAAATGCTACAGAGATAAAATGTGTGTTCAGATTACACGCTGACAGAAAGGGATGGTCATAATGCAGACCAAGACAAACAAATCACTTATTGATCTTCTCACCATAGTACTTCTTTTTGCAGCTTTCACTTTCGCTTTTATAATGGGATTTGTGGTTAAGAATTCCATGGGAGTAAATTTCCTCTCTGCACCCATTGTTTCTCTTATCGCTGTGGGCGGACTTGGTATACTCTATTTTTCCGGTGCAGTTGTTGAACTCGTTTCCAGAATCAGAAGAAACAGGATGAATGTGGGCTTTATAACTCTCTTCTCCCTCTGCACTGCTGCATATGTCGCTCTTGTTGCAGTCATGCTTGCCGTGCTCTGCAAGCTCACCGATGTTTCCTCGTTCCTTCCCCGTTTTATCTATATTGCTGCTGTTGTCCTGATTCTCGCAGGCTACTATTTCTCTGTTGTATATTCAACAAAGCTTGAGGCTGAAAAGGAAACTGTTTCAGAGGAATAATTTTACCAAAAAGACTTGTATTATGGGCACTTCGGTGTTATAATACGTATGTAAGAATAAAGGTATTAAAGGAGTGGGCTTTGCGGTCCGCTCCTTTGTATTGTTCAGAACATTTTTGTAAAGAGAAAGGAACGGCGTTTTATCTATGGCAAAAAGCAAAGGCGGAATGACCATAGCAAAGGCAGCTGAGGTAGTAAAGCCCATCGCAGATGAAATGGGGTTTGATATCTGGGATATCCAGTACCTCAAGGAAGGCACCGAATGGTGTCTGCGCATTATTATCGACAAGGAAGGCGGAGTTGATATTCTCGACTGCGAAAAGCTTTCAAGAGCAATCGACAAGCCTCTTGATGACCTTGACCCCATTGAGGGTGCATGGTCCCTTGAAGTAAGCTCTCCCGGAATCGAGCGTGCACTGACAAAGCCTGAGCATTACGAGAAAATGGCAGGCAGAGATGTTGCCGTGCAGCTTTACAGACCCCTTGAGGAAACCGGCGAAAAGGAAATCATCGCTCAGCTCAGAGAGCTTCGTGACAAGATGATCGTTCTCGCCGATCTTGAGGGCACTCTGTTTGAGATTCCTCTCAAGGATGCTGTAAGCGTAAAACTTTACGAAGAAATCGAAGACTGATAACATATAATAAAACGGAGGTTATTTTCCATGGCAACAAAAAGAAAAAGCAAGGCTCAGGCAGTTGACACTTCCAACAAGGAGCTGTTTGAGGCACTGTATCTGTTTGAAAAGGAAAAAGGTATCCCTGTAACCTATATGTGCGAGAAGATCCGCAAGGCAATAAGCTCTGCCGTAAAGGGTTCTCACAACGGCAATGACAATGTTATAGTCAACATTGACCCCGAAACCGAGACCTTTGAGGTTTTCGTATGCCAGACTGTGGCAGAGGAAATCGACGAGCACACCAAGGGTCACTGCATTCTCCTTGAGCAGGCTCAGAAGATTGATCCTAACGCTGAAACAGGTCAGGTTATCCGTGTCCGTCTGCAGACAAAGCAGTTTGGCAGAATCGCTGCAATGACCGCAAAGCACGTTATCCGTCAGGGTATCCGTGATATGGAGCGTGAGCAGGTCTACACCGAGCTCCAGAGCAGAAATCAGGAGCTTGTAACCGGCAATGTCGAGCGTATTGATCCCAAATCCGGCGCTGCCATCATCAAGATCGGCAAGGTGGATGTTGTTCTTCCCAAGAACGAGCAGATTCCCGGCGAAACCCTCGTACCCGGCAAGCCCGTCAAGGTCTATGTCGTCGATGTACGTGAGCTTCAGCAGGCTGCTGAGAACAACGAGCGTTCTCCCAAAGCCACCATTTCCAGAACACATCCCGGTCTTGTAAAAAGACTTTTTGAAACCGAGGTTCCCGAAATCTTCGACGGTACTGTTGAGATCAAGGCAGTTTCCCGTGAAGCAGGCAGCCGCACAAAGCTTGCTGTATGGAGCAACGACGAAAACGTCGATCCCATCGGTGCCTGCATCGGTCCCAGAGGTGCACGTGTAAATGCTATTGTCGCTGAGCTCGGCGGCGAGAAGATCGACGTCATCAACTTCAGCGAGGATCCCTCAGCATTCATCGCAAAAGCACTTTCCCCTGCGAATGTGCTCAGCGTTGTTATAGATGAAAGCTCACCGAGAGCCTGCCGCGTCACTGTTCCCGACGACCAGCTTTCACTGGCTATCGGCAACAAGGGTCAGAATGCACGTCTTGCAGCCCGTCTTACCGGCTGGAAGATAGACATTCGTCCCGAAAGCGACGCAGTATCGGAATAAGAGCATCGTAAACTTTTACGGGAGAAGGAGAGATTATGCAGAAGCAAAGAAAAATACCGCTGCGTATGTGCCTCGGCTGCGGCGAAATGAAGCCCAAACGTGAGCTTCTTCGCATAGCACGAAGCCCTGAGGGTGAGGTTTCCCTTGACCTTACGGGCAGAAAGCCCGGCAGAGGAGCTTATATCTGTCACAGTCTTGACTGTCTTAAGCTTGCCCGCAAAAAGCGCAGCCTTGAGAGAGCGTTCTCCTGTAAAATCGAGGACGAGGTCTACGATGCAATGGAAGGAGAGCTTGCCGGCAATGAATGACAAGGTGCTTTCTCTGCTCGGTCTTGCAAGACGTGCAGGAAAAATAACCCTCGGGTTTGATCCTGCTGCGGACAGCGCAAAATCGGGACAGAGCAGGCTGATTCTCATAACCTCGGATATTTCGCCCAAAACAAAAAAGGAGCTGGAATTTTCTCTGAGGGATATCGGAACACCAATACGCAGCATACCCTATGATGTCAAAACTCTCGGGTCTGCGGTTGGCAAGGCGGCAAAAATCGTTTCTGTAAACGACGAAGGCTTTGCCGGTTCCGTAATGAAGCTGCTCGGCAGCAACAACGGGGAGGAGTAACCTAATGGCAATAGAAGTAAAATGTAAAATACATGAGCTTGCAAAGGATCTTAACATTGCAAGCAAGGAGCTCGTAGAGCTTCTCAAGGAAAAAAGCAAATCAGGCAAAAAGTATACTACCATGACAGTTATTGATGCATCTGATATCAGCATCGTTTTTGATACTGTCACAAAGAAGCATTCTGTAGGGAGCTTTGACGAGTATCTCGCTTCCGCTCAGCCTATCGTCAGCAGCGAAGCTGCTCTTCCTGCAGCAGAAGAAAAGCCTGCTCCCAAAGAGGAGAAAAAGGAAGAAAAGAAAGAAGAACCCAAGGCCGAGAAGAAGGCTGAGGCAAAGAAGCCTCAGCAGACCCAGGGTGCAGCAGTGCTCGGCACTGTCCCCACAAAGCCCCAGCAGAAGCAGAACAACAACAATAATAATAACAATGCTCAGAAACCCAACGCACAGAAACCTCAGCAGAAGCAGGTGCGTCCCGGTCAGAAGAAGCAGGAGAGCGAAGTTGTTGTTGGTGCAAGCGTTGTAAGCGGCGCCGAAGAGCGCAAGACCAGAATCGTCGACACCCGTACTGTACAGGTCACCATCGACAAGTACAACACCAAGTATGACGATATGGCTCATGCAAAGGCCGGCTCCAGAGCTGAGAATACCCAGAACAAGCAGAAGCTCAATCAGAAGTCCCAGCAGTACCGCAAGCAGCACAAGAGCAACAAGAGAGAAACCGAGCAGGAGAGATTAAAGAGAATCAAGCAGGAAAGAGAAAAGAGATCTCTTACCATTGAGTGTCCTCCTGAAATCGTTGTTTCTGACCTTGCTGCACGCATGAAGGTTACCGCTGCTGAGGTTGTAAAGAGCCTCTTTATGACAGTCGGCGTTATGGCTACTGTCAACGACACCATTGATTTTGACACCGCATTCCTGGTAGCTACAGAGTTCAACGTAAAGGTTGAGCCTGAGGTAATCGTTTCCATCGAAGAGAGAATCATCGATGACAGCGAGGATACCGATGACAACCTCATAGAGAGAAGCCCTGTTGTCTGCGTTATGGGTCACGTTGACCACGGTAAGACCAGCCTTCTCGATGCCATCCGCTCCGCTAACGTAACTGCAGGCGAAGCAGGCGGCATCACCCAGCACATCGGTGCATACCGTGTTTCCGTCGGTGACGGTGAGATCACCTTCCTCGACACCCCCGGTCACGAAGCTTTCACCACCATGCGTGCCCGTGGTGCAATGGCTACCGATATTGCTATTCTCGTAGTTGCAGCTGACGACGGTATCATGCCTCAGACTGTTGAGGCAATCAACCACGCAAAGGCTGCAAACGTTTCCGTTATCGTTGCAATCAACAAGATGGATAAGCCCACCGCAAACCCCGATCAGGTAAAGCAGCAGCTGACCGAATACGGTCTTGTCTGCGAGGAATGGGGCGGCGATGTTATCTGTGTTCCCGTTTCCGCAAAGACTCACATGGGTATTTCCGATCTTCTCGAAAATGTCATGCTGGTTGCTGAAATGAAGGAGCTCAAGGCCAACCCCGACAGAGCTGCCAAGGGTATCGTTATCGAAGCACGTCTTGACAAGGGCAGAGGTCCTATTGCAACCATGCTCGTTCAGAACGGTACTCTGCATACCGGTGATATTATCGTTGCAGGCACCACCATCGGCAGAGTCCGTGCAATGACCAATGACAAAGGTGAAAAGGTTGAGGCTGCAGGCCCCTCCTTCCCTGTTGAGATCACAGGTCTTGATGAAGTTCCCACCGGCGGCGACATCTTCAATGTTGTTTCCGATGAGCGTCTTGGTCGTGAGCTTGTTGAGCAGAGAAAGACCACCGCTAAGGAAGAGCAGTTCCAGCAGCAGACCAGAGTCACCCTCGACAACCTCTTCTCTCAGATGCAGTCCAATGACATGAAGGAGCTCAAGGTTATCGTCAAGGCTGACGTTCAGGGCTCTGTTGAGGCTGTAAGGCAGTCCCTTGAGAAGCTTTCCAACGAGGAAGTCAGAGTCAACTGCATCCACTGCGCTGTCGGTGCTATCAGAGAGTCTGACGTATCTCTTGCTGACGCTTCCAACGCTATCATCGTCGGCTTTAACGTAAGACCTGACCCCGTTGCTCAGGAGTACGCCGCTCGTCAGGGCGTTGATATGCGTCTTTACAGAGTTATCTACGAGTGCATCGAAGAAATCGAGTCTGCTATGAAGGGTATGCTCGCTCCCAAGACCAGAGTTATCGACCTGGGTCGTTCCGAAGTCCGTCAGGTCTTCAAGGTCACAGGTGTCGGCACCATCGCAGGTTCTTACGTTGTGCAGGGCAAGATTCAGCGCTCCGCTCTTATCCGAGTAGTACGTGACGGTATCGTTATCGCTGAGGATAAGATCGACTCCCTCCGCCGCTTCAAGGACGACGTCAAGGAAGTTGCTCAGGGCTATGAGTGCGGTATCGGACTTGAGAAGTTCAACGATATCAAGGAAGGCGACTTCCTCGAGGCATTCATTATCGAAGAATACAGAGATTAAAAAGCCTTTTCCTGAATGGAAAGGTGCCTCGTCGAGTTCGCAGAAAGCGAACCCGACGAGGCGGATGAGTTGGAATGTGCTGTTTCAACTCATCCCAAAACACCTCATCCGAGTTTTGCTGACGGCAAAACCCACCTTCCCCTCAATGGGAAGGCAAGAAAGGAATAAAATATGCCAGGTCATAAAATAGACAGAATAAATGAAGACGTGCACCGTGAGCTGTGCGCTATACTGCGTACAATAAAGGATCCACGTGTATCACAGCTTCTCTCCGTTGTGCGTGTGGAAGTCACCCGTGACCTTTCCTACGCAACGGTTTACGTTTCCGCTATGGAAGGCATGGAAAAGACAAAGGAATCCGTAAAGGGCTTGAAATCCGCTGCGGGATATATCCGTCGTGAGCTTGGCAGAAGCCTTTCCATGCGCTCCGTTCCCGAGCTTCGCTTTGTTGCAGATAATTCCATCGAGCACAGCGCTCAGATAAATAAAATTCTCAACTCCTTCGATTTCGGAAGCGATGACGAGGATGGCGAGGAAGCTGAATAAATCCTTTACGTGGAGGCGGTCACGCCATGAAAAAAGTTTCCCTGAAGCAGGCTGCAGAGCTCCTGCTGAGCAAGGACAAATATCTGATTCTGTGTCACCGTTATCCCGACGGTGACACTATCGGATCTGCTTTCGCTCTCTGCCGTGCACTGCGTACACTCGGCAAAAAAGCCAATGTTATGTGTGCCGACATCATTCCGTCCAAATATTCATATATTTACAACGGTCTTGAAAGCGAAAATTTCCGAATTGAAAATATTGTGGCTGTGGATGTTGCCGATGCAAAACTTCTCGGTCCTTCTGTGGAAAAGGAGTACGGCAGCAGAGTAATGCTCTGTATTGACCATCACGGTTCAAACACAGGCTATGCCCAGAATCTTCTTCTCGACAGCAGCGCAGCTGCTGCAGGCGAAGTTGTATGGCGTCTTATCAAGCAGCTGGGTGTCATTCCCGACATTAAGATGGGCGAGGCAATTTACACCGCTGTTTCCACCGACACAGGCTGCTTCCGTTACAGCAGCACCACCGCTCAGACTCTCCGTCTGGCATCAGAGCTTGTGGGTATGGGTGTTGATACTTCTCCCATCAACAAGCTTATGTTTGAAACAAAATCAAAGGCACGAATCGAAATTGAGCGTGGACTTTACAGAAATCTTGAATACTGGTTCGGAGGAAAGGCTGCTGTTGTAAGCCTGACTTCGGAAATGATAGAGAATGCCGGCGCAGGTGAAGGCGACCTTGAAAATATCGCCTCCATTCCCATTCAGATCGAGGGTGTTCTTGTCGGTATAACCTTCCGTCAGTGCGATGGCGGCTACAAGGTTTCTGTCCGCTCCGTACCCGGAATCAATGCCTGCGAAATCTGCAGAAATTTCGGCGGCGGCGGTCATGTAGTCGCATCAGGATGCACTATCCCGGGCGATCTTGATATGGCAATGGTCGAAATGAAGCGTGTGCTTGAAAAGCATATTTCGGAGAATTTCATATGAGTGACGGAATTCTTATTATAGACAAGCCTCAGGATTTTACATCCTTCGATGTCTGCGCTGTCATGCGCGGGCTTCTGAAAACAAGAAAAATAGGTCACACAGGAACGCTCGACCCTATGGCTACGGGCGTTTTGCCTATTCTTGTAGGCAGAGCCACAAAAGCTTCAGACCTTCTCCCCGACCACGATAAGGAGTATATTTCAGGTTTTAAGCTCGGTCTTGAAACCGATACTCTTGATATCTGGGGTGAAACGCTGAAAGAAGAAAAGGTGTCTGTCAGCAAGGATGCGCTGCTGTCAGCTATGGATCGTTTTCGTGGTGAAATTACTCAGATTCCACCTATGTACTCTGCTGTTTCAGTCGGAGGCAGACGACTTTACGATATTGCACGAAGCGGTCAGACCGTTGAACGTCCTGAGCGCAAGGTTACAATAAACAGACTTGAGCTTATTTCCTATGACGAGGAAAAGGGCGAAGGTGAAATACTATGCAGCTGTTCAAAGGGCACTTATATAAGGACTCTTGTTGCGGATATAGGTACCGCTCTCGGCTGCGGTGCAGCCGTTTCCTCGCTGCGAAGAACAAACGCCTGCGGCTATGACCTTTCCTCTGCAATCAACCTCGATGAGGCTAAAGCACTTTGTGCGGAAGGTAAGCTTGAGGAGCGTCTGCTCCCTGTAGGCAGCATTTTTGAAGCATACAGAGCTGTAAGCATTTCTGAAGCTCAGGCTTTCAGAGTCCGTAACGGCGGTTCACTTTCCCTTGAAAGACTCAGCCGCTTCAAACCTTCCTGCGACAGCGAAACAGTCCGCCTTATAGCTCCCGACGGGGAATTTCTCGCACTGGGCACTGTTTCTGAGGAATGGCAGGAAATAAAGATCAAAAAGTTATTTTGTCAGGGAGGATAACCCTTTTGCAGAAGATTTCCCTTTCAGAAAAACAGAATAATACATCCGTTGCCCTCGGTCAGTTTGACGGGCTGCACATCGGTCACAAGGCCGTTATTCTCGCCGCTAAGCGGGATGGGCTGACCACTGCGGTTCTGACCTTCAGACGAGGAACACTGAAAAAAGGCGATGACAGATTTCTTACTACCGATGCTCAGCGTGAAGCCATTTTTGCTCAGTATGGCGCAGAGCTCCTCTGTGAGCCTGATTTTTCTGAGATAAGAGGGCTTTCGGCTGAAAGCTTTGTGGATGATATTCTCATTGCAAGGCTCGGCGCACGCCATGTGGTGTGCGGATTCAATTACCGCTTCGGCTGCGGTGCATCAGGCAATGCTGAAATCCTGCAGAAGCTCTGCAGAGATCGTAATATTGACTGCACCGTTGTTCCCGATGTGGAAATCAACGGCAGAAGCGTAAGCTCCACCGCAATACGCAGGTTTCTTGACCGGGGCGATGCAGAAAATGCCGCATTGATGCTCGGAAGACCTTTTTCATATGATTTTGAGGTCATCGGCGGCAAACAGCTGGGACGCACACTTGGCACACCTACCATCAATCAGGCTTTCCCCGAGGGCTTTATTTGCCCGAAATTCGGCGTTTATGCTTCAAGTGCAGAGGTTGACGGAAAAGAATACTGCGCTGTTACAAATATCGGCGTAAAGCCTACTGTCGGCTCTGATATACCGCTGAGCGAAACATGGATATGTGATTACAGCGGCGACCTTTACGGACAGCACATCAAGGTAAGCCTTGTAAAATACCTCCGTCCCGAGCAGAAATTCCCCTCTGTGGAGGCTCTCAGAGACGCTATTCTTGCCAACGGCGAAGAATCACGCAGGCTTTTTGAAAAAAGGCAGAATTTTGATTGGTAAGGAAAAAAATATCCTTATAAATTCTTTATCTGATTTATTATATTGAATTACCACGTAATTTTTATAATTACGTGGTTTTCATATATCCTTTTTTGTGTTACAATGTAGAAGAAAAGAGGTGGGATTATGGAGCGATTGCCCGAAAGTGTGGAAAAAGCCCTTGATATGTTGGAAAAATCGGGTTTTGAAGCCTATGTTGTGGGCGGATGTGTCCGTGACAGCATCATGGGAAGAAAAATTTCCGACTGGGATATCTGCACCTCTGCCCTGCCTGAAAGTATCCTTCAGGTTTTTGAAAAGGAAAAGACCATTCCCACCGGAATAAAACACGGTACTGTAACTGTTGTCATTGACGGTGTTTCTCTTGAAATCACCTCCTTCAGAAGCGAATCGGGATATACCGACGGAAGGCATCCTGACAGTGTTTCCTTCGGCGTCACCCTTGAAGATGACCTTTCACGCCGTGATTTCACCTGCAATGCCATTGCATACAGCAGCAAACGGGGATATATCGACCCCTTCGGCGGCAGAGAAGATATTGAGCGAAAGCTTATTCGTGCCGTGGGTGACCCTGAAAAACGGTTTACCGAGGATGGACTCAGAATAATGCGGGCTCTGCGTTTTTCTTCTGTGCTGGATTTTGATATCGAAAGCGGTACAGCTGCCGCTCTTCATAAAAAAAGCGGTCTGCTTTGCAGAATTGCCGCTGAGCGAAAGCTCGAGGAGCTTAAAAAGCTTATCTGCGGCAGACGAATGGGTGCTGTCATAAGAGAATTTCACGATGTACTCAACCGTGTGATTCCCGGTATTTCAAAGCTTGACGGCTTTGACCAGAAAAGCCCTTATCATACAAAGGATATCCTCGGTCATACCATTGATGTGATGGAAAATATTCCCCCTGACCCTATTCTCAGGCTGGCGGCGCTTTTCCACGATTTCGGAAAGCCCGATAAATTTTTCATGGGTGACGACGGTCGTGGTCATTTCTACGGTCATGAGGCTCACGGAGCTGACATCACCGCACACATTCTCACAAATCTCAAGCCCGATTCCCACACGAAAAACCGAGTCATTTCCCTTGTCAGACTTCACCATCTGAACATCAAGGCGATTCCCGTTGTTGTCCGCAGGCGTATACGAAAATACGGAGTGGATTTTCTCAGGGATGTACTCTGTCTTATGAAGGCCGATGCTGTCGCTCACACCAGCGATGCAGCCGAAAGCAGGCTTCAGAGAATATATGAATTTGAAAAGCTCTTTGAAGAAACAGTACAGAGTCAGGCCTGCTGCACCGTCCGTCAGCTTGCCGTAAACGGACGTGACCTTATTTCTCTCGGAATAAGACCCGGCAGGAAGATAGGCGAAATTCTTGATTCTCTTCTCACTCAGGTTATCGAAAATGACCTTCCCAACGAAAGGGATATACTGCTTGAAAAAGCAAAAAACTATATTAAGGGGTGCTGAAATTGGAAAAAAGAAAGTACATTTATAAGGTTTTGGACGACGGAGAAGTTGTTCTCAGTAAACTCGGAGTTATAATCGGCTTCATATTACTCCCTGTATACCTTTTTGGTCTGAGTATTGCCATTGAATTTGCTTCAATTCTTCTTTACAAGCGCTTTGGCTTTGAAATGACCGACCTGCAGTTCAACATGGTTTTCTATATCATCATGCTTGCAGTTGTAATCGGCATCTACGGAAGATATATCTGGGCAAGCATAAAACGGGCATTTTCCCAGCGTCCCAGATGGATGTGGATTGTCACTCTCTATCTCGGATTCCTCGGCATTTTTTCTCTGAACATGGTTTCTCAGGTTATCATCGGTATGTTTGAACGTGATATGACCAGTGTAAATCAGGATACTGCGGTAAGCTTTGCTGAAAATTCCCTTGGTTTTATGTTCTTCATGTCCTGCATCTGTGCTCCCATTATTGAAGAGCTTTTCTTCAGAGGTGTTCTTTTCAGACCCTTTGCCAGAGGAAAGGTCAGCGCAGTTATTGCCTGCCTGGTTTCTGCTGTGCTTTTTGCTTCAATCCACGTTGTTACCGCAGCAATCGCCAATAATGACCCCGGCGAGCTTCTTTATCTTATCGGTTATCTTCCCCAGGGTATCGTGCTGGCTGTATGCTGCTACAAGACAAAGAATATTGCAGGCTCCATGCTCCTGCATTTTGCAAACAATCTCCTGGCAATCATGATGATTGTCAATCCTCCCGTATAAAACCAATCCCCACATTCAGAGAATGTGGGGATTTTCACTTGTTCTTCACATTGTTCGGGTGTATACTCTTATCAGAATATGAAAAGAGGGACATTTATGAAAAGAGTAATTTTTCTTCTGGTTGCGGTATTGCTTGTTCTGTCTGCCTGCGCTTTTAAGAAGCCTTCGGAAACGGAGTCTAAGTTATCCCTTCACCTGCTTGACAACAGCATATCCATGACAGACAATCCCAATCTATGCATTATCCCAAATGAAGAAATCGAAGAGATGATATTTCCCGATATGTATTTCTTAGGGGATAATCTTCTGTTTTTCGGCACGGTTTATAACGAAGTACATGACTATCCCATATCCGACGAGGAAGGTTATGACGAAACCATGTCTGACGATGATGTTTTTGAAACCTGCACCGCTCAGCTGAAGCTTATTTCAATCGAGGATGGAAGTCTTATTGCGGAAAAAGAGTACCCTTACATGAATTTTCCTGCAGTGCAGGTAAGCTCTGACCGTGTTGCTCTTCATGACATACACTCCGGCTCTGTCTATATTCTCGATGAACATCTTGAAAGTGTTTCCGAGTATCATTTCGAAGGCTCCGATTCCGCAGGTTTGATTCTCGATAAGGATTTTCAAACCGCATATATTTTTGACTATTTCACCAATCTTTCAAGGCTTGATCTGATTTCGGGCGAAAAGGAAGACATCATTGAAGCCTATGGAGTATGCCTGGTGAATCAGACCGATGACAAAGTATTCTTTTATTACACGGACAGATATACCCAGTGCTGTGAGTACAGATATCTCGATCTTGGCACAAATACCATAAATCCCCTGCCCGCCGATATTCCTTCGGATTCATGTGATCAGTATGATTCTGCGTGGCTTTTCAAAAACAAGCATGATTACTATGAATATGAGCTTCTGTCCGACGGCGATATATATATAATTTCTTCGTCGGACTGCAGTGTCACTCTTTCGGATAATGGGCATCTGGTGCTTCGCAATGATACCTGCACCGAAATTTCACTTCATGAGCTTGACGGTGATTTTGTTTCCTCTTTTTCCTTTGAGCAGGAATATGAGCACAGCATCTTCCCTGACAATTTTCTCTGGAGCGAGCTTTACGGCGGGTATTTCTTCACCGATACTATCGATCTTTATGCCGCTCTGGTGTTCCTGGATCCTGAAATGGAGGTTTCGGGCAGCGATCTGATTTTCGACGAAAAAGTCGAAGAACAGATAAGTCAGGAGATTTTCTCTCCCGAGCTTTATGAACGTGCAGCGGAGATAGGCGAAAAATATGATCTGGATATCCGCATCGGCGATATGTGCGAATTTGACTATGAGGAGCAATATCTGCCTACAGAAATGCTGACATCTGAATTTGATGCGGAATATGCACTGGATGTTCTTGATGAGACCCTTGAACGCTATCCTGTGGGCTTTTTCACTCAGCTTAAGTACGAGGACCTTGAAGAAATCCGCATTGAGCTTGTAGGTGCTATTCCAAATGCAGGCGGCTTTGCTCAGAACAAGGGTGATTATTACCTGATTGCCATTGACTGCAATATGATAGACAGTTATGTTATAGCTCATGAGTTTTCTCATGTTATCGACAGACGCCTCGATTGGGATGCCACACTGCGTGAAGATGCCATTTACAGCGAGGAGGAGTGGCTTACATTACAGCCCGATGGCTTTGATTATGTCTATTCCTACGACGTACCATATGAGATTGAGGAAGACTATTTCTTCTCTCCCTATTTTATAATGACCTACGCCATTACATATCCTACCGAGGACCGTGCAACCCTTATGGGTGCCGCAATGGACGTATATTACCACGATTACTTCGAAGACAATGAACCGCTTCATGAAAAATTTGATTATTACAGCCGCTGTATCCGTGACTGTTTTGATACGGAAGGCTGGCCTGAAGTGACAGAGTGGGAAGAAATACTGTAAAACAAAAGGTGCACATCGGAAAGATGTGCACCTTTTTTCAGTTGTATGGGAATGCAATATCTGCCTGTGCAGCAAATTCTCTTACATATGTCATGCGATTTTCTTCGTTGAATGATATAAGGGATACACCATTAAATGTGCTTTCATTTCCGTCATAGCAGCATGAAAATTTCCAGCACACCGTATATGTACCTTGCGAAAACAGAATATCTGAAATACTCCAGTCAATAACCTTTCCATGTTCAACCCATTCATTCTGCCATCTGAGCATCTGACCGATACCAATATAGCCTGTACCTGTTGACTCCTCATATCTGACATTATCAGCAAACCATTCTGTCCACTGCGAAGAATCGCCTGTTACCCATGAATTGAAATAGTCGGAAATTATCTTCTTTTCTGCCTCAATCATAGTATTCCTCGTCCTTTGTGCGGTTTCTCAGGGCTTTTGAAATACTGCCGGGGCGATAGCCGTAACGCATCAGCTTATTGTACACCCTTGAGCGCTGCTTTTCGTCCTCAAGACCTTCGGAAAGCTTTCCTGAGAGAAGAGTTTCAAGCTGTTCATCCTCGTCTATTTCAAGCTCATCCACCACCTGTTGAGCAAGTGATAAGTCTATTCCCTTCTGACGAAGCTCGAGAATTATCCGCTTGCCTGCATAGTGCTTGCGCTCGAGATACTGCCGTGCAAGATTTGCTGCATAGCTTTCGTCATCAAGTAATCTCAGCTCTCTCATTTTTTCCACCGCTTCTTCTGCGGCCTGAGGAGTCGTTTTTGCCGTAAGCTTCCGTCGAAGCTCCTTTTCCGAATAGTCACGGCAGGATATCATATAATATGCGCTGCGTTTTGCTCTCAGAGCGTCGGACTTTTCCTTAAGCTCCAGCAGCTCTTCCTCGGTATATTCACGTCCCTGACGCAAACCTTCGTCATAGACAATCTGTGCATCAAGGCGCATATATTCCTTGCCCTCATCGTCTATCAGCGCCACCATCTTCCCACGGCGCTTACGGAATTCAAAGGACGGCATTATTCAACATCAATGTCGATATCCACCACAGGACCGCTGCTCATGGGTCTTGTGACGGTTATCTTTTCTGCTGCGGGGTGATCCTTTGCGGCATTTTCATCTGCTGCAGCCTGGGCTTTTATGGCGTTTGCACGGATCTGTGCTTCAACCTCTTCGGCAATTTCGGGGTGAGTTTCAAAGAATTTCTTGGTATTCTCTCTGCCCTGACCGATTTTCTCACCGTTATAGGAATACCATGCACCGCTCTTTTTGACGATGTCCATTTCAGCAGCGATGTCCACGATTTCACCTATATGGCTGATTCCCTGACCGTAAACGATCTCAAAGGATGCGGAACGGAAAGGAGGTGCGATCTTGTTCTTTACAACCTTTGCCTTTGCGATTATACCAGTTACGTCCTGACCGTTCTTGAGGCTGTCGGTCTTGCGGATGTCGATACGGACAGAGCTGTAGAACTTGAGTGCTCTTCCGCCGGGAGTGGTTTCGGGGTTGCCGAACATTACGCCGACCTTTTCACGCAGCTGGTTGATGAAAATTGCAAGACAGCTTGACTTGCCTATGGCAGAGGTGAGCTTTCTCATTGCCTTGCTCATGAGTCTTGCCTGAGCACCTACCTGAAGGTCGCCCATTTCACCGTCAACTTCAGCACGGGGAACAAGAGCTGCTACAGAGTCGATAACAATGACATCAATGGCGCCTGAGCGGATAAGTGCTTCGGCGATTTCCATTGCATCCTCGCCGTTGTCTGGCTGGGAAACAAGGAGAGAATCGATGTCAACACCCAGTGCACGGGCATAAACAGGGTCAAGAGCGTGCTCAACGTCGATAAATGCGACTTCGCCGCCGTTTTTCTGACCCTCTGCGATGCAGTGCAGTGCAAGGGTGGTCTTACCTGAAGATTCAGGTCCGTATATTTCAACAATTCTTCCTCTGGGAAGTCCGCCTATGCCCAGGGCAAGGTCAAGACCCAGAGAGCCTGTGGATATTGCTTCAACATTGAGGGTGGAGTTCTGTCCGAGGCGCATGACTGCATTTGCACCGAACTGTTTTTCGATGTTTGCCATAGCAGTTTCAAGAGCCTTCTTTTTTCCTTCTGCAGTTGTAGGTATTGGCGCCGCCGCTTTTTTCTTATCTGCCATTTCCTTACCTCCATGATTTTATGTTCTGATTTTAGCACATTCGTTCTGCATTTACAAGTTTTATTTTTATATAGCCCTATAGTTTTGTACCAATAATCGCCCTATCGTTTTCGTTAATGTCCTGAATGACGCATATTTCTGCCATTTTCGCTTCTCTGAACAACTGCGAAACTTTTTTGCCCTGATCGAAGCCTATTTCAACCGCCACTATTCCGCCTTTTTTTACAAGAGGCAGCCAGTTTTCAAGTATGGCACGGTAGAATACAAGTCCATCGTCACCGCCGTCAAGGGCAGTTTTCGGCTCCTTACGCACATCTCCCTTAAGGTTATTCATTACCTCTGTTTCGATATAAGGAGGGTTTGACACGATTGCATCCACCATGCCGAATTCTTCCGTAGGCTTGCTGAGCACGTCGTACATCTCAGCACGCACTCTGCCGACGCCATAGCTTTCTATGTTCTTTTCGAGATAGGAATATGCATCTTTGTAAAGCTCTACACAGACACACTCTCCCCTGCCCAGCATTGAGCACAAAGCGAGTCCTACCGCTCCTGTGCCTGCGCAGAGGTCGATTATTCTGGGTTTTTCTGTCTTTTCAAGGGCTTTTGCCGCACATTCAACCAGTGCAAGGGTATCTTCTCTCGGCACAAGGACTCCCTCGCCGCAGGCAAGCTCCATCCCGCAGAATTCCCACTTTCCAAGTATGTACTGCAAAGGTCTTTCGGTGCGCTGACGGCATAGAGAAAGGTATTCCTCCCTCTTTTCGTCAGATATTTCCTCCATACCTCTTACAGCAAGCTGTGTACGGTTTTTTATGCCGAACACGGGCTCAAGAAGGCACATCGCATCAAAGGCAGGACTTTCGAGTCCTGCCTTTTCTATTATGGATCTTCCTTCGCGGTAAATCACATTCAGTGTCACCACTTGTCCTCCTCCTGATTTTCGGGGATTACCTCGATAAGTGCCTCAAGAGCACACTCAAGCTGGCTGTCGTCAGGCTCCTTGGTGGTAAGCCGCTGCATCCACATTCCGGGGGCTGCGATAAGACGAGTAAACCAGTTGTCATATCTGCCGCATATTTTGAGCAGCTCGTAGCCGATACCCATGATAACAGGCAGGCAGGCTATCTTGATAAGAACGCGGAGCCAATCGGCAACACTTTCCGGGATAAACATACCTGCAATGATACCAAGCAGAAGCATAATGATAAGGAAGCTGGTACCGCAGCGGGGATGGAAACGCTTGAACTTGCGTGCGTTTTCCACTGTCAGCTCCTCGCCTGCTTCGTAGCAGAAGATGCTCTTATGCTCCGCACCGTGGTACTCAAATACTCTGCGGATCTCCTTCATACGTGAAACAAGCGCAACATAGGCTATAAAAATAATTATCCTGAATATTCCCTCAAATACCGATTTGATTACAAATGTCCAACTGCTGTTGAATACCACCTTTGTAAATGGCGTATCAGTAAGGAATCTGTTGCACAGCCAGCCGATGCCTTTGAAGGAATACACGGGCAAAACAACAAACAAGCCAACCGCCAGCAATATTCCAAGCAGTGAAGCTATAAACATGAGGATGCTCATAAGCTTGCCGCCCCATGCTTTTTCAAGCTTCTTGTCAAATTCGCTGGGCTCGTCCTCCTCGGCAAAGCCTGAAAGGTCGGCTGAACGGGTGATTGTACCCATACCGATACTCATGGAATCGATAAATCCGAAAATTCCACGGATAAAGGGGATTTTCTTTATGAAGCTCTTTTTCCTCTTATCCTTTACTTCCTCATAGATAAGCTTTCCGTCCTTGCCTCGGACAACCATCATTGTACGGGAAGGTCCTCGCATCATGACACCCTCGATAAGTGCCTGACCACCTATGGAGGTTATCTTCTTTTCGCCCTTGCGGATGCGTACTCGCTTGTCACCTTCGGGTGTTTCTTCAGCAGCTTCTGTGATTTCTTCTGTTGCTTCTGCAGTTTCTTCAGCAGCTTCTGTGATTTCCTCTGCAACTTCTTCTGCAGTTTCTTCAGCAGTTTCGGTGATTTCTTCTGCTGCTTCTTCGACTGCTTCTACTGCAGCCTCGTCTTCGTCGTCTTCAATAAATCTGATGGGAGGTCTCCAGTCTTCTTCCTCTTCCATCTCGGGAGTTCTTTCATTTTCAAGCATATTTTATGTCCTTTCAGAAAACTATTTGTAATTATTTAAACAGATATTACTCTACGTTCTTCTTTGCTATGGGTAATGTAACCGTTACAATGGTACCTTCACCAAGTCGGCTGGCAATATCAATCTTTCCGCCATGCTGAGTTATTATTTCCTCAGCAACGCCCAGACCGATACCGAAGCCTCGTTTGGTGGTGTTTGCCTTGTAGAATTTCTGGGTGATTTTCGGCAGGTCTTCGGCGGCAATTCCGCAGCCGTAGTCACGCACCATCACCTTTATCTCATCGCCTGAAGCAGCGGCGGTAACATGAATCTCACTGCCTGCCTCGCTGTATTTCATGGCGTTGTCGATAAGATTTGTGAAAACCTGACGCAGACGGTTTCTGTCGCCCATGACGGGAGGAAGATTTTCTGCTTCAAAGAATGTAAGGGTCTTTTCCTCCTGCATGGCTCTGTCGGAGAAGAAATAAACCGCTTCGCCTATTTCGGCAAGAATATCCAGCTTCTCAAAATTCATTGCCATTGCTCCACGCTGGAGTCTTGAGAAATCCAGCAGGTCTTCAACAAGTATTCCGAGTCTGCTTGCCTCTCTGGAAATTGTGTCCATTCCCTTGGTGAAAAGTTCCTTGTCCTCTGGTCCGCAGGCTCGCAGGGTTTCGCCCCAGCCCTTGATTGCGGTGAGAGGAGTTCTCAGCTCATGGGAAACGGATGAAATAAAGTCGTTCTTAAGATTTTCGTTGGCTGCAAGGGCTGCTGCCATGGAATTGACGGCGTCAACAAGGTCGCCTATCTCATCCTCTTTGTCCTTCTTGAGTCTTGTGGTAAAGTCGCCTTCCGCTATTTCATTTGCGCTGGCTGTGATGTTTTTTACGGGTGTTACTATTGAGCGGAAGAAATAGAAGCTTGAAACAAGGACAAGAAGTATTATGAAAATACAGCAGATAATAAGGATAATGACAAAGTAGAGTATTGTTCTGTCAACAAGAGAAAGGGATACGACAATTCTCATTGCTCCGATCTCTTTGCCGTTTGACAGCCTGATCATCTGGGTTACTGCAAGAATCTTTTCATTTCCTGAGTTTCTGCCTCGCCACACTCCCTGACCCTCTTCGGCATTGAGCGCACTTTCATAGTCGGGCATCTGCTCCCTGGCAGGTTCAAAACCTGTTGAGGTTACCTGAACAACTCCGTTCTGGTCAATGAACTGGAGCTCCATGGTTTCTCTGCTTTCAAACTGCTCCACATAGCTCTGTGCGGCATTTACAAAGTCCGAGCCGCCTGTGACGCCTGATGTGGATGAAAAATATGTGTTGTTTATGCTTACTCTGCTTTCCACTACCTGCTGGACCTGATTGTAATAATAGTCCTTGATGAATATGGATGCTGCAACTACTGCAACGGCAAGCATTACAACGATTATGGAGAAGGTTGAAAAAAGCCATCTGCGCATGACGCTGCGCTTTCGCACCATGCTGATTATTTCTTTTCCGTTGGTCTTCTGGAATTTGAATTTCATCGGCTTTTTTCATCTCCTTTCCGTTATTCTGCGTTTATTATGCCTCCCACTTATAGCCAAGTCCCCAGACGGTGACTATATGTACGGGATTTGATGCGTCGTCCTCTATCTTCATTCTCAGGCGGCGGATGTTTACGTCAACTATCTTGTCTTCGCCGTAATATCCCTCGCCCCAGACATGGGAAAGAATTTCCATTCTTCCCAGGGCTGCGCCGGGATTGCTGAAGAAATATTCCATAATCTGGAATTCAACCTGTGTAAGATCTATGGGTGCACCTGCCTTGGTAAGGGTGCGGTTTCTCAGGTTGAGAATAAACTCTCCCGACTTGAGCTCTTCGTTGAAATTGTTGCCCTGGCGCATTTCTGCCAGCGCAACTCGTCTGTAAAGTGCGTCGACACGGGCTATAAGCTCGCTGGGTGAGAAGGGCTTTGTGACATAATCGTCTGCGCCCATCATAAGTCCGCCTACCTTGTCCATTTCCTGGGTCTTTGCGGTAAGCAGGATTATGCCGATGTTTCCGTTGTCCTTGCGGATTTCACGGCATACCGATACACCGTCGATTCCCGGCATCATGATGTCAAGAAGCACAAGGTCATAACCCTTGGGGTCTGCATAATAATATTCAAGTGCCTTTTCTCCGCAGTTTGCCTCGGTGACTTCATAGCCCGAGCGCTGAAGATTTATAACCACAAATTCGCGGATGGCATCTTCATCTTCTGCAACAAGTATCTTTTTCATTTTTCTTCATCTCCTGTTTATATTAGATAGAAGCAGGTATTTATTATATTGTAGGTTATTCCGTACTGCTCCCCAAGGCTGCCTATCTGCACAGCCCATATATTATCCTTTTCCTCACGCACCGCAGTGTAGTTGTACGAAGGGATTATATCCTCCGATTCCTTGTCGAATACACGGATCTTGAAAAGTTCGCCTCCGAAATTTTCAACCTTCTGCTCGACAACCGCACTGTTTTCAACGGTGTTTTTGGATATCACATTTTCATTTCCCGTAAGATCAGTGGCTGACACTGTCACTTCTTCGTAGGTTATTTCCGCAACGCAGAAGGACATTGTTCTGTATGCCGGGTCATATTTTACGGTTATGTCCGAAGGCCATGACGGAGCAAGGGTCACGTAATATCCGTCGGCACTGTTGAGTATGGTTTCAAGCTCACTCTGCTGAGAAATGGAGCCTGTCACGGAATCATAGGAATACCATGAGTTCTTGTAATACTTCTGCTCTGATGTATCGTTGTAGCAGGGAAGCAGGGTATGGCTGGGAATTTCCGTAAGACCGTCACGGTCAGCATCGAATGAATCGGTCAGCACCGCACGGTCTGTTCCCGATACAACACCTGTTTCTGCACTGTTGAAGGGTGCTTTCAGCTTTACGTTTATCTTGTCCCAGCATACAGCTTCGGTGCACATGAGGTCAGTACCCTTGTAGCTGTCGATTATCATCGCCTGAGTGGTATCGTCAAGCATTCCGACGGTAACCTTTGAGTATCTTGTGACACTGCCGTCAAGGGCAGTCATTCCTGTTACGGAAAGAAATTCCGCACCTTCGCCTGAAAGATATTTGAGCATTCTTACTGCAGAGGTGCCTGCAACGGTATTGAGGGTTGCTGTCATTATTTCCTGCGCTCCATCACCGTCCATATCACACACTGCCACTGCGGTATAGCCTGCTGCAGACTGTGCTTCTGTTCCTGCAGGATCTTCAATGGGAATATTCTGCAGCATCTTTTCTTTATATGAATATGCGCTGAGAAGTCCGCTGTTTGCGCTGACTGCCCAGCCGACTATTATTTCCTTTCCCTTTTCATCAGGGAGAAGTTCGCCGAAAAGCAGGATATTTACGTTGTTTCCAAGCCCTTCAGCAGTTGAGGATACCTTCCATTCTCCGTGGGAGTAATTGAGCACGGCGATATTTGCAAGGGTGCTTTCTGTTGATGTGGCATAGAAAACTATTGCCTCCTCGGTGCCGTCGTCATTCAGATCCTCCATTGTAACAGCGGAACGATGATCACCGCTTCGGGGATATCTGAACATGGGCTGTCTGCCGAGAAAACCTTCAAGTGCTTCGCATATTTCCTGCCCGTCACCCGAGGTCTTCGGAGGACGAAGCATACTTTCAGAGTCAAAGGGTGCAGAGCTGCAGCCGGTCATGGTAAACACCAGCGCAAGCATAAGTATCAGCACACGTATCTTCTTCATACTTTCCCTTTCCTCTCTCCTGCCTGCGCAAAAATCAGGCAGTGAGATTGATAAGCAAGGTTTATACATTATAATTATAGCATATTATTTTACGAAATCATATACTTTCTTTGAATTTTCTGTTTTCATACACAATATTGTGGGTGAAACGTTTAACTTTTTTCTGCAAATGTGTTGACAAATCAGAAATAGTATGATATTATCTCATCAGGGTAGGGAAGTAAAGGCTGCAGCGCCATCTGAAAAGCAGCAAAGCAATGCTGCAAGCGCACAGCACAACCTTCTTCAGGTCGGCTTCCCCCTTTGAATATGTCTATGTCTTATATATCGTTCCCCATCCACAAATGCAAAGCCGCCCTTACCGCAGAGGGCGGTTTTGTATTTTCTGTGAAAGTTTTGTAACCCTTATATTCTTGCATAGCCGTGCATATCATGTTATAATTAATTATCCTATACTGCAACCAGGAGGTAAACAAATGAAAGAAATCAAATCTAACGAAAAAACTCTGTCTGTGTACGATAACACAGCAATCGCAAAAAAATCCGATCCCATTCCCGCACCGAAACCTGCTCCTGTCAAAATAGAAAAGAAGAAAAAGAAGAGTCCTGTTGTTCCCATTATCATAATCGTTGTCAGCCTCCTGCTTCTCGGTGCTGCCGGTTTCTTCGGATACAGATTCTATGCAAAGAATCTTTCCAAGGATATCCTTTCCGACTTTACCGGTACATGGGTTTATGATACCGCTACCGAGCAGCCCGGATATGTAAGTTTCCTGGGAAATGAGGATGTTGTTGTCAACAATACTTCCTACGATGTTACAGCGACAAAGAAAACCCTTACCTTCAAGAATTCCGAAAAGGATACCGTCAAGGTTGAGTATCTTATTGTAGATGACAATATTTTCCTTTCCCTTCCTGAAGAAAATGAACTTCTTGGCACCTGCAACCCCACTGTAAACGGCACTGACGCAGGTATTATGCTTATAAAGATAAGTGACTCCCATTCCCTTGATGAGGATACTATCAAGGAAAAATATTATGAGCAGTTCCCCGAAAACAAGCCCGGCAATGAAAACTTTGACCTTGAAGGAATCATTGAAGGTTCAGTTGACTGGGAATCCCTTATGGATGACTTCAACAACGGCAACTTCACACTCGACAACATCGATGATTATCTCTATTCCGCAGGCGACAATGAGGCTCTTGACGATTATCTCAGCGGCATTCTCGGTGACAATTACGAGGATTATTTCTCAGGAGATGTTTCCACCGAAGAAGCTCTTGGTGAGATTGTCGGCGGATTCCTTGAAGGATATATCGACGACTTCGGCGGCGATGTGAACAATGAGGTTTCAGACGCTTTCGAGGACTGGGGCATAAATGATGCATACGATAATTTCAATGATTATCTGGATTTCTACAATCAGTTCTCAGAAGAAGATATAGAGGCTGAGGATATACTCGATTCTCTCTTCTCTTGGTAAATCTATAAAAGCAAAAAGCTCCTCCCTTTGCGGAGGAGCTTTTTTGAATATTTATCTTACTATTTCAACTGTGTAGCCTCGGCTTGCTAGTTCTTTTGCCATTGCGCCTTCGCCTACTACGTGTGCTGCACCTACGCAAATGAACACTTCCTCACCTGATTTCAGAGCATCTTCAGCATAGTTTGCCATGAGTTCGTTTCTGTCGGTGAGCATTGCCTTGGTGTATTCCTCGTAAAGTGCTGCATCTTCGTCATCGACTTCCTCTTCTTCATTGAGGTAAGCGCCGAAAGCTTCCTCGTCACCCTTTGCCCAGAGGTCCATCATTTCGTCAAGCTCTTCCTTCATTGCATCAAGGTCGCCGTAAGATTCCACAGAGCCTTCAAGAAGAAGCACCTGCAGTTCCTCTGAGTAGCCTGCCATAATTCCGTACTGAATTGCAGCGGATTCGATCTCACGGATTTCCTTTTTGCTGTCATTTGCACGGTTGATAAGGAAACGGTCGATTCCGCCCTCGATATCAACCTCCAGCTGCATATATGCGCAGTTGTCTACAAGGTTTGACCAGAAGGATACGATGTAGTAATCCATTGCAAAGTTGTAAAGTCCGTTTGCTTCGAGAATTTCAGCTGCATCGTCGTAAAGGTCCTGAGGAATATGATCGGAAACTGTAGTTCCGTCGGTATATACCATAAGTCCAAGGGCATCCATCTGTGCGGAAAGATCCTTCTCAAACGCCACTATATCAGCCTCTACTGCCAGTGCATCGCTGTTGTCAAAGGCATCGAGAACATAGTCGGGAAGGGGATAGAAATCGTCTCTGCCGACGTGAATGGAGCCGAAAATCCATACCACATTGCCCTTGTCATCGGTTACCTTGTAAAGGAGAGGTGTGGAGGTAGATTCTGCTGCATCTCCCTCATTTTCATCTTCCTCGATGTCCTCCTCGATGTCGACTTCTGCATCGTCATCGTCTTCTGTTTCGCTGCCATCGATTATCTCAATGGAGCTGTCGCCGCCTGTTTCTCCCGAGAAATCCATCTCGGCACAGCCTGCTGCCATAAGGCACATGACCAGTGAGAGAAGCAGGGCAAGGATTTTTGTTGCTTTCATACTCTTTTCCTCCTTATTTTCTGCGCAGTTTTCTATCCGACAATTCTGATTTCATGCAGATGATTCTGAGCCATTATCTCGTCATAGGACACTGAAAGAGTTCTGTAATCCACGGCGTGATAAAAATCTCCCAGAATTTCGTAGGAATTGCCTGTGACAGAATCAATCACATATACGTTATTGATGCTGTCAACTGCAAGAAAACCTGCGTTTTTTACAAATATGAATTTTTCTTCTCTGTTTTCCCTGAGCATCTGACGCATGGTGCTGCTGAAATCTGAAACACTGAGTGCAAAACCGCTGCCGGTCCTGCGCACGGTAATTTCAAACACCTGCGTAAGGTCATTGGAAAAGGCAAGAACTGTATAATTATCGGAAATTCTGTTTGAGTGCATATTGTATGAAGGTATGACCACATCGGAAACGAAACAGCTTTCTGTCCATTTTTCACCCGTTACGGCAGCATAGATATCACTGTCGGAAAGAAGATTCCTTATGGCTTCATAGCAATCGCCTTCTTCTGTTTTAAGGGAGTCTGTAATTTCGTCAAGGACTGCAGTATCGCACACACTGCCAAGATACTTTCCTGATGCATCCATCGGCACCGCTTCATCGGCACTGTATTCTGACGAGATGTCAATGCCTGAGGTTTCCTGCTTCTGTGACTCTGCTGCCTTTCCATCGCCTTCGCAGCCGCAAAGCATCAGGAAAACTGCGGCAATCAGCAGTTCGATTATCCTTACTCTCATATTTTTCACCCTCTCATGTACACCCTGATTATATACCATATTTTCAATTATTGAAAGAAATTTTTGATTTTTTATATTTTTCGCCTTTTTGTGTGATATCTCACTTTCATATTCATTTGAATTGACGGAGATTCAGATTCTTTTCATTCATTGAAAACACATTAAAACCGGCTGTAAAAAGGATTTCTCCCCCTACAGCCGGTTCCTGTTTTATATTCTGAAAGCTTCAAAGAAGATCATCAGTCTTCGTCATCCATGTCTGCAAGGAGATCATCAAGACGGTCTTTGGGCGTGACAACGGTTTCTTCCTCAGGAATTTCTTCCGTTTCTTCAGCAGGAGGAACAACCACAGTTTCAACAGCTGACGGCTCTTCGGGTGCGGTCACTGTTTCAGCAGCCGACGGTTCTTCAGTTACCACAACAGTCTTCTCTGCTTCAGGCTCAGCCTTGGGTTTTTCAGCCTTTTTTCCGGTTTTTTCTGCCTTCGGCTTCTCAGGTATGAGAGATGAACTTCTGCGTCCGTTCTGATTGTTTCTCTTTCTTCTGATAACTCTTACAGATGCCTTTTCGCTGCTTTCGGAAGCTTTTTCTTCTTCCTTTGCAGGTTCTTCCGTTACCGGTCGGGTTTCTTCTGCGACTTCGGTTTTTTCTTCTGTTTCAGGCTTGTCTTCTTCCTTTTCAGCTTCTTCCTGCACCTCTCCCTTTTCAGGCTCCGATGCTTTTTCAAGCTCTGAAATGTCGATCACGCCTGTGTTGGAGATTTTTTCTTCCTTTTTCTCCTCAGGCTCTGCCTTTTCTTCTTTTTCAGCTTCTTCTTTTTCCTCGGGCTCAGCCTCAGTTTCCTCTGATGCTGTTTCACCCTTTTCAAACTTTTCCTCTGCCTCGGCATCCTGTGCGGCAAGAGCGGCAAGAACGCTCTTTTCCTCTGCCTTCTGTGCTTCTTCAAGGCGGAGCTGTTCTTCGTTTTCTTCGATCATTGCATAAAGCTTTTCGGTAAGCTCCTCGAGGGTTGAAACTTCAAATTTGCCGAGAAGTGTGCGAAGCTGTGTTTTTACGGTGTTCTTTGAAATTCCCAGCTTGTTGGGAAGCATATCGGCATTGTAGCCGTCAAGAACAACAAGATTGAGGATGGTCTTTTCTCTGTCGGACAGCTCCTTTTCTTCACCCACACGGGCAATAAGCTGTCTGATTCTGTGGCGTTTCTGAAGCTGCTCCTGGGAATATCCGCTGAAACGCATGGAGCGGGAAATGAAGAATGCACCCACAGGTATGAGCACCAGAAGCACTGCAACAACTGTGCGGTATATGTTTTCTTCAAGACGTCCGCCTATGATTCTTCCCATCCACTCGGAAGCGGTTATTACTCCGTAGCCGAAAAGTGCATAGAAAAGAGGATGGGGTCTGTCGAGAGAGAAGGTTACAACGATAAGATACATACACATTTTATAGCAGGCGAATGCTGCATAGCAGAGTATTGTAATTATTATCGCCTCTGCCTGTGTGGGACTGCTCAGTCCGAGAAGGATTACCGAGCAGACTGCAAATGCAGAGCCTACCGCAAAGAGGGATGCAAGTGCGTGGGGTCTGACAATGAATACAGCCAGTACCGATACAAGTGCAAATGCGAGGAATGCAATTACATTGTAATATTTATTACCGAAGGAAAATGCAGGAGTCATTGCGTTACTGCAGTACTTTTCGATGGTGCCGAAGCACATCATGAATGCACTGCCCAGCAGAAATACCCACACATATACTGCAGGGATTTTTCTGAAGATTTCAGAGGGCTTTGCCTCTGCTTTTGATACAAGAGGCTTTGCTTCCTTTGAAAAGCTTGTGGTGTGTACACTTACAGCGGCAATTATACCGATGAGCACAGCGGTGATTATCTCACCGACATTGTTTGTACGTCCTCCCCACAGGCTTATTATGAAGTTGCCTGCGACACGGATTATTCCGCCTATTGCAAGACCTGCGCCTACTGAGAAGATTCTCTGGCTGACCTTTACCCTGAGAAGGCTCGATATCATGGCCACTGCACCTATGCTGGCGGAAACGCCTGCTATTGCAGCAAAGAGAGTCATATTGCGTGCTTCTGCAAGGCAGAGGGCTATTCCGCTTTCTGCCATGAAAAGACCCGGTATCCAGCGCAGATACTTGTCTCCCAGAATACCCTCGAAATCAAAGAATATCATTATCAGAAGAATGGCAAATACGGATATTACTCCCGAAAAGAGGAATGTGCGGTTGACCTTTTCAATCAGGTCAGCACTTCCTGCATTATTCTGGCAGATAAACATTACGGTCAGGTACCATCCGAAGAATCCGCCTGTGCGGATAGCACCCTCATATGCGCTTAATTTAAGCTTTTTAAGCAAAGGTTATCACCCTTTCTTTTTCTTGAAACCACGCTGCGGCAGATTGTTTTCTCCGCAGCCATAAGGCTATTTTAACACATATATTACAAAACTGCAATCTTTTTAGTGTTTCGGCCTCAAAATCCCCCTCCGCACCGCCTGTTACCTTATTTATGCGGGTTGCACCTTTATTCTGTTTGTTGTATAATCATATGAGTAAATTTTCAAAAAAGGATGATATGAAATGATAAAACACATAGTCATGTTTAAAATGCTCGATAACGCCATCGGACGCACCAAGGAAGAGAACATCACAGATGCCTGCGAGCGTCTTTCCCATTTCAAGGCTGAAATCCCCACCCTTGCAGCTTTCCAGTACGGCACAAACTGCCCTGAGGCTCCCCAGGACAATTACGACCTTGTTCTTGTCTGCGATTTTGAGGATATCAACGCTCTGAACGAATACAAGGTACACCCCACCCACAAGGCTTACGGAAAGTATATCCATTCCGTTATGGAAACCCGTGTGTGCATAGATTACGAATATTGATCATGCCGCAAAGGTCAGAATACGTTCACAGAATCTGCCTTGACTTGACAATAAATGAGTATATAATTTACTGTATGTAAATTTCTGCAAAGGACTGAATGCCGATGCCGTACTACCGCAATCCTCAGGACAACGACGGTTTTGACGATTTCGACGATTTCGACGATTTTGACAATATGGACAGCACTGCTGCAGACGACGGTTTTGACAGCTTTGATGATTTCGACGAAAGCATGAGCCAGGACTCCTTCGCCGAAGACGGATTCGATGATTTTGACGACGAGCCTGTCAGAAAGCCCATGGAGCAGCCTGCTTCTCAGAGTGCTCCCATGGGTTACAGAGAGCCTGTTTCCTATCCTCACGGTGAGGATTTCGATCCGGGTCCTGCAAAGCCGCCTAAAGAACACAAGGTAAGGAAATTCATTCTTACCCTCCTTTCTCTTGTGCTTATAATCGGAGGCATGGGCGTTACCGCTCACTTTGACAGCGGATTTGTGCCTGCTGATATTCTTTCATGGCATATCGGCACCACCACTGTCGGTGATCTTCTTAAGATAGGTCATGCCGAGGACCTTCTGGAGCACGTACCTCAGAAGGTGGTTTCCGACACTGAGCCCGTTTACACGGAGGATACCATGCCCGATTCCGTCAGATGGGCGGACTTTGACATATACGAAGGCAACACCTACTGCTCTGTCAACGGCTACAACGGAACGGAGCTTGAGATTGTTCTCCCTGCCTCCTATAACGGCAAGCCCTGCACAAGAATTGAGGCAAACGCTTTCTCAAACAGCCCTGTCACTTCCATTGAGATACCTGATTCATACACCTTTATCGGTCAGACCGCTTTTTCCGGCTGCTCCATAACCGACCTTTATCTCCCCGACAGCATAACCGAGATAGGCTGGGGTATGTGCTCAGGCAACAAGGCATTGAAGAGTGTGCGTCTTCCCAATTCTCTCGAGGTCATTTCAGAGTGGTCATTTGCAAACTGTACGTCCATTACAAAGCTTGAAATTCCCGGCACTGTAAAAACCGTCGGTCAGTGGGCTTTCACGGACTGTACTTCAATCGATGACCTGACTCTCAATGAAGGCACTGTCACCCTTGACAACTGCGCTTTCTACGGCTGCACCTCTCTTGATGTTCTTATTGTACCTCAGAGTGTCACTTCCATAGGCGAAATGTGCTTCAGAAGCTGCACCTCACTTGTTATAGCCTCTCTGCCCGAAACCGTTGAAACGGTTGGCAAGAATGCCTTCATGAACTGCTCAAAGGTTCTTACCTTCTTCGGCGAAAAGGACGGAAAGTGGCAATCTTACGCCAAAAAATATGACTTCTATTTTGATCTTATCGAGAACCTTGACCTCAGCGAGACCTCCGACACCACAGAAACAGAAGATACCTCTGAGGCTGTTTCCGATACGGATACCCCTGTTTCCGAGTCGGTATCTCCCACCGATGCTTCACCCTCTGATATTCAATAAAATAATGTAGGGGATGCGAAAAAATGAAAAGGATCACAGCTTTTCTGCTGACTCTTTGCATACTTTTTACTCTTCTTCCCAATATACGTGCAGGTGCTGCGGTTTCAGTATTTGAACACTCAGACACCTACAGAAAAAGTAAATATTACGAAAATCTGCTGAATGTTGAATTTACTGATGATATCGGCGCAAATGTTGCCGCTGTTGCCCTTTCTCAGGTGGGTTACCACGAGGGCAAGTCTTCAGGCGACCTGAGCGGCTCTTCCTCCGGCAAGGGTAATCACACTGAATACGGCGTCAATTTCGGCCTTCCCGGTGACCCATGGTGTGCGGTCTTTGTATGGTGGTGTGCCCGTCAGGCCGGTGTTGAGGAAAGCATCTACCGCAAGACAGAATGGGCAAAAATGGATCTTCAGCCCTTTGACTGTGTGCCTCTTTCAAGATGTGACAGCATTCTTCCCGGAGATATCGTTTTTGTGGATTCGTCTCACGGTGACGGAATCGAGGAACATGTTGGAATTGTCACAAAGGCCACCGACAAGGAAATAACGGTGGTTGAAGGGAATTCTTCAAACGCTGTCAGAAAACGTACCTATTCCCGCTCAAGCGGTCTGCGTGACGATAAGTCGGCAACACTGACTTATGTCGGTCGTCCCGATTATTACGGCTACAACTCATCTGTCGCAAGCTATGAAACTGTATTTGTTTCTTCTCCCGATGCGGTTACATATTCCGGCATAGGCGGTGTGAAAAACGGCAGACTCAAAGACGGTGAGTATATGCTTCTTTCCGTTCACAGCTCCGGCGACTGGCTTCAGATTGTCGCTCCAAACGGCATTGATTCCCTTTTCATACCTGCAGAAAATGCTGAGTTTTCGGTTAAAAATCTCCCTCCCATAACGGGATACGATGCCTGGAGTACCTTTGAGCCTCAGAATTTTACAACCACCGTTACCACTGTCCCCACCCAGACAGACCCTCCTGTTACTACCACCACTGTCACTACCACTGTGCCGGTCCCTGTTACAGAGCCCACTTCCACAGCTCCTTCTTCCGTTGAGATATCAGGTGATCCCGACAACGGCTACACCTCTTCCTTCGGAAATGACTGGATCACATATGCCGCTTACGGACTTCTCGGCATTCTTGCCATCGCTTTTGTCATTATTCTCATAAGCCTTATGGGAGGCGGACGCAAAAATGATGATGACGGCTATGACGGTTACCGCTAAAACAAAACCATCGGAGGTTATTCCCATGAAAAAGAAGCTTCCCGCTTTTATCTGCTTCTCCGTCGGTACAGTTCTTCTCTGCTGTGCCCTCTCTCTCCTTTATAAGAATTTCGCTTTTGGAAAGCTTGAGACTCCTCTCAACATTTTCCAGAATATTTTCTTCCCCGTATTTGCGCTGATTGTCGCTGCTGTGATTATCGTGCGATTTATCATGCCTGCACTTTTCAAGCCTTATTTTACTGCAAATAACAAAAACAGCATTGTTTGTCAGTATGCCGACTACGGTGCATGGCTGTTCTTTGCACTCTCCCTCGCCGCTCTTGTGGCTTCTCCCCTTGCGGCAACTGCAGATTACATCGGCTATGCAGCTCTTTTCATTGTAATTTCCCTTATTCTTGCAGGCGTTTCTGTTGTTCCTGTCCTTGAAGCCTATGCCTATGCAAAATGCAGCAGCACTGCTGTAATGGTCTTCGGTGTTTTCGGTTTTCTGCTCTTCTTCCTTCCCGGAATCGGCATCTGTGCAGCACTCACAGGCATTATCATGGCTGTTACCGCTCTGCGTGAAATGAGAGCTTCAAAAGACACGGCAGTTTCCTTTCTTATCCTCGATATCATCGGAGCTCTCCTCTCCGCTGCAGTTACCTTCTGTTTCGTGTACTTTCTTATGCTGAAATAATTTTTAAACTTCTCGTTTTTTACCCTTGACAAATAAAACAAAGCATGCTAAAATTCATATCGCTTTGTTGTGCGGATGTAGTTTAGTGGTAGAACTCCAGCCTTCCAAGCTGGTCGTGTGGGTTCGATTCCCATCATCCGCTCCAAATATGCGCCAATAGCTCAGTTGGATAGAGCAACTGCCTTCTAAGCAGTAGGCCCGGGGTTCGAGTCCCTGTTGGCGCGCCATTATGGTGGGATTAGCTCAGTTGGTTAGAGTGCCAGGTTGTGGCCCTGGAGGTCGTCGGTTCGACTCCGACATCTCACCCCATTTAAAAATATGCGCGGCAGAATTGCTGTCGCGCTATTTTATAAATCTTGGGATACTGGGGTGTAGCCAAGCGGTAAGGCACCAGACTTTGACTCTGGCATTCGCTGGTTCGAGTCCAGCCATCCCAGCCAATAAATGATCCACTAGCTCAGCCGGCAGAGCACTTGACTTTTAATCAAGGTGTCCGGGGTTCGATTCCCCGGTGGATCACCAGAAACGCCCCTTTGGGGCTCAGATAAGAGATAATGGAGAATAACGAATAGTTAAAAGATATGCTGTATATTCACTGGCGTTTCTGTACTATTCTCTATTCTCTGTTATCTCTTATTTATTATCTGAAAAAGGTGATTATATGGCTCAGGATAGTGTTCTGCTTGAAAAAAGTCTTCATTTTGCGTCACGAATCGTAAAGCTATATCAGTATCTGATAAAGCAAAAGCATGAAACAGTTATCTCCAAGCAAATCATTCGCAGTGGCACCAGCATTGGAGCAAATGCGAATGAAGCTGTTTACGGCGTTAGCAGGGCTGATTTTATTGCAAAGCTTCAGATTTCACTGAAGGAGACTGCGGAAACAGAATACTGGCTGCGTTTGCTTGTTTTGTCGGAATATCTGACGGAAGCAGAAGGCAACTCCTTGATTGAGGAATGTCTTGAGATCAAGCGTATTTTAGTGTCAGCACTGAACACGGCTAAGAGCAAGACGTAGATGGTGGGATTTTTTAATGAAAAAGCTATTAATATTTGACGCCTACGGAACACTGATATCCACAGGCAGCGGCTCGTTGGATGCTGCAGAAAAAATACTTTCATTACAAGAAAAAGACATAAGTGCACAGGAGTTCTACTCACAATGGAAAGCTATCCATCGAAAGCACATCGACCTCTCAAATGAAACTGATTTTATCTCTGAACAGGATATTTTTGTGATGGATCTTAAGACTCTGTATGAGCAGCATTCCATACAAAGGCCTTATAAGGAAGATGCAGACATAATGCTGCACAGTCTGTACGGTCGTTCTGCTTTCCCCGAAGTACCGAAAGCCATAGAAAGGCTGCGTCGGAAATATCGGGTTGTAATCGGCTCCACCACCGATACCGAGCCGCTGATGTCAAACCTGAAAAGCAACCAGCTTGACATGGATGCTGTATACACTTCTGAAATGATAAGAAAATATAAGTCTCATAAGGATTTTTACCAATACATATTGAAAATGGAAGGCTATGAGGCAAAAGACGCAGTTTTTATCGGTGATTCTCTGACCGACGATATTTTCGGACCTCAAAACGTGGGTATAAAAGCAGTTCTGGTGGACAGAAAGAACAAATACAGCTCAACGGAAAATATCCGACCTGATTACATAGTGAGAAGCATTACAGAAGTTGCAGATTTGGATTTTTAGGGAGGAGGAATAATATGATAACCCTTGACCGATTTGAAGAGCTGGCTGAGGAAGCTGTTGCCGATGTGCCTGAGGAATTCTTTGAACATCTCAACGGCGGCATTGTCATTGTTGACCGTGTAAAGAATCATGAGGACAGTGTGCCTGAGCACCCGCTGTATATTATGGGTGAATATACTCAGAGCCGCATGATGGGCAGGCATATCCTCCTTTACTATGGCTCTTTCATGAAGGTTTACAGCGATATTTCCGAGGATGCTCTGCGCTCTGTCATAAGAGCCACAACTCTCCATGAGTTTACCCACCACCTTGAATCCCTTTCGGGAGAAAAGGACCTTGAAATAAAGGATGAAAAAAGGCTTTTCGACTATAAGAGAAGATATCACAGGAAGGGATAAATATGCGTAAATACGAAAATCCGTTAAAAACCTCTGAAAATCGACTTGCACCCACAAGCTATTATATTCCCGAGGGAGTTTCAGAATATATGCTTTTAAATGGCGAGTGGGATTTTGCCTATTTCTCACGTGACATTGATATCCCAGAAAGAATCGAAAAATGGGATAAAATACCTGTTCCCTCCTGCTGGCAGCTTCAGGGCTATGAAAACCCCAACTACACAAATGTCAACTATCCATATCCATGTGACCCTCCCTATGTTCCCGACGATAATCCCTGCGGAGTTTACCGCCGTGAATTTGAGCTTGACAAATGGGGAAAGATTTACTTTGTCTTTGAAGGCGTTTCCTCATGCGCATACCTATATATAAACGATAAGTACGTGGGCTTTACTCAGGGCAGCAGGCTTCAGGCAAAATTCGACATCACCGAGTTTGTTGTGTCGGGCATAAATACAGTGCAGGTTAGGGTGCTTAAATGGTGCTGCGGAAGCTATCTTGAAGACCAGGACGCTTTTCGCTACAACGGCATTTTCAGGGATTGCTATATCTTGCAACGCCCCGAAGGACATATCGAGGATGTAGAAATATTTCCGAATGATAAGTCGATAGACATAAAGATTTCAGGCGAGGCACTTGTCAGCATTTATGAAGGTGATAAGCTGCTTTGCAGTAAAAACATTTCCGACTTCTTCTCCTATACACCCGAAAGCCCAATCCTCTGGAATGCGGAAAAACCATTTCTTTACACTGTTGTTCTCAAGAGAAACGGCGAAATAATAACACTGAGAACAGGACTTCGCAAAATAGAAATTTCCAACAGGTACGAACTTCTCATAAATGGCACGCCTGTCAAGCTCCGAGGTGTAAATCATCACGACACGAGTAAGCATCGTGGCTGGTGCCAGAGTGATATGGAGCTTTATGCAGATCTTATGCTCATGAAGGAGCTTAATATAAACTGCGTGCGCACCTCCCATTATCCCCCCACTCCGAAATTCATCGGAATGTGCGATGAGCTGGGCTTCTATGTGGTGCTTGAGACCGATATCGAAACCCACGGCTTTCTCCGCAGACTCCCGAATGTTGAATACCGCTTCGATATGGAGTCAAACGCATGGCCCGGCACTATGCCTGAATGGAAAGGCGAGCATCTGGAACGCATGGCACGAATGGTGGAACTTCACAAAAACAGCCCCTGCGTTATCATGTGGTCAACGGGCAATGAAAGCGGTCACGGTTGCAACCACATTGAAATGATAAAATGGACAAAAAAACGTGACAGCACTCGCCTGCTCCACGCCGAGGACGCTTCAAGGAAAGGGCAGATACACAACGCCGATGTCTATTCCCGTATGTACTCATCCCCCGAAGAAATCGAGGAGTTCGCCCTGACCGATGACATAAATATGCCTGTTTTCCTCTGCGAATATGCCCATGCCATGGGTAATGGCCCCGGTGATGTTTACGACTACAACGAAATGTTTGATAAATATCCCAAGCTCATCGGCGGCTGTATCTGGGAATGGGCCGATCATGTTGTGACTGTTGACGGAGTTCAGAAATACGGCGGTGATTTTGAAGGTGAAATCACAAACGACGGCAACTTTTGCTGTGACGGCATGGTGTTTTCCGACCGCTCGCTGAAAGCTGGCTCTCTTGAGGTAAAAGCCGCATACCAGCCCATAAAAACAACATACAGAAATGGTATACTTACTGTAATAAATCGCCTTGATTTTACAGATCTTAATGAGTTTGAGTTCTGCTATTATATCGAAGTCGACGGTGAGATAACAGATTCAAGGCTTCTTTCCCTGTCCGTTGAGCCTCACGAGAAAGCAAAGATAACAATTGACTATTCTCCCGTCCTCTGCCGTATGGGTGCGCACCTAAATACGGTTCTTCGCAGAGGTGATACTATCTGTGCCGAGACTCAGCATGACCTTCCCTGTGAAATAATTGAAGACAAGACCGAAGCAATGGTCAAGCTTTCTGAGGACGAATTGAACATCTATGCCTGTGGCAATGGCTTTAATTATACTTTTTCAAAGCACTACGGCGCCTTTACAAGCATTATGGTTGACGGCAATGAACAGCTTGCAGGAAGAATGCAGCTTTCTGCCTTCCGAGCCCCCACCGATAACGACCGTAACATTGCACCACGTTGGGCTAATATCAATATCTGGCAGGGTGAAAACCTTGACTGTGCATTTTCAAAGGTTTATGACTGCCATGCAGTTGACGGCATTATCATTGTACACGGCTCACTTGCGGGCATTTCCCGTGTCCCCATGATGAAGCATGAGCTGAAGATCAGTATCTTCAAAGACGGGCGTATAGACGTTTCGCTCTCCTGCGATATACGCAAGGACGCTTTCTGGCTGCCGAGGCTCGGATTTGAACTTCCTCTGCCTCAGACTTCAAATGTCTTCTCCTATTACGGTGCAGGTCCCATTGAAAGCTACTGCGATATGTGCCACTGGGCTCCCGTCGGGCTCTACGACAGCACCGCCGAAGATGAGTATGTTCCCTATGTAATGCCTCAGGAACACGGCAACCACTGCAAAGCCCGAATGTTGAGAATAGGTGATCTCGAATTTACCTCAAAACGGGATTTTGAATTCAATGTATCTCAATACAGCACCAACGAGCTTTACAAGGCAAAGCACACCGATGAACTTTCTGCTGACGGAATAGTGCATCTGCGTATTGATTACAAGGTTTCAGGCATAGGCTCTGCCGCCTGCGGTCCTGCACTCAACGAAAAATACCGCCTCAGCGAAAAGAAAATAAAATTTGAGTTTTCGATAAAACCAAAGAAATAAAAACAAACCGGCCTCCGATTTTCAGAGGCCGGTTTGTTTTTATATGGCAGAGTATCTGCTCAGGCGGTAGGTATTGATTGTTACAATCTGAGGCTTTAACTGTGACAGAGGCGCTTCATATGAAAGGACAAACTCAAAGCCTGCCTTTTCAATAACCCGATTGCTTCCGATATTTTCCTTGACCGCCTCTATTTCAACGGTGTCATAGCCCTCGGAGAAAAGGATATCAACCAGACCTCGGAGAGCTTCGGTCATATAGCCCTTACCCCAGTATTTTCTGCCCGAGCAATAGCCGATAACGGGATTTCCGTCACGGTAGCCCACAACATCTATCATGCCCATAAGGACTCCGTCGGACTTTCGCTCGATGCCGTATCTGAAGCAGTTTTCGTTTCTGTAGTCTTCAAGCCAGACGTTCATGACATTTCGGGTCACTTTCACGCTTTCATGGGCATTCCATGTCATGTATTTCGTAACCTCAGGGTCATTTGCCCAGCCATCAAACACAGCCTGTATATCGTTTTCGGTTACATATCTTAATCTTAGTCTTTCTGTTTCAAGCTCTCTCATTTTGTTCACTGCCTCTGCATATTATCCCGTAACTATGCTGACAACGCTGCCGCCGCTTTTTTCCTTTTTGACAACAATCTGGTTATCTATCTCTCTGCGAAGCTCAGCCACGTGGGAGATTATACCAACAACACGGCTGCCCTCGGTCAGACTGTGGAGTGCTTTCATTGCCTGACTCAGGGTTTCCTCGTCAAGTGAGCCGAAGCCTTCATCCACAAACATTGACTCAAGGCGCACGCCGCCTGCCGATGCCTGGATTTCCTCGGAAAGTCCCAGGGCAAGGGAAAGAGATGCGATAAAGGACTCGCCGCCTGAAAGGGATTTTACGCTTCTGATGCTGCCGTTGTAATGGTCTATGACATCAAGCTCAAGTCCGCTCTGGATTCTGCGGTCTGCTGTTGCTTCACTGCGTTTCAAATCGTATTTTCCGCCTGACATCTTCATGAAATGGATATTTGCACGTCTGAGGATACGTTCAAAGCAGGTCTTCTGAATATAGGTTTCAAGTGTCACTCTGTCTTTTCCCGTAATATCTCCGCAGGCTGTGTCCGAAAGGGCTTTGACCCATTTCCATTTTGTGTCAAGCTTTGTCAGCTCATCGGATTTTTCGCTTATATTTTTCTTTGCAATTCTGTTTGCGGAAAGTCTTACCGCAATTTTCTCAAGCTGAGCAGAAAGAGCAGATTTTTTCTCTGAAAGGGTGTTTCTTTCCCTTGCAAGCTTTTCTGCATCTGCAGCTTCACTGTTTTCAAGAAGCTTTTCAAGCTGGCTTATTGCCGCTTTCAGCGCCGCAATCTGTCTGTCTTTCTCTGCACAGTTATTTTCGGCCTGTTCAAGGGATTTTTTCATAGCCTCTGATTTTGCTTTCAGGTCTGAAATTTCCTTTTCGGCAAGCTTTCGGCTTTCAAATTTTAGTCTTCCGGAAAGCTCTTCAAGGCTCTTTTTCATTTCTGTTCCCTGAGCCTTGAGTGTGGAGATTTTTTCCTTGATTTTAATAATACTGTCGGCTGATTCTGCAAGAAGCTTTTCCTTTTCCGGAAGTTCTTTTTCTGCCTCCAGTTTTCGGGTGGCTCTTTTTTCTTCCTCGGCTATACGCAATTTAAGCTGCTCTGCCTGCTTTTCGGCTTCAGATTTTATCTCCCCCGCCTTCTGCACGGCATCAGATACACTGCATTCGCCGATAAGCTCGGCTATTTTTCTTTTTACATTTGCTTCGTCCGACGTCACCTTGCCTCTGATTTCGGCTGCTGCGGCACTGTCGTCATTGGCTTTTTTCTGTGCTGCAAGGGCTTTTTCCTCTGCGTCTTCAACCTGGGACTGGGACGGTGCATTCTGTGATTTCACAGCCTTTGCAGGATGGGTCACAGAGCCGCACACCGGACATGGCTCACCTTCTGAGAGGGTGTCTGCCATGATTCCTGCCTGCTCGTCATTGAATGCTCTGCGCTTGTTTTCCGCATCGGTTTTGAGGGTTTCTGCCTTTTTGGCCGAAGCGGCATAGGCATCACGTGCCTTGTAATATTTTTCGCAGAGTTTCTGCAGCGCTTTAAGGTCGTCTTCAAGCTCCTGTGCAGCCTTGACTCTCTCCTCTGCTTTTTCCTTTTCCTGTGTAAGCTTTGCCTTCGCTTCGCCTGCGTCGCCAAGACTGCGAAGCTCTTCTCTGAGTGCTTCAATGGCTTTTTTCAGCTCTTCATTTTTGTTCTGCACAGTGCTTTCCGCTTTCATTTCGGTTACAACTGCATCTCTGAGCCCTTCGATTTTTTCTTTCTTTTCGCCCAGTTCATCATACATTGGAAGCTCGGCTTCAATAAGAGAAATGCTTTTTTCAAGATTGTCTCTTTCAGGATTTCTTGCTTTTTCAGCCTCCAGCACTTCTTTGAGTTTTTCAAGCTCTGATTCCTTTTCGGGCAGGGCTTTTTTTGAATTTTCAAGCTCCAGGGCTGTCTTTGCCTGCTCCTGGGCCTTTGTTATTGCTGCGGTGAGAATTTCGATCTCCTTTTCGGCTTTTGAGATTTCATCCTTTATAATTTCGCCTTTTGAGGTATCTGAATCTATCAGCTCCGAAAGAAGAATCATGACATCCTCTGTCAGCATTTCCCCGTTCTGAGCCTTTCTCAGATCCATACTGCGGACATCGTCCTCACTGCAGAGAATCCCGTTTATATACTGGGAAACACTGCTCTTTGCACGTTCTCTTTCATGTGCCACGGAGCTCGCCTCTCTGCTGAGTTTTTCCTGGAATGTGCGGTAGATTTTTGTCTTGAATATTTCCCTGAAAATCTGCTGTCTTTCCGCTGTGCCTGCAAGGAGAAGCTTGAGAAAATCGCCCTGAGCGATCATTGCAATTCTTGAAAACTGGTCTTTGTTGAGTCCCAGAATTTCTTCCACGCACTTTGTTACATTCTTTGTTTTCGTTTCCACTCTGCCGTCGGGATAGGTCAGGCAGGCGTCGGCTTTTTTATTTTTGATTTCTTCGCCTTTTTTATACTGGTAATCAGGGTTGCGCTTTACTGTATAGATCTTGCCTCCGTAGAGAAATTCAAGCTCCACCTCGGTGAGGGTTTCCTCGTCGGCATATTTTGAGCGAAGCATTGAAACCTGACGGTTTTCGCCGCTCGCCTCGCCATAGAGTGCATATGTTATGGCGTCAAATATGGTGGTTTTGCCTGCACCTGTGTCACCCGTAATAAGATAAAGACCGTTTTCGGGAAGGTCTGAAAAACGTATTTCCTGCTTTTTTGCATAAGGTCCGAAAGCGGAAACAGTAAGCTTTACAGGTTTCATTCCATTCCCTCCTTGATCTTTTCAAGCAGTGCGGCTGAAAATTCCATCTGCTCCTCGCTCATGGGCTGACCGTTCTGCTGTTCGTAAAATTCCGCAAAAAGCTCAATTTCCGATTTGTTTTCAATGTCCTTTGCGCCGTCAATGTATGCGGCTGTCCTTGTTCTTGTGTTGTCGTAATCGAGCTTCATGAGATTGGGGTAAATTATACGCAGGCGTGCAGCCGCATCGGGAACATCCTCTTCGTCGGTGAGAATTATGCGCATATAGTCCTCTCTGTCTGTTCCCTCGTAATTTTTTCTTAATGTCAGCTCCTCATAGGTGCCTTTTATCTCTCTCATGTCATGCTTAGGTACAAGAGGTACTGTTCTTATCTCCACATTTCCCTTTTCCTTGAGCTCAACCACTGTGACGGATTTGATGTGATCCTTTTCTGAGAAGGAATATTTCAGTGGTGTTCCGCAGTAGCGTACTTCCTCTCTGCCGATTTTCTGAGGTCCGTGGATGTGACCCAACGCCACATAATCGAAGCAATCGAAAACAGATGCGTCAACATTGTCCGTTCCGCCTACGGATATTTCCTCAGACTCACAACGGCTTGCACCTGTTACAAACTGGTGAGTTACCATGATATTTCGCCTTGATTCTGTAATATCAGTGTTTGATATTACAGTTCGTATAGCATCTGTATAGGTAACAATCTCCTCATCAGGGAAAAATCTGCGGACATTTGCAGGTTTCAGGAAAGGAAGGAGATATATTTCTGCTTCACCGTATTCATCGGAAAGCACAACAGATTTCATTGTGCCGTCATAAACCGGTGACAGATATACTCCGCTGCCTTCCATAAGTCTTCCGCCAAATGCAATTCGCTCCGGGGAGTCATGGTTGCCGCTTATGACAAAGACCTTCAGGTTTCTTCCTGAAAGACGCACAAGGAAGCTGTCGAAAAGCCCCACAGCCTCGGCAGAGGGTACGGATTTATCGTAAACATCGCCTGCAATAATGACGCCATCAGGCTTTTCCTCATCGATTATGTTGATTATTTTCGTAAGTATATATTCCTGGTCTTCTATCATGGAAAACTCGTTTACACGTTTTCCGATGTGAAGGTCGGAGAGATGAATCAATTTCATTTTAATTCTCCCTTTGGTTTTTATATTGCGACTATTTTAGCATATTTATGCTCGTTTTACAATCACACATCGCAAACTGTCATATTTTTATGACCTCTGTTTTCACCCTCCACGATTCCTTCACTTTGTAATGTAACGAAGTTAAAAGCAGAATTTCAAGCATAAATTCTTAGTATTTTTATACATTTATTGACAAGTAAGAATAAATAACATATAATTTTAAGCAGCAATTTGTATTAAGTCACGAAAAGAAAAATTCAATTTACAGGAGGAAAATATATATGGCTAAAAGCAGACTTATAGGTGATTATCCCGTAATCGGCATCCGTCCCACCATCGACGGACGCAGAGGTGTTTTGGGTGTTCGTGAATCCCTTGAAGTTCAGACAATGAATATGGCAAAGAGTGCAGCAAAGCTTTTTGAGGATAATCTCCGCTATTCAAACGGCGAGCCTGTAAAGGTTGTTATCGCTGACACCACCATAGGCAGAGTCGGTGAGGCAGCAGCCTGCGCTGACAAATTCAGAAAAGAAGGTGTTGATATAACTCTTACCGTCACACCCTGCTGGTGCTACGGCTCTGAAACCATGGATACCGACCCCATGACCATCAAGGGCGTCTGGGGATTCAACGGCACAGAAAGACCCGGCGCAGTCTATCTTGCATCCGTTCTTGCAACCCACGCACAGAAGGGTCTGCCCGCATTCGGCATCTACGGTCACGATGTCCAGGATCTTGACGACACTTCCATTCCTGCAGATGTAGAGGAAAAGCTTCTTCGTTTCGGTCGTGCTGCTGTTGCGGTTGCTACCATGCGAGGCAAGAGCTATCTCCAGATAGGCTCTATCTGCATGGGTATCGGCGGTTCTATTATTGACCCCGACTTTATTGAAGAATATCTCGGCATGCGTGTTGAGTCTGTTGACGAGGTTGAGATTATCCGTCGAATGACCGAAGGCGTATATGACGAGGCTGAATATCAGAAGGCTTTGGCTTGGGTAAAGGATAAGTGCATCGAGGGCTTTGACAAGAATCCCGAAAATCTCCAGAAGACCCGTGAGCAGAAGGATGCTGACTGGGAATTTGTTGTCAAGATGATGTGCATCATCAAGGACCTCATGAACGGCAATCCCAATCTTCCCGACCATGGTGAAGAGGAAAAGGTCGGTCACAATGCTATCGCAGCAGGCTTCCAGGGTCAGAGACAGTGGACAGACTTCTATCCCAACTGCGACTTCCCCGAATCCATGCTCAACTCCTCCTTCGACTGGAACGGTGCTCGTGAGCCCTATATCCTCGCAACCGAAAATGACGTGCTCAACGGCATTTCCATGCTGTTCATGAAGCTGCTTACAGGCAGAGCCCAGATATTTGCAGACGTCCGTACCTACTGGAGCGGCGATGCTGTAAAGAGAGTTACAGGCTACGATATCGAAGGCAAGGCAAAGGACGCTGACGGCTTTATCCATCTTATCAACTCCGGCGCAGCCTGCGTTGACGGCAGCGGCGAAATAAAGGAAAACGGCGAGTCTGTCATGAAGGAGTGGTGGAATGTCACTGATGAGGACATCGACATCATGATGAAGAACACCACATGGAACTATGCTGACCTCGGTTATTTCCGCGGTGGCGGCTTCTCCTCCAGATTCCTCACCCGCAACGAAATGCCTGCTACCATGATAAGACTTAATCTGGTAAAGGGTCTCGGGCCCATGCTGCAGATTGCGGAGGGCTGGACAATCGGACTTCCCGATGATGTTTCCGACAAGCTCTGGGCACGCACCGACTACACATGGCCCTGCACATGGTTTGCTCCCCGCTGCAACGGCAAGGGTGCATTCAAGAGTGCATATGACCTCATGAACAACTGGGGCGCCAACCACGGCGCAATTTCCTACGGTCACATCGGAGCAGACCTTATTACCCTCTGCTCCATGCTGAGAATCCCCGTAGCTCTCCACAACGTACCTGAAGAAAAGATCTTCCGTCCTGCCAGCTGGAACGCATTCGGCATGGATAAGGAAGGACAGGACTTCAGAGCCTGCGAAGCCTACGGACCTATGTACAAGAACATCAGGAAATAAAATTTTGGTCAAGCTTTTTTAAAAGCTTGCAGGGTGTTGGGACAGCGTCCCAACTCAGGAGTTTGAGGGCGAAGCCATCAACAACAAATGATAATGTGTAAATTCACTGTTGTGAATTTACAGTCCATTTCTTGAGTGCGCAAGGAAACGTTGCGATGCCTTTAGTATCGCTCAAAGAATGCTTTTAAGGGAAAACCCTTTCGATCGGGTTTTCCCTTAAAAATCCCTTTACTGAACGACCAAAAGGGGGATTACTTTGTCGATAACGTACGTTTTGTCGTGCCCCTTTTGGAATACCCCCAATTGGTAATTTATTATCAGTACAATAGAATGTCCTGGAAATTGCACGAATAAACACGAAATCTCATGAAACAAAACAACGAAAAAGAAGGAATAAACATGAATATAAATGAAATCAAAGACCAGATCTGCGATGTGTGTCACAAGATGTGGCAGCTTGGCTGGGTGGCCGCAAATGACGGAAATGTCAGTGTAAAACTCGAGGATGGCACTTTCCTTGCAACCCCCACAGGCATCTCCAAAAGCTTCATCACTCCCGAAAAGCTTGTACATATTGACAAGGATTTCAATCTCCTTGAGGAAAGCGAATACAGACCTTCCTCCGAGATAAAGATGCATATGCGCTGCTATGAGGAGCGTGAGGATGTGGGTGCTGTCATCCATGCTCACCCTGCTGTTGCTACAGGCTATGCTGTTGCAAACAAGGCTCTTGACCAGTATTCCATGATTGAAACTGTCATTGCCATCGGCTCTATTCCCGTAACTCCCTACGGCACACCCTCAACCTACGAGGTGCCCGATAATATTGCACCCTATCTCGGAGAGCACGACGTTGTGCTGCTTCAGAATCACGGCGCACTGGCTGTTGGCTCTGACCTGCTGACAGCTTACTACAGAATGGAAACGCTCGAGCTGTATGCAAAAATCAGCCTTACAGCTCATCTTCTCGGCGGTGCTCAGGAAATAAGCAGACCCAACATTGACCGCCTTATCTCCATGCGTGAGAATTATAAGGTGACCGGTCGTCATCCCGGCTACAAGAAATATCCTGAGGGGGACAAATAAGATGCTTAAAGGTATACCCAAAATACTCTCGCCCCAGCTGTTAAAGGTTCTGTGCGAAATGGGACACAGTGACCGTCTGGTTATTGCAGACGGCAACTTCCCAGCCGAAACAATGGGCAAAAACGGCATAGTTATCCGCATGGACGGACATAATGTGCCTGAGATTCTCGATGCAATTCTTCAGGTCTTTCCATTGGATACTTATGTTGAAAAACCTGTCAATCTCATGGCTGTCATGGACGGCGACGATGTTGAAACTCCCATCTGGGACACCTACAAGGAAATCGTTGCAAAGTACGACGACCGTGGTTCTTCTGCTGTGGGCAACATCGAAAGATTTAAGTTCTACGATGAAACAAAGACCGCTTACTGCGTTATTGCCACAAGCGAAAGTGCGCTGTATGCAAATATAATGCTGCAGAAGGGTGTTATCTGAGCGGCAGAAGCCGTATTTTGCAGCTGCTGTTTTATATTTTGCGGTGTTTACATGTACCATTTCTTTGCTCGCCCAAAGAAACGGTACCCAAAGAAATGGTGCCCAAGGAGAGGGGTTTCGATCCCCCTCTCCTTAGGAATTCTCTCCCTAAACGACCAAAAGGGGGATAACATGATCCGACAGAGTTAATCTGTGCGATCCCCTTTTGGAATACCCCATCGTAGTTCGCTGTAAATTCGGTATTGTTTGCCTGAGCAAAACTTTAGATTTTGCCTGTAAGGAGTTTTTGATATGAATAAGTATTATCTCGCAGTTGATATAGGCGCTTCCAGCGGGCGGCATATATTAGGCTCTCTGCAGGACGGAAAGATTGTCCTCGAGGAGATTTACCGCTTTGAAAACGGCATGATTGAAAAGGACGGCACTCTTTACTGGGACTCAGAGCGTCTTTTTGCAGAAATAGTCAACGGTCTGAAAAAGTGCGGAGAAATGGGTAAAATCCCCGCAACCATGAGTATTGACACATGGGGTGTTGACTTTGTTCTTCTCGATGAGAACAATAAGGTTCTCGGCGGTGCGGTTGGCTATCGTGACAGCCGCACAGACGGTATGGATGAAATTGTCAGCCGTGATATTTCTCCCGAAGAGCTGTATGAGCGCACGGGTATTCAGAAGGCTATGTACAATACCATCTATCAGCTTACCGCAGTGCGTGAAAAGCAGCCTGAGCTGCTCCGAAAGGCAAAGACTTTACTTATGACTCCTGATTATTATCAGTTCCTGCTCACAGGAGTAAAAAAGCAGGAATACACCATCGCCAGCACCTCTCAGCTCCTTGAGGTGCAAAGCGGCGAATGGGATATGGAGCTTATCGAAAAGCTCCGTCTGCCCAAAGATATATTCCTAAAGCCTCAGCAGCCCGGTACTGTTGTGGGCAATCTCAGACCTGAGATTGCCGCAGAGGTGGGCTTTGACCTTCAGGTTGTTCTCTGTCCCTCTCACGACACCGCCTCCGCTGTCCTCAGTGTGCCTGCAATCGGAGAAAACACTCTGTTCATAAGCAGCGGCACATGGTCGCTCATGGGCGTTGAGCTTCTGAAAGCAAACAGCGGAAAGTCCGCTCGCAAAGCTAATTTTGCAAACGAAGGCGGCTATGCAAAGCGTTACCGATTCCTTAAAAATATTATGGGTCTGTGGATGATCCAGTCTGTCAGAAAAGAGCTTGCTCCCCATATGAGCTACAGCGAAATATGTGCTCAGGCGGCAGAGGAAAGCATAAAATCCATCGTCAACTGCAACGATGACAGATTCTTATCTCCGCAGAGTATGACGCAGGCGGTGCAGGATTACTGCCGTGAAACAGACCAGGAAATTCCCGAAACTCTTCCTCAGATTGCAAGTGTTATTTACAAAAGCCTCGCTTTGTGTTATGCTGATACTGTGGAGCAGCTTGAAAGCATTACAGGACTCCATTATGACAGCATCAATATTATCGGCGGAGGCTCAAATGCAGATTATCTCAACGAGCTCACTGCCCGATATACAAAACGCACCGTGCTGGCAGGTCCCGCTGAGGCTACGGCTACGGGAAATATCCTTTCCCAGATGCTTTCTCATGGTGAATTTGACAGCATAACCGATGCGAGAAGATGCGTTATCGACTCCTTTGCAGTAAAGGAGTATAAAGCATAACAGAGAGGAATGAGGGGTAGTGGCAAAAAAAGAATACGGCTACGAGCCTGCACAGAAGTTTACTTATGACCAGATGATGCACCGCCGTCATGAGATTCATGAGCAATCTCCCTGGCTTGAGGATTACGAGCTTGATGCGCTCCTTGCTGATGAAGGCTATAATATTTCGGAAAAAGCGCCTGAAGGCTATGTTTTCGCACTCACTCAGCAGGAAAGCGGCATTGATTATGTGGGCGATGCACCCACCGAAGCTGCCGCACCGCTGCAGCCCGAAGCACAGGTTACCGAAAGCTACAATCCTTATGCGGCATATGCCGAGCAGATGGAGCAGAGCTTTGACGATACTGACGACGATGAAGCCGAGTTTGCACCGGTTGCTCCTGCAGCACCGCAGCCTGCCCAGTCAGCAAAACCTGAGCAGCCTGAGCAGCCGAAGCAGCAGACAAAAGAAGAATATATGGCAAGCCAGCAGGCTCGCCAGCTTCAGGACAAGGCACGTAAGCTTCTCAAGCGCAATATCCGTGAAGAAACAAACAAGATGGGCATCGCCCTTATCATCTACATAGTTCTTCAGGTTGTTATAACAGGCGTTATCACCGCTTATCTGCTTCTTATTGCACGCTATAAAATCGCTGAAATCAACGTTTTCCTTTCAACACCCACAAATATGCTTCCCATGCAGGGACTTATTCTTATTCTCGGTCTCGGTCTTCCCTTTATCGGGTATATGTATCTTTTCAGACTTCCTTTTGCGGAAACTGTACCTGTTAAAAAAATCCGTACCGGAAACTTCCTGATGCTGACCACCTTTGGTCTGGGCTTTTCCGTTATGGTCAATTACCTCGGAAACGTCCTTGTCAGCGGAACTGCTGTCACCGGCGGTCTCAGCAACCTAAGAAACGTTCTTGCTGACAATCGTGGCATCGGGCTGCTTTACTCCATAATCTGTCTGTGCATAATCCCCGCACTTGTTGAGGAATTTGTTTTCAGAGGAGTTGTGCTTCAGGTTCTCAGACGTAAGGGCGGCGATACTTTCGCCATTCTTCTCAGTGCGCTGATGTGCGCTCTCGTTTATTCCAACACTCAGGGCATTACCGCTTTCTTCATTTCCCTTCTCATGGGTTATCTTGTTGTTTTCAGCGGCTCTGTTCTCCCTGCAATATTTGTCGGTCTTATAAGAAGTGCTCTTTCCCTTGTAATGACCCTCCTCGGCATGAGTCTTTCCTATGATAAGGTCACCGCCATTGATGCAGGCGCTACAATTCTTCTTATTGCTGTGGGTGTTTTCGCCGCAGCAGGAATTCTTAAGAAATATCCGGATTTCATAAAGATAAAGGAAGGCAAGTCCTCCCTTACTCTTGCCGAAAAGGTTGGCGTTGCACTTCGCAGCCCCAGCATGATTCTGCTTATTATCTACGCTGTTTTCTTCACTATCGTTGAAATGATTCCCACTGAAAAATTTATAGGTTTCCTCAAATGATGAATTACGATGAAAACCTTATGCGCCACGCCCTGCTTCAGGCTCAGCTTGCAGCGGATGAGGGTGAAGTGCCCGTAGGTGCGGTGGTTGCCCTTGACGGAGAGATTGTTGCTGTTGGCCGCAACCGCCGTGAAAAGGAAAAGAATGCTCTTGCCCATGCGGAAATTGAAGCAATCGATGCAGCCTGCCGCAGACTCGGCGGATGGAGACTTCACAAATGTGAGCTGTTTGTCACCCTTGAGCCATGTCCCATGTGCATGGGTGCCATAATCAACGCTCGGATAAAGCGGCTTGTGTTCGGTGCTTCCGATCCAAAAAACGGAGCCTGCGGCTCTGTTACCGATCTTTCCTCCATGAACTTTACCCACTCGGTATCTGTGGAGCGAGATTTTCTTGCGGATGAATGTTCCGCTCAGCTTAAGGAATTTTTCAGAAAGCTTCGTGAACGTAAACAGTCGGAATAAAGCAATCCGTCGGCAGGGCGGATAATAGAAATCTTAAATGCCACGTCTGATGTTAATATCAGATGTGGCTTTTTGCATTGACTTTACACATATCTTCTGAATATAATGAACCTGACAATAATCATGAAAATACAGGAGAACAATTATGATTACGGATTGCTATGACATCGATACACAGCCCATTGTCAATCTTAAGGATTTTTACGGCGAACCAAAACACATTACAGACATATGTCTTATTATCTTTTCAGCAGAGATCCACAGCCATCTGCTTGATACCTACGAATGCGAAGAGATCGGAATGCTTGGCTCCTGCAACGGAAATATTACCATCTATAAAATGAATTACAAAGGCAGGGATATTGCTTTTTATCTGACAGGCATAGGCTCTGCCCTTGCAGCATCCTTCTGCTACGAAGCCCACTGGCAGACAGGTGCAACAAAGTTTATCATGTTCGGCTCCTGCGGAAGTCTTGACAGAGAAAAAACGGAAGGGAAATTTATTATTCCCACGGAAAGCTACCGTGGCGAAGGCTGTTCTTATTATTTTGCCGAGCCTGCAGACTACATCGAAATAAAGAACTGCAAAAAGCTTGCCGACATATTTGAAAAGCTGAATGTGCCTTATGTGTCAGGAAGGGTCTGGACAACAGATTCCATGCTCAGGGAAACCGTTGGGCTTGTTGAAAAGCGCAGAAAAGAAGGCTGCATAGCTGTTGAAATGGAAGTGGCAGGAGTTCAGGCTCTGTGCGATTTCTACGGTCTGGAGCTTTATGATTTTCTTGAAGCAGGGGATGTGCTGGAATCAAGCGGCTATGATGTGGAAGGTCTTCAGGGCGCAAACCATAATTTAGGCAAATTATATATTGCGCTTAACACAGCACTGCTTTTATGAATTCCTCATGGAAATCAAAGCTTCGCATATGCCTGAAAACACAAAATCCGGAGAAGAATCTTTTTCTTCTCCGGATTTATTTCTTATTACCGTTTTGTCTGTTTTGATAATCTGAGTAAATCAACTGCTTCTCAGTTTTCACTACCCCTTAAATCACTTACAGCGACTTAAGGGTGCGGTTATTTATCCTTGCCGTTTATTATCTTTGCAATAAATGTTCTATGTACCTTCATGGCACCCTTGGGGCAGAATTCCTGGCAGCAGAAGCAGCGTATGCAGCTCTTTCTGCTGATTATGGGAAGCTTTTTCTTCATTACAATAGCCTTTGCAGGGCATATCTGCTCGCACTGTCTGCAGCCGATGCATTCCTTCTTCTTTACAACGGGCTTTGAAACAAGGCAGGTCTTTTCCACCCAGCCTACAAGTCCGTTTAAAATGCCGAAATTCTTCGGTGCAAACTCGATGTTCGTCATGGCTTTCATGTTGTCAAAGTCAGATATCATCAGAGACTCCACATCTCCGATAACTTCGACTTCTTCGGCGTTTTCCTTTGAAAGACCTCGTCGTGCGGCGGCTTCAAGAAGAGGCACACTGCTTCTGTCAAGTCCGATTATCTTTCCGCAGATAAGGTCAAGGTCGTAGGAATCCTTTGATGCAAGAAGTGCTCCTATCTTTCTCGGCACCCCCTGGGTAGGTCCGTTGCCTTCCATTCCTTCAACTGCATCAACTATACATAATTTCGGTTTGAAATATTCATTGAGGTCGATGAGCATATCGGAAAAATCGGCAGCATTGGGGAATCGGTAATGATATTCAGGCTTGGTTATTCCCGGCACTGCACCGAACATATTCTTTGTGGCTGCGCTCATTCCCATCATTCCGTGGCTTTTCAGCTTGCAGAAATTGATTATTCCGTCGGCACTGTCAAGCCATGAGGTATATGAAAAGGTCTTTGCTTTCACCGCCTCGGGGAAATTTGCCTGAGATGTCCCGAAATCACGGTTGAGCTGTGCTCCCTCTGCTTCGCAGCGGTGCATTCCAGTCGCCTTGTATATTCCGCTTAAAAATGCGTTGTTGTAAAGTCCCCCGGGGCTGTCGCCTATAATGGGCTTTGCACCTTTTTCCGTAAGCATTCTGCAAAGCTCCTTTACAAGCACCGGGTGGGTGGTTGCCGCCTGCTCAGGCTTCATCATGCTTACGAGATTGCACTTTACGGCAATTACCATGCCTTCCTTTACCCAGGAAAGACCGCCGATGGCAGAGAGAACCTCATCAAGGGCGCGGCGAACCTC
>JAZUNN010000059.1:0-24527 GCA_045604155.1 Acutalibacteraceae bacterium
GTCAGTGGGTGATCTTTGCAATCATGAAGATCGACGCGAAGGAAAACAACGGTTCACCGTCCTTCAACTTCATGAAGCTGGGCAGCGCCCTTGAGGACCCCCTCAATTTCCAGGCATTCATCAACGATGTAAGAGCACATTCTGTATATGACACAGAAGGCGCAATCACAGTAACCACCGATGATGAGCTTCTTACTCTTTCGACCTGTTCCTATGAGCACAGCGACTACAGAACTGTTGTTGTTGCAAGAAAGGTAAGAGCAAATGAAACCATCGATGTTTCCGAAGTCGGCTGGGCAAAGAATCCTGTAATGCCCAAGTCCTGGGGAAAGTGGAAAGGTTCACTCTGATAAGAAGAAAACACCCTGTATTCGCAAGAATACAGGGTGTTCTTTTATTCCAGAATATTTCTTATGTTCTGCATTTTCAGATCAAGCTCGTTGCTCATTTCAGCACATCTCAGAAGTTCATCGGCTGTTTTTGCTATAAGTTCAGGATCAACATCCTTTTTGTACCTCATCCTGTGTTCAAGACTTGCCCAGGACTCCATGGCGATAGTTCTGAACTGGACTTCAACTTTGATCAGTTTTTTCTCATCGCAGAGGAAAATAGGTACTTCAACTATCATATGTAAGCTGCGATAACCATTATCTTTCGGGTTTCGGATGTAGTCCTTGATTGCCAGCACTTTTACATCATCCTGCTGAGCAAGACAGTCGGCGAGCATATAGATATCATCGATAAATCCGCAAATAACACGTACACCGGCCACATCATTAAGGTTATTCTCAATGTTAGGTACACTGAGAGGAAGACCTTTTCTTTCAAGCTTTTCCCTGATGCTGTTCAGGGATTTAAGTCTTGACTTAATATTCGCAATAGGATTTCTTTCGTGCTGCAGAGAAAACTGCTCATCAAGAACACGGAATTTGGTTTCGATTTCGAGTATGGCACAACGATAATATGTCATAAGTGTCTGCGAGCTTTTTACCATTGCAAAAAGTTCAGAATCTGATTTATCAGAAAGAAAGTCGAGAAACTTCTGAGTTTCGGAAATAGGTTTATCCATGATACGATTCCTTTTCTACAGATTTAGTTTTTCTTTTGCAGAGGAAAGCATGAGTCTTATACGGTTCAGCTGATTAACTTCGCTTGCTCCGGGGTCATAATCGACTGCAATGATATTTGCGTTTGGATATGCACTTTTAAGCGGCTTTATAACACCTTTGCCAACAACATGATTCGGCAGGCAGGCAAAGGGCTGAATGCATACGATGTTGGGAGTTCCGCTTGTAAGAAGCTCTATCATTTCTCCTGCAAGGAACCAGCCTTCACCATATTGATTGCCAAGTGAAAGAATGGGCTTGGTGGACTGAGCGACATCGTAAATTGAAACGGGAGTATCAAAACGGCGGCTTTTTCTCAGTGCTTCGATGGCAGGCTTGCGGAGTGCTTCGACAGCATTTATACCTAATTTTGAAGCTACAGCATAATGCTTCTTGTAGCCGAGAAAACGGGCTTTGTACTGGTTGCCGAAAAGGCTGTAGTTGAAGAAGTCAAGAAGGTCAGGTACAACGGCTTCAGCACCCTCGGTTTCAATAAGCTCAACAAGACGGTTGTTTGCAAGAGGCATATATTTTACAAGTATTTCACCCACAATACCGACTCTGGGTTTTCTGATGCTTTCGTCAATGGGGAAAGTATCAAAATCATTGACAATCCCCTGACAGACCGATTTGAAGGTGTACGAACTCTTTCTGTTTATAAGCGAATCGATGCAAATATCACGCCACTTGTGATGAAGTTCATTTGCAGAGCCGGGAGTCAGTTCATAGGGGCGTACGTGATAAAGACAGCGCATCAGAAGATCTCCGTACACAAGACCGCGAACAGCATCAAGAAGCATGGAAGGAGTAAAGGAGAAACCTTCATTTTTTTCCATACCGTTTGCATTGAATGAAATGACAGGTATGTGAGATAAACCGGCCTTGTCAAGGGCTCTGCGAATGAATGCAACATAGTTGCTTGCTCTGCAGCAGCCACCGGTCTGAGTCATTGCAAGAGCCAGCCTGTTCGTATCGTATTTTCCTGAAAGCACAGCTTCCATAAGCTGACCTACAGCAACAATAGAGGGATAGCAGGCATCATTGTTTACATATTTAAGTCCGGTGTCAATGGCGGAGCGGTTATCATTGTCAAGAACCACAATGTTGTAACCGTGTTTGTGAAATACGGGTTCAATAATATCAAAATGAATGGGACTCATTTTCGGAGCAAGGATAGTGTAACCTTCGCTGCGCATTTTTTTGGTGAATTCAGTTCTGTGATAAGCAGCAGAAACAGGAACAGGCTTTATGTCCTGTTCGTTTCGCATTTTAATTGCCGCAAGAAGGCTTCGGATGCGTATCCTTACAGCACCGAGGTTATTGACTTCATCTATCTTAAGAATGGTATAAAGCTTGTTGCTGTTTTCCAGAATTTCGTTGACCTGATCAGAAGTAACAGCATCAAGACCGCAGCCAAAGGAATTAAGCTGTATAAGCTCAAGATCACTGCGGTTACGGACAAATTCAGCGGCGGAATAAAGTCTTGAATGGAAAACCCACTGATCAACAACTCTGAGAGGACGCTCCGGAGAAAAGTTGATTGGAAGACAATCCTCGGAAAATACAGTCAGACCATATGAGGCGATAAGCTCAGGAATACCGTGGTTGATTTCGGGGTCAATGTGGTAAGGACGTCCTGCAAGGACGATACCGGTTTTTCCGTTTTTTTCCATCTCAGCAAGAAGTCGTGCGCCTTCTGAGCGGATGTCACTTTTGGCTTTCTGCTGTTCTGTCCATGCAGATGAAACAGCTTTTCTGACTTCTTTTTCCGAAATATTCCATTCCTTTCTGAATACAGGAACAAGTCTGTCTGCAGCAGTTTTTTCGGAAGTAAAAGCGATAAATGGTCTTATGTATCTTACACTTCCGTCTGATACAGCTTCCACATTGTTCTTAAGATTTTCGGAATAAGAAATGACTATAGGACAGTTAAAATGATTCTGAGCACGGTCAGTTTCCTGGTGTTCAAAGAAAACGCAGGGATGGAAAATTGTCGTAATTCCGTTGTTTATAAGCCACTGCACGTGTCCGTGAGCCAGTTTTGCGGGATAACATTCAGATTCAGAAGGTATGGATTCCATGCCCAGTTCATAGATTTTACGATCGGAAAAAGGGGAGAGGACTGCACGGAAACCAAGGGCTTTGAAGAGCGTTGCCCAGAAAGGATAGTTTTCATAAATATTAAGAACTCTGGGAATACCTACAGTACCACGATAGGCTTCATCTTCGGAAAGAGGCTCATATTCAAATATTCTGTTTCTCTTATATTCAAACATATTGGGTGCTTTTTCATTCTGGGTATCTGCACCAAGTCCCTTTTCACATCTGTTGCCGGTTATATGCCTGCGGTTTCCGGGGAAAGTGTTGACAGTAAGCATACAGTTATTCTGACAACCCTTACAGCGAGTGCCTTTTGTTGTATATGTAAGAGCAATGATATCATCAAGAGAAATCATGGAGCTTTCCTGACCTTTATAATGCTTACGTGCTATCAGAGCTGCACCGAAAGCACCCATAAGGCCTGAAATATCCGGGCAGACTGCTTCGGTGCCTGCAACAGATTCAAAAGCTCGGAGTACAGCTTTGTTGTAGAATGTACCGCCCTGAACAACGATATGTGAACCAAGTTCAGAGGCATCAGTAAGCTTTATGACCTTGTAAAGCGCATTTTTGATGACAGAATAAGCAAGGCCGGCAGAAATATCAGAAACATCTGCACCTTCCTTCTGTGCCTGTTTGACATTGGAATTCATAAAAACAGTGCATCTGGTGCCGAGATCAACCGGCTTTTTTGCAAAAATAGCAAGGTTTGCAAATTCCTCTGCAGTGTAATCAAGTGAATTTGCAAAATTTTCAATAAATGAACCGCAGCCCGAAGAACAGGCTTCATTGAGCAGGATATTGTCCACAGCTCCTTTTTTCAACTTTATGCATTTCATGTCCTGGCCGCCGATGTCGAGAATACAATCTACATCAGGATCAAAAAATGCAGCAGCAGTGCAATGGGCAATGGTTTCTACCTCACCCTCGTCAAGTGAAAAGGCAGATTTAAGCAGTGATTCACCGTAACCGGTAGAGCATGAACGTACAATCTTTGCACTTGAAGGAAGTTTCGTGCGGAGATCAGCAATGGCTGAAATAGCTGTTTTGATCGGATTTCCCTGATTGTTGGCGTAAAAAGAATATAAAAGTTCGCCATTTTCTGAAATAAGTGCAAGCTTGGTGGTGGTAGAGCCTGCATCTATACCGAGAAAGCAGCTGCCGCTGTAAGTGGAAATTTCTGCTTTTGGAAGAATTGCACGGGAATGTCTGGAAGTAAATAAATCATAATCCTCCTGAGATGAAAACAGAGGATCAAGACGGGGCATTTCATAAGAAACTGCAACACCGTTACTTAGCCTTTCAAGAAGTTCAGCAAGACTGATGGGAGAAGCGTCCGATGCCTGCAAAGCGGAGCCTATGGCTGCGAAAAGATGTGAGTTATCGGGATCGACTATGTTTTCAGGAGTAAGTTTCAGTGTTCTGATAAATGCCTGTTTCAACTGAGTCATAAAGTGAAGAGGTCCGCCGAGGAATGCGACACATCCACGTATAGGTTTGCCGCAGGCAAGCCCGGATATGGTCTGATTGACAACCGCCTGAAAAACAGATGCCGCAAGATCCGCCTTTGTGGCACCTTCATTTATAAGCGGCTGAATATCAGTTTTGGCAAAGACACCGCATCGTGCGGCAATGGGATATATCTGTCTGTATTTTTCTGCTTCTTTGTTCAATCCTTCAGCATCTGTCTGAAGCAGAGCTGCCATCTGATCGATGAATGAACCGGTGCCGCCTGCACAAATTCCATTCATGCGTTCTTCAAGACCGCCGGTAAAATAAATGATTTTTGCATCCTCACCACCGAGTTCGATAGCAACATCAGTCTGAGGAGCAAGATTTTTCAGTGCAGCAGCAACAGCGACAACCTCCTGGGTAAAATCAATGTTCAGTGCCTGACCGAGATTGATAGAACCTGAACCGGTGATTTTAACACGAAGCAGACATTCTCCGGTTATCTCTTTTGCTTCACTGAGAAGATCTGCAAGTGTCTTCTGAGTCTGTGCAAAATGGCGTCTGTATTTACCGAAAACAATATTGTTTTCATCGTCAAGAAGAACAAGCTTGACTGTGGTTGATCCTATGTCAATTCCTGCTTTATATTCAATCATACTCTTCACTCCCACTTAAAAACAATAAACAATGTCTTAATGTTAATCCAAGAATTTTGGCGTGTCAATGCAGAAAAAACGAAAAAAATGTGTTGAAAAAATATAAAAAAATTAAATATATCATTTGATATAAAATATTAAATGATGACGTGCGGGATATTGTGTATATTTATTGCCCGGTGAGAAGAATGTGTAATTTACTGTTCCAGCAGATGAGTTCTGTGATACATTTGTCTGACTTCCAGAGAGAATAATAATCATAGTCAAGTCCGTTGGTGCTTACCTTGTCCGGAACACCGAATTCATTTGAAATATTCAGTGTCCAGATAACAGGAGTGAAATCAGGGGATATTTCTATGCTTTCCACAAGACCTTCGCTGCTGTAATTAAGAATAACATTTTCTTTTTTGTCAAAAAGTGGAAGAGAATATGTTCTTCGTTTTACGATTGCTGTATTTCCTGAAATTATTGTATCCGGGCGACCTTCACCTATTTCCTCAATTACTTTGAAATCATCAGCACCCAGAAGGGAGGCGAGCTTTTCAAGCTCGCCATTGTCTGTTGAAGTATTGGTGCGTCCGCTGCGACCGCCCATTCTGCCGTCTGCGGTATTGGTGCCGTTGGTGGTGTTGTTATCGGTATTGTCGTCTGTAGTTACATCGAAATCAGCAGATGCACTGCCTCCGACAACACCGTTGTTGCTGCTGTTGCCTTTGCCGTCGTCAGTTACCTGACCGCTGTTGTTGCTGCCGGTACCCATGTTTCCTTCAACATTTGCATCAGTTGAGCAGCCGCAGGCGGTAAACATGGCAAGAAGCATAACAGAAATAAGAATAAAGATTACTTTTTTCATATTAAAATAGCCTCCGAGATTATTATAAAAATCAATGGCGTACATTGATTTCGTTGTTTATTATTTACCTTAGATAAAAAGTAATTTAAGAAAAATAATGGAATGGAAATCTTTTGTTTTAATTTGATGAAAGCTATTGAAAGATACTGATAAATAAAGTAAAATTAATAATTATAGCAAAACCTGAAAGAGGGGATATTCCTTGCAAAAGCAATTTCTTATGGGTAATGAGGCTGCTGCACTGGGCGCACTTCACGCAGGGGTGAAGTTTGTATCAGGCTATCCCGGCACACCCTCAACCGAAATACTTGAAACTGTTGCAAAAAAGAACGACGGCAGTGTGTATGTAGAATGGTCAGTAAATGAAAAAGCAGCACTTGAGGTAGCTGCAGGCGCTTCCTATGCAGGCGCACGCACACTTGTGACAATGAAGCAGGTCGGACTTAATGTAGCTTCCGATCCGCTCATGAGCCTTGCATATGTTGGCGTAAAAGGCGGTATGGTAATCGTATCCGCTGATGACCCCGGTCCCATTTCATCACAGACCGAGCAGGATACACGCCATTTTGCACAGTTTTCAAAGCTTCCCTGCTTTGATCCTTCCTCTCCCGAGGAATGCTACGAAATGATGAAAGACGCTTTTGAGCTTTCCGAAAAGCTGGGTACTCCCGTACTGTTCAGACCCACTACAAGAGTCTGCCACGGCTGTGCATCTGTCGAAGTGGAGGATTCTCCCAAGGCATATCCTGCACCTGAAGGCTTTATAAAGGATACAATGCGCTGGGTCATATTCCCCAGAACATCCTATCTCAATCATATAAAGATTGAAAAGCGCAATGAAGAGCTTAAAGCTACTCTTTCCGAATATAGATTCAACAGCTTTGAAAAGGGAACAAGGAAGGGCATTGCAACAGGCGGCATTTCATACGCATACATGGAAGAAGCCCTTGCAGATGTTGCAGATAAACCCTCTGTGCTGAGAATTGCAACACCTCATCCGTTCCCCGAGAAGCTTGCACTTGAATTCCTTCAGAATGTGGACGAAGTTCTTGCTTTTGAAGAACTTGATCCCGTTATTGAAAAAGAGCTTGTATATCTCTGCGGTAAATATAATCTCAACGTAAATATTAGAGGCAAGCTTACAGGTGATAACGTGCCTGCAGGTGAAAACTCTGTGGAGTCTGCAAAGAATGTACTTAATAAGTGCTTTGGTCTGACCGACGGAGCAAACGAAGCTTCCGAGCTTCCCGCACTTCCTGTTAGACCTCCCGTTCTTTGTGCAGGCTGTCCTCACAGAGCATCATTCTATGCTGTAAAGAAGGCCGCAAAGGGCAGAAAGGCTGTTTTCAGCGGCGATATAGGCTGCTATACCCTCGGCAACGCACAGCCTCTTGATATGGTAGATACCTGCCTTTGCATGGGGGCTGACGTAACTATAGCTCAGGGTCTGCACAGAATTGAGCCTGATGCGGTGAATTTCTCCTTTATCGGTGACTCAACTTTCTTTGCATCGGGCATGACAGGCGTTGTAAACGCAATTTACAATCAGACCGATATTGTCCTTGTGGTTCTTGATAACTCTACAACTGCAATGACAGGTCAGCAGCCTCACCCCGGTACAGGCAAGACCATGATGGGAAGCATTTCCGAAAAGGTAAGCATTGAAAATGTGCTTCGTGGAATGGGTGTTGAACATATTGAAACAGTAAATCCCTTTGATCATAAAGCAACCGTTGAAGCAGTAAAAACTGCCATGGACAAAACCGGTGTCAGAGCGCTTATTCTCCGTGCACCGTGCATTGCAGTAAGCAAGGGCAACGCACCATACACAGTTGATGCAGAAAAATGCGTAAACTGCAAGATGTGCATAAAGGAGCTTGGCTGTCCTGCTATTGCAATCAGTGACGGCAAGGTGCAGATAGAGCCTTCTCTCTGCCGAGGCTGCGACCTTTGCGCACAGATTTGCCCCACCAAGGCAATAGAGAAAGGAGAATAAGAATGAAGACCGATATTTTACTTTGCGGAGTAGGCGGTCAGGGAACTGTTCTTGCCTCCAGACTTCTTGCTTTTATATTCATGGAAAAGGGACTTAATGTCCGTACAGCCGAGACCATCGGTATGGCTCAGCGAGGCGGCTGTGTTGTTTCTCATATGAGAGCAGGGGAGAAGATAGCATCTCCCATGATACCTAAGAAAGGCGCAGATGTTATAATTGCCTTTGAGCCTGCAGAAGCCGTAAGATGTATTGATTATCTTAAAGACGGCGGTACCGTTATTGTAAATAAAAAAGCCGTAAAACCCGTAACTGCAACACTTGGCGGTTCGGATTACGACGGTGTCAGCGAAATTGAATTCCTTAAAAACAAAGCGAAAAATATCCTTGTAATAGACGGCGATGCTGTATGTGCTAAGTGCGGCAGTGCAAAGGTTCTTAATACAGTTCTTCTTGCAGCAGCGGTAAAGAGCGGTAAGATAGGAATTTCCGAGGATGAATTCAAGGACGCAATAAAGAAAATGCTTCCCGAAAGATTTATAGAGCTCAATCTCAAAGCAGTAGAAGCAGTTTAAGGAGTTATCAATATGAAAATGACAGATACACAGCTTAGTATAATCAAAGAGCAGTTAAAGCATCTCACAAGCATTGATTGCTTCTATAAGAAGAAGCTTGAGGGTTACGATGTAAACATCAACTCTGAGGAGGATTTCCGCAAGCTTCCCTTTACATGGAAGGGAGACCTTCGTGAGGCTTATCCTCTTGGACTTGCTGCAGTTCCTGAAAAGGACATTGTTCGTATTCATTCTTCTTCAGGTACAACAGGTATCCCTGTAATAATCCCTTACACCGCTCAGGACGTTGCAGACTGGGCTGAGATGTTCGCAAGATGCTATGCAACAGCGGGCATTACAAACGAGGACAGAATCCATATCACCCCCGGTTACGGTCTGTGGACTGCAGGTATCGGTTTCCAGGCAGGTGCTGAAAAGCTCGGTGCAATGGCAGTTCCCATGGGGCCCGGCAACACCGAAAAGCAGCTTAAAATGATGATGGACTTAAAGTCCACCGTTCTCTGCGCAACTTCTTCCTATGCACTTCTCCTTGCAGAGGAGATCGCAAAGAGAGGCATCAAGGATAAGATCCACCTTAAGAAGGGTGTTATCGGCTCTGAGCGCTGGGGCGAAAAGATGAGACGCAGAATAGCTGATGAGCTTGGCGTTCAGCTTTTTGATATCTACGGTCTTACCGAAGTTTACGGTCCCGGTATCGGTATCTCCTGCGAGCACGAGTGCGGTATGCACATATGGGATGACTTCCTCTATTTCGAGATCGTTGATCCCAAGACAGGCGAAAATCTCCCTGACGGCGAGATAGGTGAGCTTGTTATCACAACTCTTCGCAAGCAGGGCGCACCCCTTATCCGTTACAGAACTCACGACCTTACAAGAATAATCCCCGGCGAATGTCCCTGCGGCAGCAAGTACCCGAGAATTGACACCATCCTCGGCAGAACCGATGATATGGTAAAGGTCAAGGGTGTCAATATATTCCCCAGCCAGATCGAAGAACTTCTTGCAGGTATCGAGGGTGCTTCCAGCGAGTACCAGTTCATGCTTGACCATGTAAACGGCAAGGATATCTGTACTCTCTTTGTAGAGCACACCGAAGGTGCAAACAAGTATATGCTCCAGAGAGAGATTCAGGAAAGATTCAAGTATAAGATCGGTATCATGGTAGATGTAAAGCCCGTTGAAATCGGCGAGCTTCCCAGAAGCGAAAAGAAATCCACCAGAGTATTTGATAACAGATATTAAAAGAAAAGGGATTGGCGAATGCCAATCCCTTTTAAACTTATTCTTCAGCTTCTCCTGCTTTGGAAGAAGCCTCTCTGCCTATCTCATAAAGCCTTTCCTGTTCTTCGTCGGGGAGAAGGTCGTGGGGGAGAGTATCATAAACTTCAAACTTCCTGCCGCTTGTCCAGAGCTGGGGGTGTATGCGTACGGAATAGCCGCAGCCGCCATCCATCATCCAGTCGCTCATAGGTGCCTGAGGCAGTCCGTAACGGCTTAATATGGTCATTATAGTGCCTGCGTGGGCTACTATAACGGCACTTGTAATACCTGTCTTCATAAGACCTGCAACGGTCATCTCAAAGGCTTCACATACACGAGCGGCAAAATCAGCACCCGACTCGCCGCCGGGAGGAGCGTCAACACCGCCTGCGTTTATCCATTCTGAAAACCATTTATTGCTTCTAAGCTCATCTGCGGTTTTTCCTTCAAACTCACCGAAGCAGATTTCACGGAAGGCATCAATGACGACGGGAGTAGCCTTGGGGTAAAGAATGGAAAGAGTTTCGGTGCATCTTTTCATAGGACTTGTAAGAAAAGCACCTGCACCGGGATATTCGCAGTTTTCTGCAAGATATCTGAGCCTTTCGACACCCACTTCTGCAAGGGAAACATCGGTAGAACCTATATACTGTCCGTATAAATTTCCGTCAATTATGCCATGACGAATGAAATGAATTTGGTATGTTTTCATAAATTTGCCCTCAATTCGCTAAAGGTGTAAATATTTGTTGAAATTACTCTCTGTTTATGCTATTATTCTAAAGCACCCAAAAAAAGGAGATGTAACTTGTGAACGACAGCTTCCCCAGGATTATAACACTTTTGCGTACAGAACGCAAGTTAACACAAAAACAAGCGGCAAGTGCGCTGGGTATATCTCAGGCGCTGCTTTCACATTATGAAAGAGGAATCAGAGAGTGCGGTCTTGATTTCCTTGTACACTGCGCAGACTTCTACGGAGTATCCTGTGATTACCTTCTCGGACGTTCTACCGACAGAAACGGTGCAATGCTTACCGTTGACGATATTCCCGAGCCTGAGGCAGCAGAGGACAAGAAGTATATGGGCTCGCCTGTTCCTATCCTTAACAAGAAGATAATTGCGAATTCGCTGAACATTCTGTTTTCAATGCTTCAGCAGGCAAAGTGCAAGGCACTTACAAGCGAGATTTCCGCTTACCTCATGCTTGCAGTTTACAAAATGTTCCGTGTAATGTATTTCTCCAATCCCAGAAATACAAAGAGCTTCTTCCAGATAAACGAGGGAATGAGCAAGGCTCTTTCCACAGCTTCCATGGAAGTGCTGGAAGGCAAAATAATGATGCTTGCTTCAGGTAAGGATGTTGATCAGCTTGAGGGATATGAAAATCCCGATGCTCTCAATATTTCCGAAGAATCACTGCAGAAAGCATATCCTCTGTTTGCACCTTCACTTCTCAATCTCATAAGATCTGCAGAAGCAAGAATGGGCGCAGAGCCCCCGAAAAAGAAATAGTCTTTAACCCACCGATTTTTCGGTGGGTTTTGTGTTTAAAAGCAATCAACGCACCAGCAGAAACGTTGGTGCGTTGATTTTTATAGGTGTAGAGGAGAAAGAATGAATCTGTCAAATGAATGATCAGGCCTTTGTAAAGCAAAATTTATCGTCTGCATAGCTGCAAATGACTTTATCGCCGGCTTTTACCGAGCCTTCGAGTATCTGTTCAGAAAACGCATCTTCGATATTGCTCTGAATTGCTCTGCGCAGAGGTCTTGCACCGTAAATATCATCAAAGCCTGCCTTTGCAACTGCAGAAACTGCACTGCTGTCAAAGGTTATCTCTATTCCAAGATCTGCAATTCGCTTTCTGAGTGAAGCGAGCATCTTTTCTGCAATCTGTTCAATATCCTTTTCGGTCAGCTTGCTGAAGATAATGGTGTCATCGAGTCTGTTCAAAAATTCTGGACGGAAGGTACTTTTAAGCTCTGCCATGATAAGTTCACGCATACGCTCATAATCTGCCTCACTGTCGTCACCCGTAGAACCGAAGCCAAGAGAGGTTCTGGTAGAAGTAAGGTGAGAGGCTCCGAGATTTGAAGTCATAATAATAACTGTATTCTTGAAGTCAACCACTCTGCCTGTGGAATCGGTGATTCTTCCGTCGTCAAGAATCTGAAGCATCATGTTCCAAACATCGGGATGAGCTTTTTCAATCTCATCGAAAAGCACTACAGAGTAGGGCTTGCGGCGCACCTTTTCGGTAAGCTGACCGCCCTCGTCAAAGCCTACATAACCGGGAGGAGAGCCGATAAGCTTTGAAATGGAGTGCTTTTCCATGTATTCGGACATATCAATTCGGATTATTGCATCTTCAGAACCGAACATTGCCTGGGCAAGAGCCTTGCAGAGTTCGGTTTTACCCACGCCCGTAGGACCGAGGAAAAGGAAAGAGCCGATAGGTCTTTTTGGATCCTTGAGTCCTGCTCTGCCTCGTCTGATAGCCTTTGCAACAGCCGTTACAGCGGCATCCTGACCGACGATTCTTTCGTGAAGCTCACTTTCCAGCTTCAGAAGTCTTTCGCTTTCTTCGGTTGTAAGCTGTTTTACGGGAACACCGGTCCACTGTGAGGTTACATATGCAATATCTTCAGCGGTAACTTGCACTCTTGCTGCGTTGGTGCTGTTTTCCCAGTCGGTTTTTGCTTTTTCAAGCTCAGCCTTTGCTGCTTCTTCCTCGGATTTAAGCTTTGCAGCCGTTTCAAAATCCTGAATCTTTGCTGCTTCTTTCTTGTCGGCGCCAAGCTTCTGAAGCTTTTCTTCAAGCTCATGAATGGAATCAGGCATTGTCTTTTTGCTCAGTCTGACTCTCGAAGCCGCTTCGTCAATAAGGTCAATAGCCTTGTCGGGAAGGAATCTGTCGGTAATGTATCTTGAAGACAGCTTTACTGCTGCTTCTATAGCTTCATCGGGGATTGTCACCTTGTGATGTGCTTCATAACGGTCACGAAGACCCTTTAGGATAAGGACAGAATCCTCCTCGCTGGGCTCACCGACGGTAACAGGCTGGAATCTGCGCTCAAGTGCAGCGTCCTTTTCGATATATTTACGGTACTCATCGAGAGTGGTTGCACCGATAAGCTGAAATGCACCTCGTGCAAGCTGAGGCTTCAGAATGTTGGCTGCATCGGTAGCACCTTCGGAAGAGCCTGCGCCAACAAGGGTGTGGACTTCATCAATGAAGAGAATGATGTCGCCGCTGTTGTTTACTTCGTCAATAGCTGCCTTGATGCGCTCTTCAAAATCGCCTCTGTATTTTGTGCCTGCAACCATGCCCGTAAGATCAAGAGATATGATGCGCTTGTTCTTAAGCATTTCAGGGACATTACCTTCAACGATCTTTGCTGCAAGTCCTTCTGCAATGGCGGTTTTGCCCACACCGGGCTCACCGATAAGACACGGATTATTCTTGGTTCTTCGTGAGAGTATCTGAATCACCCGTTCAATTTCATTTTCACGTCCGATAACAGGGTCGATCTTGCCGTTTTTGGCTTCCTGAGTAAGATCTCTGCCAAACTGGTCGAGGGTTTTGGTGGAGGACTTTCTGTTGTTCTGTGTCGGTGAAGTACCGTAGGAGGAAGAGGGAGAAGACTCGGAAGGGGAGTCCTGACCCTGAGCTGCAGCAAGAGTATCTCCACCGATCTTATCCAAGTCACCGCCATCTTCTATGATGAAACGGCAGGCGTAGCTGTCCTTATCGCTGAGCAGCGCAAGAAGCAGATGCTCAGTGCCTATATAACTGCTGCCAAGATGAACTGCAATTACTTTTGAATTCTGCAGAATTCTTTTTGCACGGGGTGTCATATCATTGGGGTTGAGGGAAGAACGGATTCCTCTGCCGTGTACATTGAGAACACACTCAGAAATTCCTTCAAGAGAAACACCACGATCGGTAAGAATTCTCTCTGCAACACTTGAATCAACAGACAGCAGACCTACAAGAATGTGTTCGCTGCCGATAAAATTGTGACCGCTCTCCTGAGCAAAAGTAATGGCGTTGTTCAAAGCATCATTGGCTTTTTCGCTCATTCCCTGGAAATTATACATATTCGCCATTAATAATTTCTCCTTTCATAAAGAAGCTGCCGCATAAAACGACATTTTATTTTATCCGCTCTCTGACCAGCTCAGCTCTGCGGATATCACGTTCCTGAGCCGACAGGGAAGTGCCGCATTCACAGCACAGTGTGCCTGCCTGAGCGTGTTCAAAAAGACCTGCAAGCTTTTCTGTGTTCATATTTTCAAATACACATTCTGCAGCACCGAGGCGTAAGAGGGAATAAAGTTCGGAAAATTCGCTTCCGCTGAGAAGTCTTGCATATTTAAGAGTGCCGTAAGCTCTCCAGATGCTGTCCTGAATATTGGGGTTTGAAATTAAAGTCTGTCTGGTTTTCTTTTCAGCATCGATAATGGTCTTGCAGATGTTCTGAAGTTTTGTAATTGTGTCGTTTTCGCTGATGCCGAGAGTTGTCTGATTTGAAATCTGATACATTGAAGCGACAGACTTTGAGCCTTCGCCGTAAACACCTCGGATTGTAAGCCCGAGCTTTGAAAGCTGCTCAGCAAAGCGGGAGAGAGCGCCGCTCTTTTCAAGAGCAGGCAGATGAAGCATGACAGAAGCTCTCATGGCTGTGCCGAGATTGGTTGGGCAGGCGGTTAGATATCCGTACTTCTCCGAGAATGAGAACTTTAGATTTTCTGCAAGAAGTCTGCAGAGCTTTTCCGCATAATCATAGGCTTCGTCGAAAGAAAGTCCGCTCTTCATGACCTGCAGCCTGATATGATCTTCTTCACAGAGCATAAGGCTTACAGACTCATCTTCCGTAATAAGCAAAGCCCTGCCCTTTGGTTGAGAGGCATAATCAGGTGATATAAGGTGGCGTTCAACCATTGAGCGAATCTCATTATCGCTCAGTGCGGTCATATCAATATATTTTATATCTCCGCTGATTGCGGAATTACCCTCACAGAGTGCAGCTCGTACCTTATTGATAAGCTCTGACCTCTGTTCTGTGCTCATTTTATGAGGAAAAGGAAATCCATCCACATTTCGGGCAAAACGCACTCTTGTGCTGACCGCAGTATCATAATTGGGGCCTGTTTTATCAAACCATTTTTCCTTCATTTTATTTACCCTCCAATGCTCTGATTTCATCTCTCAGCTTTGCTGCGAGTTCATAATTTTCCTCATGCACCGCTTTGGAAAGCTGTGCTTTGAGGGCATCAAGCCTGTTTTCTTCCTTTTTTTCTTCAGGTGGAGTAATACTGTTGTTTACATACACAGCATTTGCGTGGATTCGTGCAATGGTCGGTGCAAGTTCATCTGCAAAAACCTCGTAACACTTGGCACATCCAAGCTTGCCGCTGTCTGAAATGGAAGAAAGGGTAGAGCCGCAGGAAGGACAGGATTTGCGTTTTGTCTGCATTCCACGGGGCATGAAAGAGAATGCGCTCTTGAGCAATGTGTCAAAATCGGAGAATGAAGGTGTCAGCTCAGATTTTGCAGCACATTCGGAGCAGAGCATATATTCTCTGGTTACTCCGTTTACAGTTCTTTTAATGTGTACGGTAGCCTGATTCTTTCCGCAATTTGTACATAACATATTATAGTCCTCCTTATTCAAGGTTAATCAGCATCTGCTTGAGTACAGATGCACGAAGAATGTCACGGTAGATGGGTGAAAGCTCTCTGTAAGCATTGTCAGAGCAGGCTGCAAGCATAACCTTGTATACTTCTTCGGAAATAATGCTGTTCATAAGCAGATTGCTTATCATTGCACGGGCTGTTTTGCTGTCAAGGTCATTGCCTATACAGTTGACAAGGTGCATAAGCACTGCGGGTTTGTCGTTTCGTACTCTTGAAATTCGGATAAATCCTCCGCCGCCTCGTCTGCTTTCCACAGTGTAACCGTGCTCGGGAGTAAACCTTGAAGTTATTACATAATTTATCTGACTTGGAGCGCAGCCCATGGTCTGGGCGAAATCATTTCTCTGAATTTCTGCGATTCCATCGGATTCTTCCAATATATCAATTATTGCTCTTGCAACCAGTTCACTTATATTCATGGAAAACACCTCTTTGACTTTCTTTGACCTTATAATAAAGCGAAAGTCAAAGAAAGTCAAAGTCAAAATTGGTCAAAAATACGAGCGGTGAAAAGTGAAAGCTCCCGAAATCTCGTCCAAGCTCGCTCATACTTCCAAAATCTAATTTTTCACACTTTTTTAAATTGCAGCATAGTATGTAGTGAAATCTGAAAAAGGAGGTAAAACAGTATGTGCTGCAATAACAAGGGACTTTTCGGCGGCAATTCCTGCACATGGGTATTGATTCTCGTCATCATCTTCCTGCTTGTAAAGCAGAATGACTGCGGTCGTGACTATGACGACTGCGGCTGCAACAACACTACCACATCCTACAACAACGGTTGTGGCTGTGGCTGCTGCTAACTAACCGAAACAAAAAGCTCCGACCGAAAGGCCGGAGCTTTTTGTTTAATCATGGAATAATGGAGTGATTTCAGTGTTGAGCCATCGCTGACTGTTTTCAAAAGGATATTCAATGATAAGTTTGTCAAACCTGCTTCTGCTTACAGAAATCATCTCACCGTTTATAAATTCGGAGTAATTTTCATTATACATTGAAAATCCGACTTTTGTTGTGAGCATTCCACTGTCAGACAAAGCTCGTATATTATAATCAATTACAGATGCACCGCCTGAACCCATTGTATAAAGAGCTCCTTCATCGGTGATAACACAGGGATATCTTGACCAGAAGGCATCAAGAAGAATAATTTTATCTTCAAAAACAGTGAATACAGCAAGAACAGAGTGGTCATCACGCACCCAGAAAAGCTCAGGGGTACCGTCGTTGTTGATGTCGGCAAGAATATAGCCGAATGAATCTATGGCTGAATCAGGGGACGGCATTTCAACGATCATGTTTGACCATCTGTAGTCGAGGTCTGAACCGCTTACAGTCAGAGCGCTGAGCAGAGGGTCGCTGATCTCAATAAACTCACCGTAGTTCCAGAAATACTCAAAATCATCGAGCGTTCTGAAAGAAACGATGTTCTGATAATCCTCGATAATACTGTCGTACATGGAATGATCTGCTGAAAGAGTAAAAGAATCTTGATTGATTTGATCTTTTTCCTTCTGCGATGTACAGCCGCAGAGAAAAATCATAACACAGACGAGCAATAAAAAGACTTTTTTCATTATTAACCCCTCTTGTTTATCTGTATCGGTCGAGTACAGCTTCAGCGCATTTAATGCCGTCAACTGCAGCAGAAACAATTCCTCCTGCGTATCCTGCACCTTCACCGCAGGGATAAAGACCTGCAATATTAGCCTGCAGATTTTCGTTTCTTATTATACGAACAGGGGAGCTGCTTCGTGTTTCAGGTGCTGTAAGAATTGCATCGGGCATATCAAAGCCTCGAAGCTTCTTTCCGAATTCCTTCAGACCTTCACGCATGGATGAAGTAACAAATTCAGGCAGACAATCCTCCATTTTTCCGAGTCTTACTCCTGGCAAGTAACTTGGCTTGACACATCCAAAACCGCATGATTCCTTGTTTTCAAGAAAATCACCCACAAGCTGAGCAGTTGCACGGTAATCGCCCGATGCTTCATATGCAGCACGTTCTATCTTCCTCTGAAACTCAATTCCTGCAAGAGGATGGTCACTTCCGAAGTCGGAAGGGTCAACATTTACAAGCACTGCACTGTTAGCATTTTCATCGTCACGGGCAAAAAGACTCATGCCGTTTGTGACAACACCGAATTCTTCGCTTGCGGCAGCCACAACACGACCACCGGGACACATACAGAATGTATAAACACCACGACCGTTTGGAAGATGGCTGCTCAGTTTATAATCTGCAGCGCCTAAAGCCTTTTCATTTGCTGAATCTCCATACTGGGCTCTGTTTATAACCTTCTGGGGATGTTCGATTCTTGCACCTACAGAGAAAGGCTTCTGCACCATTTCAATATTTTTTTCATAAAGCATCTTGAAAGTATCTCTTGCCGAATGACCTGTGGCAAGAATAATATCGGAACAGGGGAGTGTGTAACTTTCACCGTTATGAAGGAGTTTGGCACATTTTACCATTCCTTCGTCAATGACCAGATCGGTAAAAGTGGTTTCAAATCTGAATTCTCCGCCGAGAGAGATGATCTTTTCACGGAGATTTCTGACCATGATAATCAGCTTGTCAGTACCGATATGAGGCTTGCTGTCGTAACCGATGCATTCAGGCGCACCTGCTTCGATAAACTCATTTATTACTTTTTCAATTCTTATATCCTTGATGCCTGTAGTCAGCTTTCCGTCTGAAAAAGTACCTGCGCCGCCTTCGCCAAACTGAACATTGCTGTCAGGATTAAGCTTTCCGCCCGAGAAAAAGGCATCAATGGACTCTTGCCTTTTCTCAACGCATTGACCTCGCTCGATAACTATCGGTTTTGCACCGCACTGAGCAAGCGTAAGCGCTGCAAGAAGTCCCGCAGGACCACTTCCGATAACAAGAGGCCTTAAGGGGAGAGATGCACTTTCAGGGAGAGTGTAGGTTTTTGGTATATAGAGAGAAACATCTTTTTTGTTTACATAATTATTTTCGTTGGGTACATCTGCAGCAACGGTATATAAAATTTTTATATTGTCTTTTTTTCGTGCGTCAATTGATCGCTTTAATATTTTTATTTTGCCGAGCCTGTTCTTCGGCAGGTGAAGAACTGCACAGACAGCATCAGAGAGAGATTCATTGCCGTCTTTCCTGACAGGCAGGGAAATATTGCTTATTTTAAGCATAAATTCAACCTTTCTTTGCAGCGCCCAGACCTGCAGCAGCACCGCTGCTCCATGCCCACTGCAGATTATATCCGCCGCATTTTCCGTCAACATTAAGAGTTTCTCCGCAGGCAAAAATGCCTTTGCATATCTTTGACTGCAAATCAGAATCAAACTGTGAAAGAAGAGCTCCGCCTCTTGTGACCTGAGCATTCTTCCAGTCGCTAAGACCGATTACGGTAAACCTGAAGCTGCATATGGTATCGCATAATTTCTTTAATTCGTTTTCATTGAGCGAAGAAACCAAACGGGAGAGAGGCGAAAGGTCCGAAGCCTTAAGAACACAGTTTGCAATTCGTTTGTTCAGCATTCCGTTCAGATAGTTTTCAAGAGTCAGATTACAAAGGTTCTTTGCTCTGCGTTCAAGCATGGAATAAATCTGTTTTTTTGAAAGATCAGGAAGAAGCCTAAGAGAAATAATATCTCCGTTTTTGGCAAAACGGGAAATGTTGAAAACTGCAATACCCGATAAGGCGTTATCGGCAAAAAGCACTTCGCCCGATTCATTTGCAATTGTTTTATTTTCTCGAAGGAGAGAAACAACACAATGAGCACGGCTGCCTTTCAGTGCACCGCTGTAGGGCGAATCGGTTTTCAGCTGAGTAAGTGCAGGACGGGTCTTTTCGCTCTTGTGACCGAGTGAAGTCAGCAGTTTTACACCGTCCGAACAACCGCCCAGATTTGGTGCAGCCATGCCGCCGCAGGCGATAATGACCTTTTCAGCCTTGATATCTTCTTTTCCGCTGAGGATAAATCCGTTCTGAAGTTTCTTTATGCCGCTTATTCTTGAATCTGTGATACAGCAGATTCCAAGCTTTTCGATTTCAAATCTCAGCATATCGAGAACAGAGGATGCCTGCTCGCTGAGAGGATAGATTCTGCCCTCGGATTCTTCATAGCTTTCAATGCCAACAGAACGGAAAAAATCCAGAGCAGATGAAACACTGAAGCTGTTCAGAACGTTTTCCAGTGTTTTGGGAGAATCGGAATAATAATCAGCAGCAGAAGCACCTGAATTTGTAATATTGCAGCGTCCGTTTCCCGTTGCAAGGAGTTTTTTACCGAATCTCGGCAGAGCCTCACACAGCACAACATTGCTGCCGCCGATTTTACGGGCCGCAAATATTGCGGCAGTCATACCTGATGCACCGCCGCCAACTACGGCGATTTTATAGTTTTTCATAAGATTGATACCTCTTTGAAAAGAATCAGATCAGGAAATCAGCAGCAGTCCCAGTTGTACATAACCTTTGAGAAATCAAGCTTTTCAAGATCCTCAGGCTTGATAAAGAAGCCGCCTACACCACTGTCACCCCAGAGAATTTCACGTTCTGAATTTCCGCCGAAATCCGAATCCATCTGGAAAAGCAGAATATAATCCTGCAAATCAACCATATAATCTCTCGGGTCATTCTGGGTAAAGTATGCATAGCCGAAAAGCCAGTGTCCTGTGTTTCTCTGCTCATTGCACTCTCTGTCGAAGACCTCTTCAGGAAAAATACAGAAAGGAGTTTCATCATCAGGAACAATGATTTTCAGTTCCTTTGCGGCCTTGTGCATATATCTTTCATATTCAAAATCCTCAGTGCCGACAGAAACCTCAGTTTTTTCAACATTGACAGCAAATTCTCCTGAAATGGGGAAGAGAAAATCGTCGTCACTGCATTGGGTGAGATTATTGGGGATATCCAGAGCCTTCAGAGATTCTTCGGTAATACTTTCATCAATGTTTTCGTGATAGATAACACGGAAGGTGTCATTGCTTATGTAGCTGTTGAAATCCATTCCGTAAAGATCATCTGCGGTTATAAAAAACTGAAGCATACCCGAAGACGGAAGATATCCGCAGTCTTTTATATCAGAGAGATTGATCTGAGCTAAAAGCAGGAGCTTTTCGCCGTCTGAAGAAACAGGATACTCACGATTTTTATCCCAATAGGGAGCACCGCCAAATTTTGTATCGGTAATAGCGGGAATCCTTTCTTTATCAAGAGTCAGCCTGTATGCAGTTCTGCGGCTGAGTTCAGCCATTTTTTCAACGAGCTTTTCGGAATTGTCCATATTGATTTTTTCGGGTTCTTTCATTTCTTCAGCCTTCTTTTTCTTTTTGAAAAGGTCAAATAATCCCATATACATCACCTTTTTATAAAATAAAAATGGACTTGGAAAATCCAAGCCCATTTTTGGTGCCGGTGACCGGACTTGAACCGGTACGATATCGCTACCGAGGGATTTTAAGTCCCTTGTGTCTGCCTATTCCACCACACCGGCGAAAAGCATTAATATGTTATCACGTTTATATTGTATTTTCAAGTATAAAATGAAAAAACGCAATATCAATGATGCCTATATATGCGAAAAAAAGGAAAGAAAAAACTTGACAAACAGATTAAGTTCGTTTAATATATACACGTTGCAAATGCGACATGTATTCGGGGGTGTAGCTCACTTGGGAGAGCGCTTGACTGGCAGTCAAGAGGTAAGGGGTTCGATCCCCCTCATCTCCACCACAATATGCGGATATGGCGGAATTGGCAGACGCGCTAGATTCAGGTTCTAGTGGATTCAACCCCGTGCAGGTTCAAGTCCTGTTATCCGCACCAAAGCATTCAAACCCGAACCTTTTACCAATTGGTGAAACGTTCGGGTTTGTTGTTTATTTGAGCAAAAGTGGATAAGCGATTTTTAAAAACAAGATCTATTTTCTCGATAGATCTTGTTTTTTTGTTCTGAAAAATATGGAATATTATGTCGAAATGTGGTACAATAACTTGATAGTAGTAATTTCTCAATATTCAAGGCGAAAGGAGCAGCACAAATATTTCTATGAATATAGGTGTTGGATTAGTGTTATGGAAGAAAGATATGCATATGACTACAAAGATCTTATAGATTTCTATCCCCCTAATAGAATAGCCTATGCCGCTATAACAAAGCATATTAATCAACTGTCACCATTTGTTGGTGCTGGATTATCTGCTTTCGCATATCCCACATGGCAGAACCTTTTTTCATCTGTAGTGCAAATGATGCCCAAAAATGATCTCAAGACAAAAGTTGAAGACGCTATTGCAAATGATGATTTTTTTACCGCAGGAGATATAGTTTTTGATTGTTTACAGGCCCCTACTTTTCTGTCATTGATCCAAGATGTTTTTGACTCGGAAAAAATACAAGATTACGAACTTGAAAATGAGGCAGTATATTTAATTCCAGAAATTTTTCACGGACTTTGTTTCACAACTAATTTTGATAAGGTTCTAGAAAAAGCGTATACAGGATGTAGAAAACTATATAATGTTGCAACCCCTAAAGACACCAAGTTGATTGGTGATTCCATAAAGGATAATAAAAATGTTATTTTTAAAATTCACGGAGATATAGATAGTAGTCCGGAGCAAATTGTACTTACTGGTGCTTCTTACAAACGACATTATTCTCCAAATAGTGCACTCACCAAACAACTATCTTTTGGTATGAAAGCTAGAAGAATGATTTTTCTAGGAGCTAGTTTGAAAAAAGATCGCACTTTAGATATGCTTAAAAAATCCATAGTTCGTAGCGATGTTAATTATGCTATAGTTGGCGTTGAAAGCCATGAACAAATCATCGAGCGAAACAAAGAACTGGCGCCATTAGGTATCTCTGCAATATTTTACCCAATCAACAGTGCATACAAGCATAAATGGGTAAGAATTATTCTCGAATGGATAAAAGATGGTTTTTCTCCGTCTAGTGTTGATGAAGTAAATAAAATAATTGCAAACGATAGGTACTATAAGTATGCGTATGAACGCCGTATCACCTCTTATATCTATCCTCAAAGAGTCTATAACGAGTTTATTAGTTTTATTAATGCGGACGACTCTTTTTTGTGGTGGGAAATTACGAGTCAAGGCGGAGGAGGAAAAAGCAGATTTGCACTTGAAATTGAAGATGTTATTTCTCGAAAAAATTGGAAAGTAAAAAAATATGACATTTCAAATTTCTCTACAATTTTTCTTGATACAAATCAAATGGAAGAAAACACGCTTTATATCTTTGATGATTCCGATTATTATAATTCTCCTTTTACTGAAAACGGTTCCCCCTCGCAACGAATGGATGTTTTGAAGTTTAGAAAGTGGCTAAATATTCTAATTCAAAATTACTTACATAAAAAAAAGCTTCGAATTGTATTTCTATTCAATTCGACTTCGTCTACAGCAAATAATTGTTCCAATCTCTTATGGTGGAGGGGTTTATCTGAAACGTACACTCCTATGTGCCTTAACCAATATTGCGAAGATTATTTAACACTAGACATGTGCACCGATGATCTCATAAATCTTATGCTAAACTACGCACAAAAGAATTATGGTCAAGGTATTCCATTAGAGCTTTTAAATAAAATGCGTTTATGGTTTACTAACACCGATGACTCAACATTAAGAATTCCATTAGTTGCTATGCTATGCGTAGATGCTTATTTTTCGCAAGAATCTCTTGGGAATTTTATAGAATCAGTCTACCAACGTATTACGCAAATAGAGCATTTTCGCGTGATAGGGTCTCTAAGATTTAATCTTGAAGAATACATCAAAAATATTCAAGCAATTACTGAAACCTTTTATAATCATGGACACTTTAACGAGAACACATTACATCCCGATATTGATTTAACGACAGATATTCAGAATGCCGAATCATTCGTAAATGTCGTTGAATCAAGCGGAGTAAATCGTGTCGAAAAGAGCTAGTAGAAAGGAGGAATAATATGAGTGATTTTGATACAACTATGTCCGGTGCAAGTTTCGAAAAACCAGAGATATTTTACAAAGCAATGTCACGGTTCTCAATGAACACTAGAAAGCTATATCCGCCTAAAGCCATAAAAGACTACAAGCAAGATGGTGCTGGTGTACCTTTAGCATGGAATGAAGATAATAAATCTTTGTATTTGGATAGCTCCGATTCCCATACCTTAGTTTTTGGTGCAACTGGTTCGAAAAAGAGCCGATTAATCGCCATACCCACAGCAAAATTGCTCGGTTACGCTAATGAATCGATGATTATAACCGATCCTAAAGCAGAAATATATAACCGAACGGCTACAGAACTAAAAGAAAACGGATATGATATTTGTGTTTTAAACTTTCGCTCTCCATTATACGGAAGTTGTTGGAATCCAATAGAAATTCCATATCGGTTCTATTTAGACGATGATATTGACAAAGCGTATGAATTTGTAAATGACATTGCAACGAACCTTATGTTAACGCAGATTACAGAGAAAGATCCTTTTTGGGACTATAGTGCAAGTGATCTATTTTTTGGTCTTACACTTCTTTTGTTTAAGTATGTAAAAAACAAAAATGAATCCATTGACGCAGTAAATATTAGTAACTTACTAAAACTAAGGAGAGATTTATTTGATTCGTCAAACACTTTTTCTTTGCAACAATCTGAACTGTGGCAAATAGCTAAGGAAGATGAAATAATATATGCAAGTTTAATAGGAACAGTAAATGCCCCGGATAGAACGCAAGCTAGTATTCTAAGTACATTTGATTCCAAAATGAGATGTTTTGTGATCCAACCTAGTTTGTTAGATATGCTATCAAACACAAATATTT
>JAZUNN010000060.1:0-96530 GCA_045604155.1 Acutalibacteraceae bacterium
TTCCATTCCCTCAACTGCGTCCACTATGCAGAGCTTCGGCTTAAAATATTCGTTTATATCAATAAGCATATCGGAAAAATCCGCTGCATTGGGGAATCGGTAGTGATATTCGGGCTTTGTTACTCCCGGCACTGCGCCGAACATATTCTTGGTCGATGCGCTCATGCCCATCATGCCGTGGCTTTTTAATTTGCAGAAGTTTATTATCGCGTCTGCCTCATCGAGCCATGCGGTGTAGGAAAAGGTCTTTGCCTTGACTGCTTCGGGAAATTCCGCCTGAGAAACTCCGAAATTGCGGTTGAGCTGTGCGCCTGTTTCTTCGCAGGAATGCATTCCCGTCGCCTTGTATATTCCGCTTAAGAATGCGTTGTTATAAAGTCCTCCCGGGCTGTCGCCTATTATGGGCTTTGCTCCACGCTCCCTGAGCCTTCTGCACAGCACTGCAACAAGGGTCGGGTGAGTTGTTGCAGCCTGCTCGGGCTTCATCATGCTGACAAGATTGCACTTTATTGCAACGGTCATTCCTTCCTTTACCCAGTCAAGGCCATCTATGGGCTCAAGAAGGGCGTCAAGGGCTTTTTCAGCCTCTTTTTCTTCATAGCTTTCACATCTGACTACAGATACAACTGACATTTTTTCAAAACCTTTCCTAAAGGGCTTTTATCAGAATGATTTGAATCCGTTGCCCACTATTTCACTGCTGTTTGTAACCATCAGGAATGCTGTGGGCTGGTTTTTCTGAATGAATCTGCGGAGCATTGCTCCCTCTTTCCGTGACATTACGGTGAGTATGACAACTCTGTCCTGCTGGGTATATGACCCCTGGGCATGATATACCGTTGCCGCACGTCCCAGAGTCGAATGGATATATTCGCATATGGACTCGTGGTCTGTGGATATTACGGTGAAGTATTTCTTTAAGTTAATGCTTTCTATCAGGCGATCGATTACAAGGGATTTCATAAGCAGTCCGCAGAGTGAATAAAGTCCCGTGGTGACACCGAAAACCATGAATGCACTTATGCACACAAGAAGGTCTGCAATAAGCAGGGATGTGCCGATATTGGTGTCAAAATACTTTTTCAGTATCATTGCAAGAATATCAGTGCCGCCGCTTGATGCACCCAGGACAAAGAGTATTGCTGAGCCTGCCGAGGGAAGTGCGATGGCATAGATGAATTCAAGCATTAGCTGGTCTGTAAAGGGCTGCTTCATTGGTACAAAATATTCGAGAAGATAGACTGCTGCAGAAGACAGGATGGTTACATAGACTGTCTTTACTCCGAAGCCTTTTCCCAGGAATATAAAGCCGATTATGAGCAGCAGAAGATTGACGGCAGTGTTGATGAATGCTGCGGAAAAGGGCAGCACATTGCTCAGCACCGTGGCAAGACCTGCAACTCCGCCAAAGGTGAAATTATTGGGAAATCTGAAAAAATATATTCCTCCTGCTGCAAGCAGTGCGGCAAAGGTAAGAATAATGAATTCAAGGGCAACAGGCATATTCTGGCGTTTGACGCTCATTTTTCATTCTCCCTGCTTTTTTTGTTTTATTATAACAGTAATATGTCCCCTTTGCAATAAAATACAGTTCATATCTTAAACATTGAATCCATCACTCGTTATTTCATTGACAAAAATATGTATCTGGAATAAAATAAAGGGTGAATCTGATATTTAAACGGGGGATGCGACACTGTGAAAATCAAAATTTTGTCCGTGATTTTTGCCGTTGTGCTTATATTTTCCTTATGCGGTTGTTCCGGTGAGGCAGTCAGTCTGACAAAGCTCCCGGATCCCGAAGAGGCTGTACACGAGTTCTTTGCTCACCTTGAAAACGAAGAGTATGATGAAGCAGACGAAATGCTTTATAATTATGTTTCTCTCGGTATGGTCGACAGCGACAGAATAGACGATGCCGTCATGCGTGTTTTCTATGATGAGCTCAATTCACAGCGCAGCTATTCCATCGAAACTGCGCCTGTTGTAACCGGCAAAACCGCCGTAATGACAATAAGAGTCACCACTATCGATCTTCGACGTGTTTATGATCCTCTTATTGTAAATGTAAAGAACACCATACGCCGTATGCAGTATGAGGGCGAGAAGGTTGATACGGAAGAAGCTGTTCTTGCCGTTGCATCTTCCGAGCTGCACAAGCTTCTCTCAGAGGATAAGACACTGACCACAACAGGTATTTTTGCCCTCGAGCTTCACTATTCTGAAGGTCATTGGAAGCTTTCCGTCAGCAACGAACTTTATTCTGCCCTTATAGGCTATGCTGTTTAGGAGGTGCGGATATGAACAATAAGAATTACAAGGATATACTCCATACCCTCCGCACTACCGAGCCTTCTGAGCCTGATGAAACATCCGAGCTCACTACGGTGTCTGACCTGATTGATTCAATCGAGTCCGGCTTGGATTCTGTAACACCGGATACCATCGAAGAAAAACACATCCCGCCTGCGGAAGAAAAGGAAGCAGATAGTATGTCTGTTGACAGTGTTACTCTGCTGAACGACAAGCCTGCGCCAAAAGCCGTGACATCTTCTCGTTTTTCAAGGAAATCCATAGCTTCTGCCTTTTCCGAGGAACTTATGGCTGAAAGTGATGACCTTGATGATATTGATTTTGAAGATGCCCCTCAGCACAAGCAGAAACGCAGTGTTTCCGGAATGATTCTCGGAAATCCCATCCTTACATTCATTCTTCTGGGCGTGCTGTGCCTTATGTGCGGTGCTGTTACTTTTCTTGCTCCTTCCGCTGCAACAATAATCCAGTCGGAAACAGTTGTGGAGCAGAGAAATGCTTCTGTTGATATCCATACAGGCGTCAGCCTTATTACCACAAATATTGTCAACGAGGTTCAGGGAATGCCCAAGCTTTTCCTCCTCCCCGTCACCGATACTCCCGGCTCACCCTATTCCACCGAAAACTCCTATACATACACCGATGAAAGCGGCATAAAGCACAATGTCTATGAAGACCCTTCCATTACGGTGGATGTCTGGAAACAGAAGGGAAAGATTAAGAACCGTTCCTATGTTGCAAGCTATGCAAAAGTAAAGATTGCTCACCCCACTCAGCTTCGCACATCCGTTTCTTCCTCCGGTTACCGCAACCGTTCAAGGGTATCTGTGCAGGCAAAGAAAAAGAATGCAATAATCGCTGTTAACGGTGACTTCTATACTCTGCGCAAGACCGGCATTATCATCCGTCAGGGTACATATTATCAGAAAAAGAAATCCGCAAGAGAAGCTCTGTTTATTGACTCCGACGGCAATTTCCATTTCATGAGTTCCACCAAGGCGCTGAAAACAGGTTTCCTTGATGAAACAACAATATACAATTCACTCAATTTCGGTCCCGTACTTGTACGTGACGGAGAGCTCTGTCACTACAAAAGTGCATCAAAGAACAATCTTGCTTCAATGCACTTCGGAAGAAACCCCAGGACAGGTATCGGTCAGCTTGGTACCCTTGAATACCTTGTTATCGTTGTTGACGGACGTACCAAGGAATCCGGAGGTCTTACAACCAATGATTTTGCAAAGCTTTTCCATGAGGCAGGATGTATAAACGCATACAATCTTGACGGCGGTCAGAGTTCGTGTATGGCATACATGGGCAATGTATACAACACCGTTTCAAATGCCGGTGAACGCCTTGTCAGTGATATTGTCTACTTCGCATCTGCAATGCCCGATAAAAGCGAAATTTATTAAGGAAGGAGCATAAGCATATGGGGCTCGATTCTGTTGCCGCCTTTTATGAGGATTATTCCCTGTACTGGTATGGAATCACCATGGGCGCAGCCGTTCTTTTCGGTGTGCTCACCGCTGTGTTCATGCGTTCCTTCCAGCGAGAAAGAGTGAATGACGTCCTCTTTGTGGCTATTCCCTCCATCCCCCTCGGTCTTATGGGTGCCCGTGCATTCTACTGCTGGCACGGCGCAGACCGTCATGTGGATATTCATCAGCTCACCAATCTTGACACCTATCTTGAGGGAGGCTTCGGTCTGTATGGTGCTCTCGGAGTTGGTGTACTTATAATGATACTGGTGTGTCTGCTTTTCAACATCAATATTCTCAGACTTGCCGATGCCTGCTCTCCCGGTCTTGCGCTGGGAATTTGCATCGGACGTCTTGCCGCTCAGTTTTCCACCTCCGACAGAGGTAATGCGGTAAAGGCAGAATGGCTCTGCCGTGCCCCTTTCTCCACATGGGATGCTTCGGGAGAGGAATGGCTTCTCAATGTTTATTTCTTTGAAGCCATTGCCGCCTTTGCAATATTCATTCTTCTCACCGGTATGTTCATGGCAAGATACCGATTCTACAAATTCCCCTGCCGCCGTGGTGACATCGCACTTACCTTCATGTTCACATACGGTCTTTCCCAGTGCTTCTTTGAGTCTATCCGTTCCGATGCACTTTACTGGAACTCCACCCTCAGCTCAAGACTGCATTTCGTTATGATATCTCAGGCAATCAGCGCAGTTGTTGCCGCTCTGGCTCTCAGCGCACTTATTCTCCGCTTTGTTTACTGGAGAGGAATCACTGTTTTCTCCGTATTCCCCGTTTTTCTCTCTGCATACGGTTTCTGTCTTATTTTCTCTCAGGAAATAAGACTTCCCTTCAAGGAGGAGTATTTCATAAAGGTTATGATCGCCCAGGGCGCTCTGGTACTTATCACCATGGGCTTCTGGCTGTTGTACCGTCAGACCAAGGACCGCCACGCAAAGCCCGCTTTGCCATGGCTGGGTCCCAGATACTGGCACGCTAAGATCAAGGGACTTGATTTCTTTGCCGCCAAGGAAAAGGAACGTGCCTGATGAAAAAGTTTATGTTGTGCGTACTGAGAGGTCTTATGACCTTTATATACGCTGTTATGAAGCTGCTGTCCGCAAAACGGGACAGGGTGCTGTTTATCAGCCGTGAGTCGGACAGTGCAAGCGAGAATTTTCTCCTTATTGCTGAGGAGATAAGAAAACGCTCGCCCAATACCGATCTCAGATTTTCATGCAAAAACGAAAAGGGTGACAAGCTCGGTCTGCGCCGCCCTTTTCTCGTACTTGAAAGAATGCGTCTGCTTGCAGGCGCACGGGTCTGCATAACTGAAAGTGAATCCATTGAGCTTGGAATCCTGAAGCACAGACCGGAAATGAGAATAATCCAGATATGGCACTCCATTGCACCTTTCAGAAAGTTCGGCTGGCAGATTACAGATACCGAGCTGGGCCTTCCTGCCGATGTTGCGGAAGGTGTGCGATATCACTCCGGCTACGATTACATCATAGTCGGAAGTGAGTTTGCCCGTGAGGTCTTCTCTCAGGCAATGAGAACCGATAAAAGCAGGATTCTTCCTCTCGGTCTGCCTGTTACCGATTCTATGATACGCAGCGATGGTGAGTCCGAGCGGTTCAAGCTCTGGAAGCTCCACCCCTCCACCTGCGGAAAGATGGTCGTTGTCTATGCTCCCACAATCCGCCCGGGTGCTGTTGTCCCCTGCGAGGAGCTGGCTGCTGCCTTCGATTATGAGAACTATTCCCTCGTTGTAAGGCTCCATCCCAAGGATACGGAAACCATATTCGGGGATGAACGGGCTGTTGTGGATACCGAAATGTCCACTCAGGAGGCTATCCGTGCGGCGGATATAATTATTACCGATTATTCGGGTGTTGCTGCTGAGGCAAGTCTGCTGGGCAAGCCTGTTTTCTTCTACACTCCCGATATCGATGAATATTGCGGCGATTTCGGACTTAATACCGATCCTTCGGAGCTGTTCCCCCAGCTTACCTTCAGCGATGCATCAGAGCTTATGAAGGCAATAAAAAGCTGTGAAAAGGACAACGCAGAGCAGATACGCAGCCTTCTTGCAGGTGCCTGCAAGGGTGACAGTGCAAAGAGCATTGCTTCTCTTGCCCTCGAAACCTCACTGGGCTCCGCTGCACCCGTAAAAGCACCGAAAAAAGGCTCGAAATTCGGGGATTTTCTTGCCCGATGCAGCTATACATTCAAGTATCTGGGCTCGAATATTGACCCCATGCTCATTCTCTTTGAGTCAAAAACCACCCATCATTACTCGGGAAGCGTGAAAGAGCTTTACGAGGAAATTTCTGCGGACAAAAAATATGAAGACTGCAGGTTTGCCTGGGCTGTTGCCGATGAAAACGACGTGGAAATACCCGGCGGTATGTCTGTGCTTGTTGTCAAATACGGCTCCTCCGAGCATATGCAGGTTCATGCAAGAGCAGGTATGATCGTTTCCGATGAGCCTCTATCAAATCGTGTAAGACTTCGCAGTGAACAGCATTATTTTGTCGCTGACGGCAATACCAAGGAATCCATAAGAAGGATAATAGGTTAAAATAAAGGAAAAGCACCGCATCGGTCGTTAAATTACGACTGATGCGGCTTTTTTGTCACAAAACAATCGTTCTTTTTTCTTGCCGTTTATTCGCTTATATGGTATAATTATTTGGATTGAAATTTCATGGGAGGCGGTTAATATGAAAAATATTCTGGTTACAGGAGGTGCAAGAGGTCTTGGTCGGGCTGTGACAGAGTTTTTCGCCTCGAAGGGTGTCCGTGTTTTCTCCTGCGATATTCTTGATTTTGATTACGAAGGCGAAAATATCGTGCCTCTGAAGATCGATGTCAGAAGCAGTGAAAGTGTTCATGAGGTTTTTGAAAAGGTTTCTGCCGAAACAGACAGGTTGGATGCTGTCATTCATTTTGCCGGTATTTACCGCATGGATTCCTATGTGGAAATGACGGAAGAGGACTTCAAAAAGATTATGGATATCAATCTTTTCGGTGTCTACAGGGTCAACAAGGAATTTCTGCCCCTGCTGAGAAAGGGCGGCAGAGTGATAATTGCAACAAGCGAGCTTGCGCCATTAGACCCTCTGCCCTTCAACGGTATCTATTCTCTCTCAAAGGCTTCCCTTGATAACTACGCTCAGTCACTGAGAATTGAGCTTGCTCTTCTGGATATTCCCGTTGTGGTTATAAGACCCGGTGCTTTTGCAACGGACATGATTGGCGCATCGGATATTTCCATGCGTGCCCTTTGTGAAAAAACTCAGCTTTACAAGGCGAATTCCGCAAAATTCAAGGGCATAATGGATAAGGTAACAGTCAAAGCCCTGCCTCCTGTGAAGCTTGCAAAGCTCACATGGAAGGCGTTTTCCAAGAAGCACCCGAAATATGTATACACCAAAAATGCAAGCTTTTTATTGAAGCTCTACAGCGCAATGCCCACTCGTATTCAGGTTTGGGCCATAAAGATGCTGATAAAATAATTTTATAATCGAGTAACTGACTACCCCTCCGTCTGCGTGTTACGCAGACACCTCCCCTGACAAGGGGAGGCTGTATTCAGAGGGAGCCAACTCATGCTAAAGGACAGATTATTATGAAATTACTTGCTCTCGACGGCAACAGTATTATAAACCGTGCCTTTTACGGCATAAGACCTCTTACCACCAAGGACGGTCAGCCCACCAACGCAATCCACGGCTTCATGAGCATGATGCTCAAGATGCTTGAAGATGTTGAGCCCGATTGCGTGGCTGTCGCTTTTGACCTGAAGGCTCCCACCTTCCGCCACAAGGCTTATGAGGGCTACAAGGCAAAGAGAAAGGGTATGCCTGAGGAATTGTTTCTCCAGATGCAGCCGCTGAAAGACCTGCTTTCTGCGCTGGGTTACAAGCTTCTTACCGCTGAAGGCTTTGAGGCTGATGATATTCTCGGCACCCTTGCCGCCCGTTGCAGAGAAACAGGCAATACCTGCGTTATCGCAACAGGCGACCGTGACTCCTTCCAGCTTATCGGAAACGGGGTCACTGTGCGTATGCTCTCAACAAAAGGCGGTCATCCCGAGGCTGTAACCTATGATGAAAGCACAATCATGGAGACCTACGGCGTTACCCCGAAGCAGCTTATCGACATAAAAGCCATTCAGGGCGACATCTCCGACAATATCCCCGGTGTACCGGGAATCGGTGAAAAAGGCGCAGGTGAGCTTATAAAGAAATTCGGCTCTCTTGACGAGGTCTATAAGAATATCGACGACCCTTCCATCAAGGCAGGCATGAGAAACAAGCTTATTGAGGGCAAGGACAGCGCATATCTCAGCCGTGAATTAGGCAGAATCGTATTCAATGCGCCTGTCGACCTTGATATCGAAGCCTATAAGCCTGCCGAGACCGATGTTACAGCCGCTCGCACCATGCTCATAAGGCTTGAGATGTTCAAGATGATGGAGCGTCTGGGACTGGCTGATAAAAAAGAGGCTGCCGAGGCTAAGAAAGAAGCGGCAAATACTGAATCTCAGAAAGTACTCCTTGACCCCGAAAACTGGCTTGAGGAATTAAAGAAGGACAAGGACGTTTACTTTATTTTTGATGAAGGCTGCGTGGCATATTCCGGAAACAACAGTGTTGTTGTGCTCAGTGACAGTGAGGATATAGAACTTTTCATAAAGGAAATTCTCGAAAACGGCGATATTGCCAAGCACACCTTTGATGTAAAGGCTCTTTACAAGCAGTATCCCGATATGAAAAACGTGAAGATGGACGCCATGCTGGCGGCGTATCTTCTTGACCCTGAGAAGAATTACGGTCTTGATGAGCTTCTTGCAACCTACGTTTCCGAAGTACCCAACGCTCCTATGCCCATGCTGAAAACTGCCGCAAGGGCTGAGCGGATTCCTGCTCTATGCCGTGCGCTTCTTAATAAAATTGAAGAAAACAAGCAGGAAAGCCTGCTTTACGATATTGAGCTGCCTCTTGCGGAGGTTCTTGCCGATATGGAAATCTGCGGCGTTGCCGTTGACAGAAAGGGCATTGAACTTTTCGGCACTATGCTTACCGAACGTATTTCTGAGCTTGAAAAGGGCATCTACGCATCTGTCGGCTATGAGTTCAATTTGAACAGCCCGAAACAGCTTGGCGAGGCTCTTTTTGACAAGATAGGTCTGAAAGGCGGCAAGCGAACAAAGACAGGCTGGTCAACAAATGCGGAGGTGCTTGAATCTCTCAGAGGTCAGCACGAGGCAGTTGACGGAATACTCGAATACAGAACTCTCAGCAAGCTTAATTCCACCTACTGCGCAGGTCTGCTCAAGACTATTGCGGAGGATGGCAGAATACATTCAAGCTTCAATCAGACGGAAACAAGGACAGGCAGAATCAGCTCAACAGAGCCGAATCTTCAGAATATCCCAGTCCGCACCGAGCTTGGAAGTCAGATGAGAAAGTTTTTTACTGCGGCAGAGGGCAAGGTGCTTATCGACTGCGACTACAGCCAGATTGAGCTGCGTGTTCTTGCTCACTGCGCAAAGGACCAGCGAATGATCGACGGTTTCTCTTCAGGTGAGGATATCCACAGAATAACCGCTTCTCAGGTTTTCGGCGTGCCTCTCGATGAGGTCACCTCCACCATGCGCTCCCATGCAAAGGCTGTCAATTTCGGTATCGTCTACGGTATCGGCGCATACTCCCTTGCAAAGGACATCGGTGTTTCAAACTCTGAGGCTTCTGCTTATATAAAGGGCTATCTCAACACCTATGCAGGTGTTGACAGCTACATGAAGGAGCTTATAAATTCCGCAAAGGAAAAGCTTTATGCAGAAACGATTTTCGGAAGAAGAAGATATCTCCATGAATTAAGCTCCTCCAATCATATGATGCGTGCTTTCGGTGAGCGAGTTGCCAGAAATATGCCTATTCAGGGCACCGCGGCGGATATTATAAAGATCGCCATGGTCAAGGTTTTTGCAAGGCTCAGGAAAGAAAACATGGAAACAAGGCTGATTCTTCAGGTGCACGACGAACTTATTCTTGAAGCACCCGAAAATGAGGCAGAAAAGGCACTCTCCATTCTGAAAGAGGAAATGGAAAATGCCGCTTCCCTTTCCGTAAAACTTGAGGTCGACGGAAAGATCGGCAAAACATGGTACGATGCGAAGGGATAAACCTTTGCAAAATATCTATTTGGAACGGCGCTTGCGCCGTTCCCTACAACAGTATTCAAAGGATTATGTGCTATGAAAATATTATTTTTGTGTACGGGAAACACCTGCCGCTCCCCTATGGCGGAGTACATAGCAAAACAGGAAGCTGAAAAGCGAGGCTTTGATGCTGAGATACTGAGCGCAGGTCTTATGGGGTCGGGAGATGCGGCATCTGAGCACTCCGCCGCCGTCTGCCGTGAAATAGGCATTGATTTAAGCGCTCACCGCTCAAGAGTGCTTTCAAAGCCTCTTGCAGACAGCGCAGACGTCATAGTCTGCATGACTCCCTCCCATGCAAACACTTTGCTTAATTTGGGTATTGACGAAAAAAAGATAATAATACTCGGCAAGGGTATTTCTGACCCTTACGGTCAGAGTATTGATGTTTACCGTCAGTGCCGTGATGAAATAAGAACTTCTGTCTGCGCTTTCATGGACGGCATATGTGACGATATAAAGATCGTGCCTCTTAAAAAGGAACACGCAGGAAAGCTCTCTGAGCTTGAAAGTCTGTGCTTTTCTGACCCATGGAGCGAGGAAGGCATTGCATTTGAAGCCGACAACGACGCCGCTCGTTTCTTTGTGGCTCTCTTCGGCGGTGAGATTGCAGGTTATGCAGGTATGCTTTTTGCCGCAGATTTAGGCAACATCTGCAATATTGCCGTATTTCCTCAGTTTCGCAGACACGGAATCGGCAAAAAGCTTGTGTCTGCTCTCATAAACAGCGCAAAGGAGCTTGGCGTTTCCGAGCTGACACTTGAAGTCAGGGCTTCAAACGAGCCTGCCAAGGCTCTGTATTCTTCCTTTGGTTTTGAGGAAGTTGGAACAAGAAAGAATTTCTACAATAATCCCAACGAAGATGCCATTGTTATGAATCTCAGCCTGTAGGGGTAAATCACGATTTGCCCATCTGTATGATTCTCCCCCTTACATCAATTGTTGATTTTTGATGTAATATGTAGTATTATGAGCTTTAATGGAGGCGATGATTTGCTTATTCTCGGTGTTGACCCCGGTTATGCCATTGTAGGCTTCGGTTTTCTGCGCTACAATGCACCTTATATGAAACCCGTTGAATACGGCTCCATCGTCACACGGGCAGGAGTTGACTTCTGTCAGCGGCTTGAGACCATATACCGCCGCACCCTTGAGCTTATCGAGCAGCGGCATCCTGATGCGCTGGCTATTGAAAAGCTCTATTACGCAAACAACGCCAAGACCGTTATCGGGGTCGCCGAGGCAAGGGGCGTAATACTTTTAGCCGCCCATCAGTCGGGGCTTCCCGTTTATGAGTACACCCCTTTACAGGTAAAAAAGGCGGTCACAGGCTACGGTCAGGCTCCCAAGCCTCAGGTTATGGAGATGACACGACGTCTGCTGGGACTTGCGGAAGTGCCCAAGCCCGACGACACCGCCGATGCTCTGGCTATAGCAATCTGTCACGCTCAGTATTCGGGCTTCTCTGCCATGGAGGAGCGAATGAAAGGTAGGAATTTAAAATGATTTACAGTCTTTCCGGTACCCTTGAATATACCGAGCCGGGTTTTGTAGTGGTTGAGTGCGGAGGCGTTGGTTTTAAATGCTTCACCTCCATGCAGACCCTGCGCACACTCCCCGCTGTCGGCAAAAACATCAAGCTTTATACCTATATGAGCGTCCGTGAGGATGCACTTGACCTTTTCGGCTTCGCCACAAAAACTGAAATGGCATGCTTTAAGATGCTTATTTCCGTAAACGGCGTAGGCGCAAAGGTTGGTATGGCTATTCTTTCCGAGCTTACCGCCGAGCAAATCGGCATGAGTGTTGCTTCAGGGGATTACAAGACTCTCACTCGTGCTTCGGGCGTAGGTCCCAAGCTTGCTCAGAGAATTGTGCTGGAGCTTAAAGACAAGGTAAAGGGTCTTGGAGCACCCGTTGAGGGTGATTCTGCCGCTGCACCTGCTGCCGCTCCTTCTGCTGCCGCTAATCCCGCAAGAGCTGTCAGCGCTCTTATGGTGCTGGGATATCAGGCAAATGAGGCTACCGCTGTGGTTTCAAAGTTTGACCCCTCCCTTTCCGTCGAAGAGCTTATCCGTCTTTCACTGCGTGAAATGGCAAGCAGGCTCTGACCCCTCCCAAAATTTTACATATTGGAGGCAACAACATGAAAAATCTTATCAGCTGCGCAATCGAAAACATCGAGGAAACAAAGGTCCCCGAAATGTTCTGGTCCAATGAATCCTACAAGGCCGCTTACGGCGAGGATCATATCGCCTTTGAGCTTTTCGGCGGCGTTCACCTTTTCTGGCTTTCTCTCGGTATTCTTACATGGATCTTCATGCCCATCATTTACCGCAGGATGAGCGAAAAAGGCAAGAAGGGCGTTCTTATCACCCTCGTTTCCATCTATCTCGTTTGGGAAGTAGTTACCGACATTATCTATATCGTAACCGGTCAGTGGGATAATTCCCTTCTCCCCTTACACTTCTGCAGCATAAATATGTTTGTCTGCCTTTTCTATCTGTTCAAGCCCTCCAAGCTTGTTGCAGAGCATCTTTACGCAATCTGCCTGCCCGGTGCATTCTTTGCACTTCTCACTCCCTCATGGCAGATTCGTCCTATCACCAACTTCTTCCACATTCATTCCGAGATCCTCCATATTCTGCTGGTTCTCTTCCCCATCCTCCTTATTGCTGACGGCTTCCGTCCCAACTTCCGTCGTCTCTGGAAGATAGGTCTTATCGCTCTCGGACTCTGCGTTCCCATTTACTTTATCAATGTTGCTCTGGGTACCAACTTCTTCTTCATCAACGGCACTGACGGTGTCGGCACCTTTGAGATGCTCGGCAGCATCTTCCCCGACTACAGAATCGGTCTTGGTCTTCTTATCGTTGTTGTCTGGCTTGTTCTTTACACTCCCTGGATTATCTGGGAAAAGTGCAAAAAGAACAAGGAAAAGAAAGCTGAAGCCGCAATCGAGGAATAATCCCTTCTTGAGGGGGTGTCTTGTATGAGTGAATTCTGGTATTCCACAATGTCACTTGTGGAAAAATACGGCTGGGATCATCAGGGATTCAAGATCTTCGGCACAGGACATATCTGCTTTCTTGCAGGTGCTGTCATTGTGTGGGTGATCTGTTCCTTTCTGTATAAAAGACTCTCTCAGAAGGGCAGGAGCATTATGCTCAAGGCTCTTGCCCTTTTCATCCTTCTTTATGAGGCTGTAACCCAGACGGCCTATGCCGTTACCGATCAGTGGAGCAACGGTGTACTGCCGCTGCATTTGTGCAGCATCAATATTTTCGTGTGTACTCTGTACGCATTTATTCCCAATAAGCTTACTGCGGATTTCCTTTACGGAGTGTGTCTGCCGGGAGCTCTTTTCGCTTTTGCCGTGCCCTCGTGGAACACTCTCCCGCTGTGGAATTTCTTCAATATTCATTCTCAGGCGCTGCATATCGTTCTGGTGCTTTTCCCCATACTTCTCATAGTTGGCGGACACCGTCCGAGAGGCGGCAGCCTTTGGAAAATCTTTCTTGTTCTTCTGGTGCTCTGCGTCCCCATTTCATATCTCAACGCAAAGCTCAGAACCAATTTCTTCTTTATAAGCGGCACATCTGACAACCCGCTTCTCAATCTGCTCAGAGATAATCTGCCCGATTACAGAATCGGTCTGCTGCTTGTAATTTCTGCCGTATGGGTTATAATGTTCACACCATGGGCTGTGGCTAAGAAGCTTAAAAAGCCCAACTGATTGTAATATTTACCAGTTATAATACCGGAGGTATTCAAATGTCCCCTAAAAACCGCAATGATTATGACGATTTCGGTGCAACTCAGTCCGTTTCCTACGATGATGAAATGGACTTTGAAAACAGAATAGTTGCCCCTGAGTTTTCCTCTGAGGACGGTGACACGGATAATCCTCTCCGTCCGAAAAACTTTGATGACTATATCGGTCAGGACAAGGTCAAGGAAAACTTAAGGGTTTATATCAGTGCGGCTCTGGGCAGACGTGAAACCCTTGACCACTGTCTGCTGTACGGTCCTCCGGGACTGGGCAAGACCACACTGGCGGGTATTATTGCCCATGAGATGGGTGTGGGGCTGCGAGTGACCTCGGGTCCTGCAATAGAAAAGCCCGGTGACCTTGCCGCACTCCTTTCTTCCATGAATCCCGGCGATGTTCTTTTTATTGATGAGATTCACCGCCTTTCACGAATGGTTGAAGAAGTTCTTTATCCTGCAATGGAGGACTTCGCAATCGATATCGTAACAGGCAAGGGTCAGGGTGCTATGAGCTATCATCTGCCCCTGCCACATTTTACCCTTATCGGTGCTACCACTCGTGCAGGTCAGCTTTCCGCACCTCTGCGTGACCGTTTCGGCGTACTGTTCAGACTTGAGCTGTACACTCCCGAGGAGCTTTCAAAAATTGTCACCCGCTCGGCAGGTATTCTCGGGCTTGGCATTGAGGAGGAAGGCTCGCTTGAGATTGCCTCCCGTTCACGAGGCACTCCTCGAATTGCCAACAGACTTTTAAAGCGTGTACGTGACTTTGCTCAGGTATACGGTGACGGCACAATTACATTTGACATTGCAAGAATGGCTCTTGACCGTCTTGAGATCGACGAGCTGGGACTTGACAAGATCGACAGACTTCTGCTCCGCTCCATCATAGACTACTACAAAGGCGGTCCTGTTGGTCTTGAAACCATTGCCGCTGCAATCGGTGAAGAGGCGGTTACCATAGAAGATGTCTACGAGCCATATCTTATGCAGATAGGCTTCCTTTCACGCACTCCCAGAGGCAGGTGCGTCACCCATGCGGCATATCTGCATCTTGGTCTGACACCTCCCGGCATGAAAGATTCAAACGGACAGACTACTATTTTTTAAAAATATGGGTTTCCAAAGGGAGTCTTTGCTCCCTTTGGTGGGATTTTCAAGGGCAAAGTCCTTGAATCGCCCTCCGCAGAGGGCGAAACATCTCATGCTTACAAAAGCGCAGGAAGATATAGAGACCCCTCGCCGGGGGTTATATTTTCCTTCGGAAAATTAACAGTTTATCCTTTGGATAAACATGTTCTTTGGGTCGCCCAAAGGGCGACTTTTGTCAACACAATGCTCAGCTTAGGAGATATATATGAGATTTACAAACCACTGGAAAGATTACACCCTTCTCGACGCTTCTGACGGTGAGCGCCTTGAGAGATGGGGAGATATAATTCTTATCCGTCCCGACCCTCAGGTCATATGGAAAACGGAGAAGAAAAATCCTTTATGGAAAAATGCCCACGCACGTTATATCCGCTCGTCAAGCGGCGGCGGTGCATGGGATGTATACAAGAAAATACCCGATTCATGGCAGATAAAGTACCGTGATCTCACCTTTGCCATAAAGCCCATGGGCTTCAAGCACACGGGTCTTTTCCCCGAGCAGGCGGTGAACTGGGATTACTTCATTGACCTTATCAAAAAGACAAACCGTCCTATAAAAGTGCTTAACCTTTTTGCCTATACGGGCGGTGCTACCATTGCCTGCCTTTCCGCAGGCGCTCATGTGACCCACGTTGACGCTTCCAAGGGCATGACCGAATGGGCCAAGGAAAATGCTGTTATTTCGGGGCTTCGTGAGCTGCCTCAGAGATGGATAGTTGACGACTGCCTGAAATTTATCGCTCGTGAACAGCGCAGAGGCAACACCTACGATGCTGTTATAATGGATCCTCCCAGCTACGGCAGAGGTCCCAACGGTGAGGTGTGGAAGCTTGAGGAGCAGGTTTACACCCTCGTTTCTGAATGTGCAAAGCTGCTTTCCGATGATCCTCTGTTCTTTGCCATAAACAGCTATACAACGGGACTTTCGCCTTCTGTTATGAGTTATCTGCTGGGCACTCTTGTTCAGCCCAGGCACGGCGGCGTGCTGTCCTGCGACGAGATAGGCTTAAAGGTCGAAAGCACAGGGTTTGCCCTGCCTTGCGGTGCGACGGCGCTTTGGACGAAGGAATAAAGTTTTAGAGTTTGTTATGTACCATTTCTTGTGTGGACAAGAAACGGTACCCAAAGAAACCAATCAAGGAGGAGGGGTTTCGATCCCCCTCCTCCTTGATAATTCTCCTCCCTAAACGACCAAAAGGGGTTATCCCCTTTTGGAATACCCCTTTTGGATCATTCCAATGTTTGTGCCGTCGATTTCTGTGCACATCGCTGTTACAACTTTTTAAGGAGAATACAATGGATAATTTAATTATACGACACGAAACACCTGCTGATTACCACGAAGCCGAGGCTGTGACTCAGCGTGCTTTCTGGAATCTGCACGTTCCCGGCTGTAACGAGCATTATCTCGTTCACAAGCTCAGAAGTGACTCTGCTTTTGTGCCCGAGCTTTCCTTTGTGGCTGAGCTTGATGGAAAAATCGTGGGTGCCATATACTACGCAAAGGCAAGAGTTGACGACACAGAAGTTCTCACCTTCGGTCCTCTCTGCATCGAGCCTGAACTGCAGAAAAAGGGCATCGGCGGCGCACTTCTGCGCCACACCCTCGCTCTTGCAAAAGAAACCGATTTCGGCGGCATCATCATATTCGGTGAGCCTGACTATTATCCCCGATTCGGCTTCAAAACCTGCGACAACTTCGGAATAACCACCTCTGACGGTCAGAATTTCCCTCCATTTATGGGCTATGAGCTTCATGAAGGCGGGCTTTCAAAGCTTTCAGGCGGTAAATTTTACGAAGCACCTGTTTACGAAAGCCTCACCGAAGAGGATGTGGAAGAATTCAACAAACAGTTCCCCTATATGGAGAAAAAAGTTCTCCCGGGACAATGGATATAAAAATGAGCCGCAGGGTTTTCTCTGCGGCTTAAAAACAAGGTGAGTTCATGAAATTTATTGAAAAACACCCGATTATTATGATAATTATCGGTGTTATCGGAATTTCCCTTTCTTCAATTTTTGTCAGATATTCCGCCGCACCTTCTTCTGTTACCGCAATGTACCGTCTTCTGTGGACGGTGGTGCTGATGACTCCTGTGGTGCTTTTCAAAAAAGATGTGCGGCGTGAGCTGTTTTCTGCAGGTGTCAGAACATGGCTTCTCAGCGCACTGAGCGGAGTTTTTCTGGCAATTCATTTTGTTCTGTGGTTTGAGTCCCTGAGCCACACCTCCGTTGCAAGCTCCACAACCATCGTCTGCACTGAGGTTATCTGGGTTATCATCGGATTCTGTATTTTTATGAAGGGCAGACTCTCGGGCAAGGCAATTTTTGCTGTGGCTGTAACCATAATCGGCAGTGCTGTTATCGCCTTTGCAGACGGCAGTGCAGGAGAAGCTCACCTTTACGGCGATATTCTGTCACTTGTTGCCGCCATCGCAGTAGGTATATACACCCTTATCGGCCGAGCCGTGAGAAAAAACACATCCACCTCGGTTTACACCTACATTGTATATCTTTCCTGCGCTGCAGTGCTTACTGTCACTTCACTTATCGGTGGTCACAGATTTGTTGCCGATTTCGAAATCTCCGCTCTCATTGTGGGACTTCTTTTGGCTGTGTTCTCAACGATCCTCGGGCACAGCATCTTCAGCTGGTGCTTAAAGTTCTTCTCCCCTGCCTTCATATCAACTTCAAAGCTCTGCGAGCCTGTTGTTGCTGCAGTTTTTGCGATTTTTCTTTTCGGGGAAGTTCCTTCCCTTCTTCAGATTTTCGGTGCTTTGCTGATTTTAGGCGGTGTGTTTTACTATTCGATGCTGGCATCAAAAGAAAAGAACTGATATTTTAAAGGGATATGGCACAGCCATATCCCTTTTTTCAGCTTATTCGCTCTTTTTCAGGAAGTTCATAAAGCTTGAGCTCTGGGAAGCACGATGTTTATTGAGCAGATGAAGCATATATGCCGCTGCCAGAGGGGCTGCTGCGGACAAATAAACACCTGTTCCTCCGACTTCATTTCCAATAATCGCAAAAACCAAAATTACAGCTGCACCTGCAGCCATCAGCACTGCCAGTATTTTACCAAGTCTGTTTGCTCTGTTTTCCGCTTTTCTCAGCATATCAGAGCCAATATTCTCGCCCTTTAAGACCTTTTTCATCTTTGTGCAGACACCGGCTGAAAAAAAAGCAGACAGTATGCATAAAAGTGCTGTCAGTACGCAATAACCGATTATCGCAAGTTCACCGATGCTCGGGTCATGAGGCTTTGGGCCGCTTATGCCGTAACCAACCTCAGCGTAAGATCTGAGCAGACAGTTTAAGGCCGATGCGCCTGTGATAACAATTCCCAGACTCAGAAAGCCTGCTGTTTTTACAGCGGTCAGACTGCCGCTGAGCTTTTTCATGAACACGGTTGTATTTTCCTCGTTGTATTTTTCCGAAGCAGCTTCGCCCACATGGCGCACAGCGAGAACAAGGGCTATTACCGCAGGAATGACAAGCAGAAGGGACAGGAGATTGATCTCTCCTCCGTAAATTCCTGTTGCTCTCCAATACTTCATTCCATTTTTCTCTGCTGTGACTACACTCCAGATATTTGTTCCGATGGTATGATCCGCCTTACTTTCGCCGAATGATTCTTTTATTGTCGTCATCGTTTCCACTGTTTTCCACAGAGCATATATCACTGCCGCTGCAGCGGAAATCATCATACTGACCGATAATTTCTCACCGCCCCAGCCGTATTTTTTGCGGTATGCCGTAAGTGTACTCTTTACTGATGTGTTTTCTGTCTTCATAATGCTTTTCCTTTCTCTGTTTATGTTCTTCACTGTATAAACACATGAACAGGAAGTTTTTGCTCACTGTAAATTATATTTTTTTGAAAAAAGCTATGGCTTACGCCATAGCTTTTTCTCTTTCATATGCAATAACCGTGCAGCTTCTTGCCTGAACTGATCTGTATCTGTTCAGCAGCAGCACAAGCACGCCAAATAAAGCGGGATATATAAAGTACGTGATGCCATCAAAGGTATTGTAACCGAATACTCTTGCCATTATATCCACAACCATAAGCACAAAAGGCACTGCCAGAATAAAAACTGCAAGAGCAATATTGCACACCTTAGCAAAGCTTTCACGGCTTCTCAGAATTTCGCCCGTGCCCTTTTCCGTTTCATCTCTGTAAACCCTGCCAATGAGAGAATACACCGATACAGAGGACGCTGCGGCAAAAAGGAAAATAATCATTCCTATGATGAAATACAGATTTGCAAGCTCATATCGCTCCATAAGCTGTATGTGCTTGATCATGGAAAGATATATGCCGTCCCAGCTTTCATACACCAGTGCCGTGCAGACCGCAAAGGGACCTGCGGCAAGAAATGCTGCAGCTTTTGCCTTACGGTTTCTTCTTATGAATATACGCACATTCTCCTCGGTCTGTTCATCGGTAATTACGGGAAGTCCGCCGCCTACTCTGCGAAGCGCAGACAGGACAAACAGAGCAAAGACCAGTGTAACAATGACAGCGCACACAATACCGATCAGTCTGTCCAGACCAAAAGCAGAAAAGCTCATTCTGATATTTTTGCCGTCATTGTAATAGCTGCTTGCAATAAATGCACAATCCTTCATGGAGAACTCTGTATCCATTCCGCCGACTTTTTCAAACCATGCAAAGATTTCCTTTATTTCGGCTGCAATGAGAGTCACTGCATTAATCCCAAGAATTACAGCACACACCAGTGCATAAGGAAAAGTAAAAGCACGGTTGAGTCCTTCTCTGTTCCATTCTTTCCTGAAAAGCTCATTGAATGATTTCTTTGAATTTTCCATTTTACCCCTCTTTTCAAATATGTGTTTTTATTATATACAATAATAAAACACCTGAAAAGACCGTATTTGCTCACAGAAAAAATTACGATTTTGTAAAAAGATTTATCAGCCACTTTTCATCTCCGTCGTCCCTTAAGCCTCTGTTACGTGCAAAAATGCGCCTTGCTCTGCGAAGATTCCTATAAACAGTGGCTTCGCTCATTGCAAGAATATCGCTTGCCTTTCGCACTCGCAGCGTCACAGTGCCCTTTTCCTTAAGCTCCTTGGGGCGTGTGAAATAAACCACCTTCAGGCAGTCCACAATGTCACGTCCCTCAGGCTCGCCCATAAGGTCCTCCACCGTCTTGCTGACTGCGCTCAGGTCTTCGATTGATGGGTCATTGATGTCAAGCTCACGGATATCCTTCTGCCTTGGACATCCGCACATGGAATAAAGTCTGAATGCGCTCAGACAGTAATCATGGGTATTGTCGTTCATTGATTTTCTTCCTTATATGCTGCTCTGCATTTTTCGCAGCACAAACCTCCGTCCCTGTGTATGTATTTTTCATTGTCCATTATAGGGTCATTACAGACCAGACACCAGCCCATCAGCAGGTAACCTAAGTCAATATCCACCCTGAAAGCCTGATCTGAGCCGTCTGCCATTTCATCCACCTCCAATTTTATCGAACATATGTTCTATTTAAATGTTACACATTTGGAACATGAAAATCAATCGGCAAATTATCAAAATTACAAATCTCCCTTCCGTTGACTTTGTACAAAGGGAATAATATAATTTATCTGACAGTATCCTTCATAGGAGGGTTGATTATGGAAAAAATTTCTGATTTCTGCACACGTCTTCAGGAGGGTATTTCTGCACGAAATACCAGCGCAGCACAGCTCAGCCGTGACACGGGAATAAGCAAGGGCACTCTTTCCCAGTATTTAAAGGGTGTTTTCAAGCCAAAGCATGAGGCACTCTGCTGCATGGCGGAGGCGCTTTCTGTAAGTGTACAATGGCTTGAGGGCTACGATGTGCCTATGGAAAATCCTTATGACGAATCTTCTCTGTGCTCTCTGCCCGTTTTTTCCATCGATGATCTTTCTTCTCCTCTCCGCTACGAGCCATGCACCGCAGAATATGAAGACTGCTTCTATATCGAAGGCGACGACCATCTTTATCCTGCAGTAAACGAAGGTGACCTGCTGCTTCTTAAGAAGGTACAGCGTCCCGATGACTCTCAGGCTGTACTTGCCGCTTTCCGTCAGTACAGAGGTCTGTATATATACAAACTGTGCTCTCAGGGAGTCATGCTATGCTGTCTTAATCCCTATTATCCCCCGATAAACATACGTGGTGATGAGCTTTCGGAGCTTGAAATCATGGGACAGGTTGTGCTGAGTGTCAGGAAATGGACGGATTGAGTTTTCCGTTGTTAAAATCTGTAATATAGAATTTATGACTCCTGATTCGCCAAAACTGGTAAGAAATTATACTTAATAGAATAAGACTGAAATAGTTATACTGATCTATCTGTCATTGATGGGAATGATCAGATAAAATTTTCTTTTTTCTCATAACAAACAACAGACCCCCGGATTTCTCCGAGGGTCTGTGTTTTTCAAGAGGGGTACATTGAGGAGGGTATAACTATGCACCTGCGGCAGAAAACGGATTGCGGCGTGCCGCTTTCTGTCTTTTCGGGTGCATATATAATATACCTCATTTTCGCCGTAATATGTTACGCTCCTGTGAATGTACTTTAAAAAATTTTTCTCATTTTTTCCAAACAAATGTTTGCATTTTTTGAGAACATATGTTATACTTTGATCAGATAAACTTGGCATTATACTGATTTCTAACATCCAAGGAGGCTGTTTATGGCAAGAGTTTCCGATGTTCAGCAGAAGATAGTGGAATATCTTCGTGAATGCTCTCAGGGCGGAATTCCCCCTACAATCCGTGAAATCTGCACCGCTACCGGTCTTAAATCCACCTCCTCCGTGCATAACCATCTCAAGAAGCTGGAGGATCAGGGTATTATTTCACGTGGCGACGGTCTTAACCGTGCCATCCGTCTTACAACTGATGCTCCCGTTGTGCAGGTGCCTCTGCTGGGCAGAGTTACCGCCGGTCTGCCTGCTTATGCATATGAGGAGATAGTTGCGTCCATCCCCTATCCTGCAGACCGTCACACCGCCGATTCTCTGTTCGCTCTGCGTGTTCAGGGTGACAGTATGATCGAGGCAGGTATTCTCGACGGCGATGTAATTATCGCTGAAAAAACAAATTATGCCGACAACGGTGAAATCGTTATCGGTCTTATTGAGGACGAAGCCACCGTCAAGCGTTTTTACCGTGAAAAGGACGGATACTTCAGGCTTCAGCCCGAAAATCCCCTTTATGATCCCATTATTTCAAGGGATATCCAGATCATAGGCAAGGTAGTTGCCTGCTTCAGGTACTACAGTTAAGGAGTTTATTTTTCCGGCATGAGATACTTAAACAGGCAAAGACTGGGGATCGAAGCTTTTCTGGCTGCCCGTTCAACGGTGTTTTCACGTCAGAATGAGCTTGATGTCCCCGAATTCATGCTCCGTCTGAGGCTGCAGCCATTTTCTGTGCGTGAACAGATCCTTCGTGATGTGCGAAGTGCTCTCAGGGAGCTTACAAACGGAAAATTTGATACTGATTCTCTTATTCCTCAGGAAGTTGCCGACATTGTCAATGCTTCTTTCGGCGCAGACAGTATAGGCAGAATCAGGCCTTTCTTTGAATGGCTTCAGGCTCTGTGGCGTGACAATGATCAGGCTCGTTCTCTATGGAAATCACATCTTCATAATGCTGCAAGCAGTATGAACGCCGCTGCAGGTGATTGTCTGCTTGCAATCAGCTCAGGCTACAGCAATCAGCGTGCTCTCCTTCAGCTGCGGGAAGACGGTGTTCTGGAGCTTTCTCTTCACGAGCGCCGTTGGGGAAGGCTATGTCTCCATTTCCCGAATGTATCTGATCTTTCCGAAAACAGCGTCCCTGTTCTGGGATTTATGTACATAATCGAAAGTGAGGCACAGTCTGACGGTCGCTATCGCTTTGATATGCTTTTTGACACCGAGTTTTCACTGAAAACCGATTCTGTTGTCCGTGCTCTCCGCTCGGGCTCCTGGCATCAGCTTTCTTTTACCTGCGATGCTCCCACAGCAGAGCTGGCTGCAGTGGATTATGCTCGTGCCGCCGATATCAGAGGTGCTTCAAGGCTTGAATCGGTGCGATACTGCAGTGAGGTGCTGTGTGAAAAGGCTGCTCTTTCAGGAGAATCCCTCCTCTCTGCCGCCGAGCGCACGGCTTTGCCTGCTGCACGGCTTATTTCTGCAAGCAAGACCCTTTCCGACAAGGGTAAAAAGTCTGATATCCGAAGCGAGGATATTCTCCTTGAGCTGGCTGAAAATCGCTATGCCTTCGAGCGGCTTTGTCGGCAGTTTACTGCTGACGGCTCGGAGGAAGTGGTTAAGCTTCTGAAAAAAATCGAAGGTTTCATCGAAATGGAGGATGCTGACGGCGCACTGCGTCAATTCCGCAGGCTGCCGAAGCTTATGGATTCTCTATGCTCCTACGGTGAGCTTATGCCTCTTCTTTTAAAGCTTCATGATATTATGACATATGCAGGTGAGTGCGATGAAGACATCAGCACCCGTGAAGCGGTTTTCAGAAAGGCTGCAGAAGCTTTTTCCCATGCGCTGGAGCCTCAGCTTTCCGCCATGGGCTTTCATGGCACTTATCCCCATTACCGCCGCATAAAGCACGGCAAGGCTCAATATATTTCCGCAGTTGTTGCCGATGAAGCCGAGGCTCTTGACGGCAGCTGCTTAAATTACGCCTTTACCCTTTGTGTTGCACAGGCAAAAATGAAGGCTTCTCAGCGAAAGGCAAAGAAAATCAGAGGCATTGATTTTGACCTTTCATTTTCTACCGATTTCTTCAATGAGAGGCCTGAGTATTCCCATTCGGGTCTGACAGACTGCGCCGCAGAGCCGGGAAGTGTGCCGGTTACGGTGGATATTCTCAGCGGTGAAACCGCTGTTTATGACGAAGGACGCATTGAAAAAATGCTCAAATGCGCAAATCGGGCTTTTAAAGGCTTTTCTCTCAAACGAAAGGAGCGGAAGCTTCGCAGAAGCCGCACCGATAAAAAAGAGCGGAAAAAGATTTTCCGCCACGCTTTCCTCGACGCTTTTACAAGATTTGCACCTTCTTCAGCTATTATGTGCGTCGTGGTCGCAGTGCTTTACCTCTGGGGCAAAACCCAATCTGAGTTTGTTGCCTCCATCGGTATCCGCACTGCCGTCTTCCCCATTGCCTTTGCAGGTATTATTACCGCTTTGCTTCGGGCTCTTTTCTATTGTCTGAGGCGCAGGAAAAAGCTTTGGGTATATTGATTTTTAACATCTCCGAAGATTTTCTTCGGAGATGTTTTTACATTTTTCGGAAAAATTTTCCAAAAACTACTTGACCTGTCGTAGTAGTTGTGCTAATATGCAGTTACTACGACAGACGTAGTACGACAGTCGTAGATGAAAGGAGGAGTCATATTGATAAGCAGTGATGTCATCCGCGGCTACAACGACACCATCATTCTGTGTCTGCTGCTTGAAGGGGATTCATACGGGTATGAAATTTCAAAAAAAATTACAGAAATTTCTGAAAAGAAGTATGTCATCAAGGAAACCACTCTTTATTCCGCTTTTACAAGACTTGAAAATAACGGCTGTATTGAGTCCTACTCGGGCGGCGATGTTTCGGGAGGAAAAAAAAGAACCTACTACAGAATAACCGAAGCAGGCAGGCAGTATTATGCGGAAAAATGCAAGGAATGGGACGTTACAAAAGAAGTAATCAATAAATTCATCAAGGAGAGAGTATAATGGAGACAATAAGAACTTACATTGACACTATGTTTGGAACCATGCCTGAAACCGAGCAGGTACTGAAGGCAAAAAGCGACATTCTGGACATGATGGAGGATAAGTACAACGCACTCAAGGCAGAGGGCAAAAGCGAAAACGAGGCTGTGGGTCACGTTATTTCCGAGTTTGGCAATATTGATGAGCTGAAGGCTGAGCTTGGCATCGAAACCGAAAAAGAAGAAAAAAGTCACAATAAGATTACTCTCAGCGACAAAGAGGTTGACAGATTTGTTGCTGTGAGAAAGAAGTGTTCTGTGGGCATCGGCTTCGGCGTCATGCTTCTTATAATGGCTGCCGCCGCATTTATCTTTTCAATGGCACTGTTCAAGAACGGCTTTGCCGGCATCAGCTTCCCCAAGCCCGTTATCGCCATCGTATCCATTGCAGTGCTGTCACTTTTCGTTATCGCAGCTATGGCTCTGCTTATTGTCAACGGTATAAAGATGAAGGAATTTGACAAGCTTGAGGACAAGCATCTTCTTATTTCCGAGGCAAAGCAGGAGGAAATCAAAAAAGCTCACAAGTCTTTTACAAAGAAGTTTGCACTGATCATACCTGTTGGCTTTGCATTCATTGCAGGCGGTATTGTTCAGCTTGTTTTCCTCAATAAAACGAACGCATTCATTGAGGCTGCTTCAATTTCCATTCTTCTCTGCTGCATCGCCTTTGCAGTTTTCCTCTTTATTGTTGCAGGTCTGCCTCACGCAACCAATATGCAGCTTCTCAATCTTGATGAAGATGAGGACGATGACGATGACGACGATGATGATTTTGATACAACCACCAAGGCAGGCAGAGTCGGCGAGGCAATCAATTCCACACTGTGGTCACTCACTCTTATTATCTTCTTTGTCTGGGGCTTTGTGTTCCACGGCTGGGGTATCTGCTGGATAGTATTCCCCATCGCTGCTTTCCTTTCGGGTGCTGTTGCTTCCATTGCAAAGGCTGCAGGCTCGGACGATAAAAAGAAATAATCATTTCTTTCTGAAAAGCTCGAGAAGTCCTATAATCAGAATATATCCGCCGAATATTTTTGAAAGCCATTCGCCGCCTATAAAGCCTGCCAACAGGCAGCCCAAAACAGCACCTAAAAAGCCTGCGAGGGACATGGGAATTGCACATTTCCAGTCAACAAGCTTTCCCTTTGTGTGAAAAAACAGGGCAACAGCGGCGCATGGCAGAAAAAACAGCAGGTTTATTCCCTGGGCCTGAGTCTGGGGCACAGAGGCAAAGAGGGTCAGGTAGATTATAAGCACTCCTCCGCCGCCAAGACCCAGTGCTCCGATTATTCCCGACAGAAGACCTGCTGCGCTGTATATCAGAATTTCTGTCATCGCAGCATCAGCCTCAGGCCTGCCCAGATGGCAAAGGCTCCGAAAATTTTCCGCAGTAATTTATCGGGTATTCTGCGCAGAAGAAGAGCTCCGATAAGTGCGCCAACCGCACCTGCGGGAAGATATGGCAGTGCATCGGAAAGTGTCACGTCCCCTCGAAAAAGATAGATGCCTGCGCTGAGGATGGACATGGGAAAAATTACGGCTATTGATGTGGCATGGGCTTTCTGTGGGTCAAGTCCCTGAGATTTCAGCGCAGGGACGGCTATCATACCGCCGCCTGAACCGAGAAGTCCGTTTATAAATCCTGCCGATGTGCCGGAAAGAAGCGGCTTTATTCTGATTTTCAAAAGAACACCTCCTGTTGAGTTCAGTGTTCCCTGAATATAGATTATTATGCCGAAAAACGGCGGATTTGGCATCAATCGTTTTTACAACGAAATTTTGAAAATTATCAATTACGGGCACCGAAAGGTGTCCGTTTTTTGTTTTGGCGTATTGTGCGGAGTCGAGATAACGGGCGATTCATGAATCGCCCCAACGGTGAATTTGAGGCTGTTGTTGAGTTGTGGCAGCGGTACGATGTGGGCATCGTCCCCTACGGTGGTTTGATAAATCATACAGCAACAAAAAGACACCGCTTCCATATGGAAACGGTGTTCTTTTATACCTTTAGATTCCCGATGCACTGATACCGGGTCTGAGCCTGAACATGGACTGCTCAGCGGATATATGGATCTTGGGAAGGACAGTTACCTCCACCTTGGGAAGCACTGCATTTATGAGATTTACAAAACTATTTGAGCCTGCACCGGGTTCACCTGTGAAAAGGCACGATGCATGTCTGTGTTTAATATACTTCGCCACTGCCTGCACGGGATTTTCGCTGTAGAGAAGGGTGAATTCAACATCCAGCTCCGAGCATACGGATCGCAGGTAGTCAAGCGTATTTATTTGTTCTTCAAATTTACTGTTTTCTGCGGAGGTATTGATAACACTCACCACCGCCAGCTTTGCCTTATGATTGTCACTGATTGCTTTTGCGGATCTTATCAGTCTGTCGCAGGATTTCTGAGCTGTAACGCAAGCGACAAAAATCTGACGTCTGCCCACCTTTGCCACCTCCTTTCCTATCCATACTCAGTATACACCCCCTTGCACCGTATAGCAAGTATCAGTTTTGTATAAACTGTTAAAATACTGTAAAGATTAAGCTTAAAGCTTGTCTAATTTTATCATACAGCATTGTGTATATATCCTTTTTCAAAGGGCAAAAATACCATCGGAGGTGTAATTTACATGAAATTCAATCAGAGTAAACGCACGAAGAAAAATGCAGGATATTATCTTGCTGTACTGCTGTGCCTTGTGGCTGTGGGTCTTGTGGCATGGTCAAACTTCATTGGAAACAGCGATAAAAAATCCAAGGAGGATTCCCCCGAGCCCATTGTGGAGTTTTATGATGAACTTCCCTCTGACGAGGCACTGACGGAAATGAGCGGTGAAGACGAAGAGTCTGAAATACTGTATGTCAGCTCCGCTGACAGCGCTGCAACCACCGCTCCCATAACGGAAATGAGCAGCACCGAGCCTTCCGCTCCCACAACTGCTCCCACCGAATCACTCAGCGCTCCATCAGAGGACGAGCCCGAGGCAGTTGAAGTTTCAGCTCAGCCCACATTTTACGCAAAGCCCGTTACAGGTCATGTTTTCAAGGAGTTTTCCGGAAATACACTTGTCTATTCCAGAACGCTCGGTGACTGGCGTGTGCACAACGGCACCGATATCCGCTGCGAGCTCGGCTCCCTTGTCTGCTCCAGTGTGCCCGGCACTGTGGTTTCCGTCTGCGACGACGACCGCTTCGGAAAGTCTGTTGTTGTCCGCCACGAGGACGGCTCGATGCTTTATTACTGCGGTCTTGACGGCATTACCGTAAAAGACGGAGATACTGTACAGTCGGGTCAGAAGCTGGGTGTTGTAGGCGTTGTCCCCAGCGAGTGCGAGGATGAGCCTCATATTCACCTTATGGCCATGTGCGACGGCGAATTCGTTGAGCCTCTTTCCGCATTCGGCATAAAATATTAAGTCACGCCCTCGTAATCATCAATCGTTTAGGGGCACAAAAAACAGACCTTCCCGAAATGGGAAGGTCTGTTTTATTAATGCTTATTTTATCTGCGGTAACGTGCTCTTCTGCCCTTTTTTACTGCTGCGACAGATGCAATGCCGATAATTACCATTACTGCAATGCTTATCCAGAGCACTATCTGTGCGGTGCGCACCTGTGCTTCGGAATGGTCACCGGTTTCGGGACCGCTTTCGCCCTTTCCGTCGCCGGTGCTGGGTGCATTGTTACCGGTGCCGCCTGTGCCTCCGCCAGAGCCATTTCCGGAGCCTGATCCGGCTCCATCACCCGATGAGGGACCTTCATTGTCAGCGGTCTGGTATACCAGCACGAAGGGTGAGAAGGATGTTGCAGCGAAGCTGATTCCATCCGACTCTGCTTTGACTGTAATTTCTTCCATTGTTCCTGCCTTTACGCCTGATGTGAAGTAATGGAACATATAGAAGGTGTATTTGTCATACTTCGATGCAAGCATAGCATTGGGGTACTTCAGTGTGATGTTGATCTTTCCGTCAAACTCGGTGACATTGCCGCCGTTTTTATCGGTAAGATAGAAATCATAGATTGTGTAGTTGCCCTTGGATGCGTCAAAGGATGAAAGCTTTGACTTTACCTTTGCAAGAAGTGTTGTTGATGTGATTGCTGTGCTGTCGGTAAACTTCTTTGCATTGAAGGTCAGCAAGGTATCATTGGCTGCTGATGCAACAGGAACAAGGTCGCCTGCAGGAATGAGGTTTCCGAGGGAATCCTTGCAGGTTGAGCCTTCCTCTATGACAAGGGTTGATATGAACTTGTTGCTGTCTGCAAGGGTTACTGTACCGCCTGCAAGAATCTTCATGTCTGTGGTGGTTATCTTAAGTCCGTCAAATGCGGTGTTGTGAACCACGCAGTAAACAGTTTCGTTTGCAAGCTTGTCATTGAAGGTGAATGCACCGCCGCCATGTGCGGTGTAATCGGATGACGGGCTGAGGAGCACATCGCCGGATGAGCTCTTCTTGTACCAGTTGTATGCCATGTCACCGCCGGGTGTGGGCATTACGGTAAGTGCGTCAAGCTTTGAACCTGATGCCTTCATTGCGGGAATTTTGTATTTTGCCTGAGGAATATAGGTGTAATTCTCGTAGAGAGAAGTTGCGGGAAGTCCCGAATAGATGAAGCAGTTGTCGGAAAGATCAAGGGTCTTGATCTTCCTGTTATTGCTCAGGTCGATCTTTGAAAGGTTGTTGCCTGAGAGATTGAGCACCTCAAGGTCTGTTGCGCTTGTCAGTGCAACTTCGTTGATACCAAGGTCTGTTGCGGAAAGCAGTGTCATCTTGCCGTTTGTGTACAGCTTGATTGCAGCACCCTTGAGTGCTTCCTCGGTAATATACTGCTCGGTGTTGCCTGTCTTGTCGGAAGTGATATTTCCGTTGCCCCAATCGATGTAAACTGTATCATCGCAGGAAATCATAAGGGAAACATCCTCACCTACGGACAGTGATGTGTAAAGCACTGCCACGGGCTTGTCAAACTGGACCTCCTTGGCATTTATTCTTGTCTTTGTTGTGCGGATAACAAGACCGGGGAAGTCGGAGTTTGTCATTTCGCAGTAGATGTCCTTGCCTGCAATATCACTTCCGAAAGTGAACTTGCCGCTGTTTTCGCTCTTGGGTGTAACAGCTTCGCCTGTAGCGGCATTGTACCATTTCCATGCGTCTGCACCGTATACAGAAAGGTCAATCTCTGCACCTTCTGCATAGCTGGGGTTGATGGTGACATCACTCTGGGAGAGATATTCGTAGTTTTCACCGCTGAATACGGGAAGCGCGGCAAAAACAAAGGAGTTTTCAGAAACATCAAGATTTTTCAGTGCGGTGTTCTTTGAAACATCCAGCTCGGTCAGCTTGTTGCCCGAAAGATCAAGGGTTTCAAGCTCGGTCCAGAGCTCGGCATTTATTGCTGCAGTGCACTTGTCGGTGCTGTCTGCGTCACGGCTCAAGTCAAGAGCGGTGACATTACCTGCGGTGGTTATGTGGATAACTGCATTTCCTTCGGAGTCTGCAACAGATGTGCCCGATACTTTATAGGGCTTGCTGTAATCTCCGTCGGTGGGAGAATATTCAACGGGTGTACCTGTGCCCCAGTCAACAAGCACGGGCTTTGTGCTTGTGATATAGAAACTGAAGGGACCTGCGCTTTCTGCTATGAGAGCTGCATTTCTGTACTGGAGATTTTCGATTACCTCTGCCTCGGTTGTTTCAAGGGTCAGCTCGGGGAATTTTTCACTTGTGAAGGTGAAATGGATATTGTCGCCGCCGACCTCTTCGGGGATTTCAAATATTCCGTCAGAATCGGAAACAGTGTAATCGCTGCCGTTTGTAAGTGTTGCGGTTACCTTGTCACCTGCAGCGGAGGATGTGAGGTTGGAGGACATATCAGCACTGTCGCCTACATTATAGCTGTCAGCTATCTCTATCTTGCTCTGAGGTGCGTAGATGTACTTATCTCCGCCGGGTACGGTGAGAGGATATGCAGGAAGGCTTCCGAAATTGAGTGCATTGCCTGCAACATTTACATATTCAAAAGCATTTTCGGGAAGTGTGAGGGTGTTTATTTCGTTGTTTGAAAGATCGAGATTCTTAAGTGCGGTAAAGCCCTCGAAGGTTTCTGCGGCAAGTCCGCAGTCAGCAGCATAAAGGGTTTCAAGAGTTGAGGAAAGTCCTTCAATACATGCAAGGTGGCCGAGGGTCTTGTTGCCGCTTACCTTAAGGCTTGTAACGCCTGCGGGAAGTTCGATATCTGTAAGTCGGTTGTTGCAGAGGTCAGCCTCAAGAAGTGAGGTGTTTGCAGTAAGGTCAGCCTCCTGCAGTGTTGTATTGTTTATTGTAAGTCTTTCAAGAGCTGTGCAGCCTGAAAGGTCGACATTGTCAAGGGACAGGGTGTTTTCGCCGCCGGAAATTGCAAGGTCTGTGAGAGAAGCACAGTCATCAGCAGCAAATGCTGTCATTTCCTTTGCTTCAATTTCAATCTTCTTTACCGGGGAGGATGCTGCAACAGACAGCTTTCCGTAGCTTCCTGTAAGGTCTGCGGTGTATCTCTTGCCGCCGTTTTCATCGGAAGCAGCAAACTGTGAGGTAACATCAACACCGTCAACAAAAACGGATACGCTTGCATCGGAGTCGGAAACGAGGAAGGATACGGTGGGGTCAGTAAGATCCTCAGCATGGAATTTAAGTCCGTCAACAACATTGATGTTGGTTGTCTTCTGGGAAAGCTCGGGGAATGCGCCGTGGGACATGACGCAGTATATTGTGCTGCCTGCAAGGGATTCATCCACGGTGAATTTTCCGAGAACACCTGTGCCTGTGATGCCTTCGGTAATCTCTGTGCCGTCTGCAAGATACCATGTGTACTGAGTAGAGCGGATGCCTCCGGGAGTCTGGGCATTTACATAGGTGTCGGTAAGGTCAATAACGCCGCCTGCATTGACAAAGGCAGGTGCTTCAAAATCCTTCTGGGGTGCGTAGGTGTAATTTGTGGGCTGTGCAGAAGGAAGAAGGAGTGTGCCGTAGGAAAGATTGTTGTCGGAGCAATCAAAGGTTGTAAGAGCTGAAAGATTTGCAAGGGTTATCTTTTCAATGCTGCCGCCTGATACATCAACATTTGTGAGAGATGTAAGATTTCCCAGCGCAATCTCGTCGAGAGTGGTGATGCCGGAAGCATCAAGAGTTGTAAGGGACGTGATTCCGTAGAGAGTGAGAGAGTTTACCTCTCCTTCGACTTTCAGGGATGCAATGGAGTCAGTTTCGGCAAAAATCTTTACTTCTGATGCATTTTCGCTTGTGACATTGTAAGTAAATGAATTATTGCCGTTTGCGGTGGCTGTGATTCTTGGATCACCCTCAAGAGGACATTCTGCACCGTCAATGACGGTCCAGAAGGTATAGTCATCCGCACTGTCCCCTCCTGTAAGCACGGGAGTCTTATTCATCCCGACAGTAAGACTGAGGGTTGAATCTGCCTCCATATCAAAGGCCGCTATAAGCGAGCGGGTGCTGCTTGCAGCCTGTGTCTTCTCAAAGCCGCCTGCGGGAAGGGCTGTGAAAAGAATATTCAGACAGAGAAGAAATGCCAGTGCGCAGGCAAAAAGTCGGCGGGGGCCTTTCTCCTTCATCTTATTCATAAATGCTGATTTCATAATATCCATCCTCACCGGCGCCGAAAATTGAAGTGACGCCTATACACTATATATTATAGTTAAACGCTCCATGTTTTTCAATGATAAAATCACCGAAAAACTCCATCATGAAATGTATAACATGACAGAACTTTTCTGTCGTTTATTCCGTTGCGCTGCTGTAACTTTTATCTTTAGGTTTTATTTAGCCAAAACTTTAACCTTTTCCTCATTGGTCGTTTTATATATAATCCAAAAGCATTAATCGTTTAATCAGTGCAATAAGACACAGAAAAGGAGGTTGCGATAGTTTGTAATAGAAGTAAAATATTATGTCTGATTACTCCACTAAAGTCTTTTTTATGCTATCGTTTTTCACGATTCTGAGGCATTTCAGACACTTTGCGCAACAAAAATCTGTAAAAATTATACAATCAGAAAATTTCTATTTGTGCAAACAGCGGATTGTAAACTCTGTTGCGAAACATTAGAATATAATCACCAAAACAACCTTTGCCGTCAAACACATAACGGCACACAGAAAAGGAGCTGTATTTATGAAGAGATGTCTGGCATCCCTGTTGGCCCTTGTTCTTATCCTCGCCGCTGCATGGATTCCCTCTGCGGGTCCCAAAGCCGAAGCAGCATCTTTCACCGATCTGACTCAGGCTCAGATCACTGCAGAAATGGGTCTTGGCTGGAATCTTGGCAACCAGCTTGAGGCTAACCTCAACGGCACTCCTTCCGAAACCGCATGGGGCAACCCCACTATCACGCCTTCCGTTTTCACTGCTGTCAAGGCCGCAGGCTTTGACACCGTCCGAATCCCCGTTTCATGGCTGAGCTATATCGGCAGTGACTACACCATCGACTCCGCATGGATGGCACGTGTAAAGGAAGTTGTTGATATGGCTATTGCTGCTGACCTTTACGTTGTTATCAATATTCACGGCGACGGCTACAGCTCTGTTACAGGCGGATGGCTCCTTCCCGGCTCCTCTGATCAGACCACCATCAAGGCTAAGTTCAAGGCTGTATGGACTCAGATTGCAACTACCTTCAAAGATTACGACGAGCACCTCATTTTCGAGGGCATGAACGAAATCGGCGCAGACGCAAACTATGACTGGGAAACCGTCAACAATTACTATACAAATATAAATGATTACAACCAGATCTTCATCGACGCTGTCCGTGCAACAGGCGGCAACAACCAGAAGAGATGGCTTATCATAACCGGATGGAACACCAATATCGACTACACCACCAATCAGTGGCTCAACTTCACTCTCCCCACCGACAGCTGCAATTCTTCTCCCAGATATATGATCTCCGTTCATTACTACAGTCCCTGGGAATTCTGCGGCAACGAGAGCTATGACGTTGTAAACTGGGGTTCTGCCGCCACTTCCTCTGTTGCAACATGGGGCAATGAGGATTATATGATCGAGCAGATTGCTCTCTGCTATGACAATTTCGTTTCCAAGGGTTATCCCGTATTTGTCGGTGAGTTCGGATGCATTGACAAGAACAACACCGCTATGCGCACTTACTGGGCAGAGTCCTTTGTAGAGCTCTGCAAGGACAATGGCTGCGTTCCCGTATGGTGGGACAACGGCTGGAACGGTTCTTACGGTTTCGGACTCTTTGACAGAAGCTCCGCAACCCAGACTCAGCCCGAGATCATCAAGGCAATGGTAAATGCTATGGGCAGCAGTTCCTCCACCACTCAGACCACACAGACAACTACTGTTACAACCACCCAGACCGCTGCCACCACTGCATCAACCACAAACTCCACTACCACCACTACAAAGGCTACCACAGCCACCACTCAGGCATCAGGCTCTTCTTCCGATGCCAATAACTACGTTATCACCATCAACGGAACTTCCGCTCTTAAGTATATCATTGTAAACGGCTATCACCTTTCCCTTTCCGACGGCAGCGCAACCTACTGGGAAAATGCTGCTGTAAGCAACGGCTCTGCAACTGTTCTTGTACCCAAGGCGAATGCCTATTCCCTTACAATCGACTTCAAGAGTGAACAGTGGGGTTCTGCAATCACCTCATGGAGCGGCGATATCACTTCCGATATCACCCTCAACTTTGACGGCTCAAAGGTCACCGCTTCTGGCAGCAGCGGCTCTGCAGCAACCACTACAACAACCAATGTCACAACCACAACCGCAAAGTCCACTACTACAACAACGACCACTACAACAACCAAGGCAACCACAACTACCACCAAGCCTACTACAACCACCACCGCAAAATCCACTACCACTGCAGCCACAACTACTACAACAAAGGCTACCACTACCACTCAGGCTTCATCTTCCTCCAATTCCGATAATTACGCCGTCACCATCAGGACTTCCGGCAGCGGCTCATCCCTTGCTTATCTCATGATAAACGGCTATCACCTCTCCGTTGCTGACAACAGCGTCGGCACCTACTGGGAAAATGCAGCGGCAGGCAACGGCACTGTTGTTTACATTCCCAAGTCCCAGTCCTGGGGCATCACCATTGATTTCAAGCAGAGCGAGTGGGGTTCTTCCTCCGCTTCCTGGAGCGGTACTGTCACCTCTGACATGACCCTCACCTTCAACGGTTCTTCCGTTTCTGCTTCCTGAAATCGAATAACTTAACATACTCCACATTCCGTTTCATACCCCATAAAGCAGAAGGCTCGCCATATGGCGAGCTTTCTGCTTTATAATGCAAAATGCGGACAGTGATTATCACTGTCCGCACCTAATTCAATACTATATCACAACATAAAATATAAGTCTACTATTTTTTTATTTTTCTGATATTATTTTTTATGCCGGCAAGTAAAATACAAGGAGATAAATATGGAAAAGAAAAACGATACATGGTACAGAGAGATATGGAGTCTTGACATCAAAAACCACTCCTGGACAGAAGAAACAAAAATGCAGGTGGATTTTATCATCAAAGTCCTGAATCTAAGAGGCGATGAAAGAATTCTTGACCTTGCCTGCGGATTCGGCAGGCACAGTCTTGAGCTTGCACGCAGAGGTTTTTCCGTTGTCGGCGTCGACATTACAAAGGACTATATCGACGATGCCGTAAAGCAGGCGGGAAAGGAAAATCTTTCTGCAAAATTTTACTGCATGGATATAAGGGATGCTGATTTCTGCGATGAGTTCGATGTTGTTCTGAATATGGCAGACGGTGCTGTGGGATATCTTGAAAATGATGAGGAAAACCTGAAAATATTCGATGTTGTGTCAAAGGCTCTGCGCCCTGGCGGCAAGCACCTTATGGACATTATGAGTGCGGATTATGCCGACTCTCATTTTCCGTGCAATCTGTGGGATATGGGTGAAAAGGGCATTACCCTTTCAAGGTTTGAATGGGATAAGGAAAGTAAAATCATGCTGTACGGGCAGAATGATTTTGCTTACGGCGAGGCTCTGCCCCGTCCCGATTTCGGTCTTGCCGACCCTATCAGGCTTTATCACAGAGATGAAGTCCGGGAGATAACGCAGCAGCGAGGCATGAGGGTAACTGCTGTATACGGCGGTTTTTCCCTACGCACTGCAAGTGATAACGATATCCAGATGGTGATCTGCTCGGAGAAAAGCAGGAAATAGCGAAGGTTGAGTTTTTTGCTGAGTTCTTTGTTTTTTCTCTCCCCCGGTAATCGTTTTCGATTACATCTCCCTTCGTCAGAGGGGCCTTGGGTGGGTGGTTTTTACGTAATTCGTATAAAATTGTGACAGCCTTCATTGACAGCATTATGGACTTCACCTTTCAGCAATGCTATAATTTCACAAAAGGAGGGTACTGCTATGGCATGGGATTGGAATAAAATGTTCGGTGAAAATTTCTTCTTCGAGCTTAAAAACAGCCAGCGAAAATACTTCGGTCTTGATGAGATAGACGAGCCATGGGATCATGAGGTGTTTTACAGCAAGACCAATATCTGGTACAAGCGCACCACGGTGTTCTTACGTGGTGATATTATCGTCAAGGTTATTTCCGAGGAAATCCGTATGCCGCAGGACGAGCCTACGCTTCGAAGCTATTGCGAATATGATGTTGAGCTTAAAACCGACAACCGTCAGATGATTCTTCCTCTGACGGCGAGAGGGAAGCCCAAAAAGCTGACGCCCACCAATGTTCTTGCATTCACTCCTACGGGCTGCAGATTCTATATTTCAATGGATACGGTAAACTCTCGTGGAACCTTTATTGATGTTTGCAATCTGAGAAACAACATTTCTCTTCCAATCGGCGAAGACAAACGGATAAATAATATTCGTACTTCCGAGGATTTCCGCAGTTTTATTGAATATTATGTTTCCACCTGTCCCGAGGGATATTTTGATAAAGTGGAGCGAATGAAGAATTCTCCTCATGTGACTGTAAAATACCGCATTGGCGATATTTTCAGGATCGAAGCAGACAGATTCAATTACTGCTACGGAATAATTACGGGTGAGGTTCAGAAAATCAGAGAATGGGCAGAGTTCCCTGAGTACCACAGCCTGCATACCGCCATGATGGTCCCGCTTATGATAAGGTATTATGAACTTGTGACACCCGATCCAAACCTCACCGCCGATGACCTTGCCTCTGTTTCTCTCAGCAGTGCGGATATTTGCGGCGACAATGCTGTAATCTGGGGTACACACGCCATTGTCGATCACAGGGACATAACGGCAGAGGACATCGCTTTCAATCTTGTATGCTCAAAGATAATTTCAAGGCGCAACGATGCAAATGTATTCACTCAGGAGAATTTTGCACGAATGGGATTCGGTGAGATGCCCGAAAATTACAACCTTCATGTTGAATGGGGCTTGGCCGTCACCACCCTCCCCTCCGCTCAGATATCCGAAAAACTGAGAGAATATCTGAAGGATTACTATTCTCCTTTCAGCGGCGTGCATATGGGCATATTCCCCGACATTATACCTGCCAACGGAGGATTGAAAGCCGTTGCCTGTTCATACAAAAAGGATCTCTTGCAGGAGCACAGCAAGGATATAAAAGACGAGCTGTTTTCATGCCTCGGTCTTCCGACAGATGCATCATTTGACGATTTCGCCGCAAAGTTTGGCGGCATGACAAAAGCGCAGATTGCAGAGAGGCTCAGGAAATAACGGGGGTTGTTTCTTTGTTGGTTTTTTTCTTTGTTATTTCTCTCCCCCGGTAATCGTTTTCGATTATATCTCCCTTCGTCAGAGGGGGCCTTGGATAGGTAGTTTTACACCCTCGTCAGAGGGGCTTTGAAAAATCTTATATTAAGCAATCCCCTGTACAGATAAATCTGTACAGGGGATTCTCAATTCATATACTTATTCCGAGGATGCCGAAAAAGCCTTCCACGCTGTCAAAAGCAAGGGGATTATCACCCATAAGTCCGTCGTACTCGTATATCTTGCCTGCGTCCTTGCCCTTTGCCTTTATCATGAAAACATGAAATTTTGTAGGTGTCAGGGCAATGGGGAAATATGTCTTTTTCGCCTTGCCCGTGCTCTGCATATTGCGGTACAGCTCCAGCGCCTGTCCAAAGGGAAGAATCAGAGGTACTGAGGTAGTGACTTCCGTGCCGTTGCTGTTATAGAAAGTGATGGTTTTATCAACTTCCACACCGTTGTATTTTCTCAGAAAATCAACATATGCATCGGGAAATCTGAATCGGCTTTCTCTGAGAAACTCTTCAAAGGCTTCTTCATCGAGTGAGCCTTCTCTTTTTATGAAATTCTCTCTGAATGGGTTTTGTATCCACATTCCACCGCTTCGTTCTTCCCAGTATTTTTCGTCCACAGGTAACCATCCTTTCGGATTTATTCATGCAAACAGTATACTCGGACAAAAAAACATTGTCAATTCCACTTTTATCCCATAAGAGATACAGCTTCTGCCTTCATGTTTTCTATATCTTTTTTCATCATTTCACTATTGACTAAGGAATCAGAAAGCACATTTTCCTCTATGTATTTTAAATCCTGAGCACTTTCCTCACTGCTACCGCTGATATAACCTGCAAAATTTCCGTCCCTGTCAAAATAGCTGGTATGTGCACCGATATTTTCATAGTTAGGCTGAGATTCATTCATCTCGTAGTTATTAACTATCAAGTTATACTGATCCCATAATCCCCATGCCCAGTATTCTTCGGGGGTATATTCCTTTGAAACAATGTCACGCTCTCCCTTTACATCAGACACGGGACCGATTGAAACCTTTAAATCAGCTGTTTCTGCGGACACGGTGAATTTAACAGCTATTCTCTCGCCGTTTTTATTTTTGGTATAGGGCTCAAAGGTGTAATGACACAGTACATCATCAAAACTTATATTTCTGCCAAGCTTCCCTTGGTATATCTCACATATCTGACCTGCACATCTGATATTGACGCCGATATCCAAAACATCATAAAAAAGCACACCGTAGATCAGGTTTATATTCTCTAACTCTGTTGAGTAATAGCATTCATAATCACCGCTGTAATACTGGACAGCATAATCATAATATGACAGGTTATCTTCGTCATCAAGAAAATCACTGTACTTCCACGGATTTTCCACCATGTATTCGTCTCTCATTTCGGTGAGAATGCACTTTTTGATTTTTTCTGTATCTTCTTCCGATATCTCTATGACTATCGGCTCCATGTCAGCAAGCAGATCCTCTCCGGCGTATGGTGAGGTAAAACCCTTTACCTCAATTCTGTTGTCATCATATACGGTGTATGCTATCCAGATGGAGTCTGACGTGATCCCCTCATATACCGTGCATATCTTGCCTTCAAAATCTGCACCCATTCCGAACTTGAGATACACTCCGTAGGTGCGTTCTTCTATATCTCGTCTTTCCTCATAGGTTGTAAATTCATTAAGCAGTATATCTTTGACCTCTCTGAAGTTTACATCGGTTCTGGGATCGCCCTCTAATTCATCATAATTCACCGGATTTCCCTCTGCATCATAGAGATACATACCAAGGGAGCCTCCATCCAGAATACCGTCATCATAATCATCGGGAATTATTTCGATTGTGCTGCTGCGTATGGCTTCGATGAGCTTCTGCTTCTGCTCTTCAGTGATGGCAACAGGCTCATCCGCCTGGAACACCGACATTTTACCATCTATGTAATCGCCTGTCCAAAGCTGAACTGTGTTGTTTCCATAGACGGTGATGTTGGTGTAAAAATTTTCATGTACCTCGAAGGGTGTACCCGGCCCCAACCTTAGCATACACACGATATTATCATAGGAAATGCCGAGTTCCGCTTCTCTTTCTCCAATTGTTATGATTTTGGGAGTTTCCTCTGTCTTGCCGCAGGCGGCAAAAACAGCAGCAACGCTTAATATGCATAATATAATTTCGAATAGCTTTATGGTCTTTTTCATTTTTCTTTCCCCTTTTCTTTTACTTCATCAGTTTTTTCGCTTCTGCCTTCATGTTTTCCATGTCCTCTTTCATTGTGCCATAAATTATGGTTTCCTCCATCCACCCGACAATATCTGCGCCGTTTTCACTATCGCTGCTTATATAGCCTGTCAGGTTTCCGTCCTTGTCAAAATAAGCGTAATGTGCACCGATCTTTTTATAGTTGGGCTGAGATTTATTCATCTCATATTCACAGGCTGTCCAGACGTAGTCACTCCATGCTCCCCATGCCCAGTATTCTTCGGGGGTATATTCCTTTGAAACAATGTCACGCTCTCCCTTTAAATCAGACACGGGACCGAGTGCCATCTTCAGATTTCCTGTTTCAGCGGATACCGTTAATTTAACAGCTATTTTCTCTCCATTTTTGTCCTTTGCAAAGGACTCGCCTGTATAATGGCACCACACATCTTCAAAGCTTATGTTTTCGCCCTGCATTTCAAGATACTTGACGCTTATCATTGATGAGTATCTGATAAATTTATCTACGCCCAGAATTTCCAGTGCGAAAAGATCACTAAGAGGCTTCACCCCATATTCATCAGTGCAGAAAAATGCCTCCTTGCCGTGTGAATCATAATACTGAATTACTGTATGATAATTGCCCACATCTTCTTCGTCGCAATCAACATAAAAATACCTGTTCTCCCTTGCCTCATCATTCACGTAGTCTCTCATTTCGGTCAGAATGCATTTTTTAAGCATTTCTGTTTCTTCATCAGTGATTTTAAAGGTTATGGGCTCCACTTCTGAGAACAGGTCATATCTCGGCTGGAAAGAAGTAAGTCCCCTTACTTCTACGGTGTTGTCGGCATAGACAGTGAATTCTGTCCAGAGTTTGCCGTAAACTGTCTGATTTATTTCTGAAAAAATCTTTTCCTTGAAGGATGTGCCCAGTCCGAACTTGACATAAAGTTCGTAGGTGCGTTCTTGTATGTCGTATCGTTCCTCGTACGGGAACATATCATACAGTATATTTTTGACTTCACTGACGTCCACATTTATCAGAGGATCGCCTTCTAATTTATCATAATGTACTCTGTTGCCGTCAGCATCATAGAGAAGTATATCACGGGAGCCTCCGTACATAAACACTACACCATCGTAGTAATCATCGGGGAGTATTTCGATTGTGCTGCTGCGTATGGCTTCGATGAGCTTCTGTTTCTGCTCGTCGGTGATCTTTTTCTCATCTTGCACCATCACCGACATTTTTCCGCTATTATCAACATAATCGCCTGTCCACAGCCGAGCGGTATTGTCTCCGTACACAGTGATGTTGGTGTAAAAGTCTTCATGCAGCGCAACGGGGGAACCGGGTTCCATTCTGAGTTCGCACACGATATTGTCATAGGAAATGCCGAGTTCCGCTTCTCTTTCCCCGATGGTTATTATTTTGGGTGTTTCCTCTGTCTTTTCCTCTGCCTTGCCGCAGGCGGCAAAGAGCAGAATGCAGAGAACGCTAAGTATAAGCGCTGTAAGTTTAATTGTCTTTTTCATTTCTTCATATCCCTTATTACTGATTAGTCTGCCATTGCTTTGAGTTCAGATAAAAATGCTTCTCTCTCCTCGTCGGTGATTGAATCTTTTATTGCGTTGATCATTTCGTACTGAACATCATACATTTCGCCGGGGATGGGATAATAAAACCTTTCTTCTCCCTTTTCATCGTAAAACATAAGCATCGACATATAGGCGCCTACGTAATCATCGTCCAGCTTTGTAAAGAGATAGCTTATGGAATCGTTCTTCAATTTATCCCTGATTACTCCTGCACGGTAGGTGCCGATATCAAAGGTGCGTGTTAATATGGTTTTATATTTCCAGGTTTCATAATAGACAACTGCCTCAAGCTTCAGCGTGCCGTCAGCATACACCGTGTATTCAATCACGGAATATCTTCCGTTGATACACGGTCTGTCCTCGCTGTAATCAATAAGCTTGACAACTGTATTGTCAAAGGATATTCCTAAATTGTTTTCAATCAGATTCCCTTCAAATTTTTTGCGTGCGGTTTTTGTCATAGTCCCTAAATATCCGCCAACTTCATCATATCCCCAGTCTTTTTCCTCCATCGGATTCCATTGGGTGAGTGCACTCCAGTATACACACTTTCCGTTTTCATCGAAAAGCTTTATGTACATTTCTGCCTCTTCAATATCACGGCTGTTTTCGGGACCGTATCTTTCAATGTTATAGCTGTTTCTTACAACGTATTCTGTTATTCTGTCCCTGATGGTGTTAAGCTGAATATCCTGAATACTGTGTTTTTCCGACTTTGATTTGCCTGTTTTATTCGGATTATCTATGCTGCCTGCTGCAAGATCGTAGGTGCCGTCGGGATAGAATGTAACTACTGCTGCAGCCTGTCCGTCATTTTCATGTTCTGTCCTGAAAGCTATCTGACAAATGATTTCATCGAATGATATCCCGTGCTTTGACATTGCCATTTTACTTGCAGTCTGTTCTCTCAATTCTTTGATGATTCCCTCGGGAACAAGATCATGGATATAGAGTTCTACATCAAAGAAATCTTTATTGTTGGGATTCTTTCCGCCGCATTCGTGCACCTCATTGCCATTTTCATCGTACAGACGGATATATCTGTGTTCTGAGGCTGCATCCGTTATATATGCAGGAGTGAGCTCGTCCATTTTTATTATTTTTTTGCTTCGTATAAGGTCAATAAGTTCCTGCTTCTGTTTTTCGGTTATGGTATAGGTCTCTGAGTCAAAGATTTCGGGATCTGTATACTCTGTGTCATACGGCACAGTACATACCTTTAAGGTATTATCTGCATATACGGTTATATTGGTGGAAAAGTCCTTATAACAATATTCGCTTCTTCTGTATGAATACTGACAGACTATATTATCATAGGATACTCCTTTTGCCTTCTCCATGCTCTTTGCCGAGCAGCCCGATGCCAGCAGCATACAAAGTATACTCACCGCAAAAATTATTGTTCTTAACCATCTTTTCATTTTTGTCCCTCCAATTTTAACTCTTTTTTCACCATTCATTAACAATATATTCATAAATTACCATAATGTTTCAATTTTGTCAATAGAATTTATTAAATTTGTGTTAACTTTTTGTTTCAGAATGGTGTCTTTGTATATAAAACACATGGGAAGATTATTTTTGCTCATGGAGATAAAAAAATTTTTTAAAATTTTGAAGGATCGGATGCAGCGGATGATTTGTGAATCGCCCCTACAGTTGGTTTGGGTTTGTTGGAATTTATATCGACGGGACGATGTGGGCATCGTCCCCTACGGTATAAATATGTTCTACGTAATACGTCCTTGTCCCCCTCTGACGAGGGGGATGTTTGCTGAGCAGACAGGGGCAGAGATAATATCAGCAACGGTGCGTTTTTTGCAGACTCCCCCTCCGAATCATGCCCTGCATGATATGACCTCACCCTGACAAGGGGAGGCAAGGGCTTATTCATATTTATAGGAATGAGGGTATTTCAGGTATTTTTGATATTTGAGATCAATATAAATTCCGAAAATATTACAGGCAAAACACCCTGCTGCAGAAATCCAAAAGGGGAAGCGATGCAATTTTCCTCTGTGGAGAGGGTAATCCCTGACACGGCGGCAAAGGCAATTACGAGGAATTGGGGGATGTGTCAGGGATGGGCACCCTTTTGGTCATTGAGAGAGGGGATTTCAAAGGGGAGAGAGTTGAAACTCTCTCCCCTTTGATGGTTTCTTTGGTTCGTTTCTTGCACTGGCAAGAAATGAACATATATATAACAGATGGCTTTTTGCGGAGCCGAGATAACGGGACGATGTGGGCATCGTCCCCTACGGGGGATTTTTCGTGTCCGGCACCGTCAACACATCCCGAAAAGAAAAAATACCGCTGCTCTTTCGAGCAGCGGTATCTGCATATTCAATATCAGTCCTCTTCGCCTCTTGCCTTAGCGTCTTCGATGACCTTCTGAGCAACCATGGGAGGTGCATCCTCATAGCGCTCAAACTCAAGGGTGAAGTAGCCTCTGCCCTGAGCAGTCTGACGGATAAAGGTGGAGAAATCGCCCATTTCAGCCATGGGAACTTCAGCGCAGAGCTCCTGGAGGTTATTCTCAGCAGGATTCATACCGAGAACACGACCACGGCGCTTTGTGACCTCGCCCATAACGTCGCCCATGTTGTCGTTGGGAACGTATGCCTTGAGGGTGCCGATAGGCTCAAGGAGAGTGGGGCTTGCCTGAGGAATACCATTCTTGAATGCGATGTTTGCAGCAGTCTTGAATGCCATTTCAGAGGAGTCAACGGGATGGTAGGAACCATCATAGAGAACTGCACGGACGCCTACAACAGGATAGCCTGCCAGAACACCCTTCTGCATGGACTCGTTGAGACCCTTTTCAACTGCGGGGAAGAAGTTCTTGGGAACAGAACCGCCGACGACTTCCTCAGCGAACTCAAGGCCGGGTGCATCGCAGGGTTCAAAGCGTACCCAGATATCACCGAACTGACCGTGACCGCCGGACTGCTTCTTATGTCTGCCCTGTACGGAAACTGTCTTTCTGATGGTCTCTCTGTATGCAACTCTCGGAGTCTCAATGTTGGTGTCAACATTGTACTTAGCCTTGAGCTTGGAAACGATAACGTCGATGTGCTGGTCGCCCTGACCGCTGAGAACCATCTGCTTGGTCTCGGTGTTGGTGCCGAAGGTGAAGGAGGGATCTTCCTCGTTCAGCTTCTGGAGACCCTGAGCAACCTTTTCCTCTTCGCCCTTTGCCTTGGGCATGATAGCCATGGAAAGGGAGGTGCCGGGATATTTTACGCCTGCAAGGGTGACCTTGCGAGCGGGAGATGCGAGAGTATCACCGGTAAGGGTGTTTGCAAGCTTGGGAACTGCGCCGATATCACCTGCGCCGATGTAAGGAACATCTTCCTGCTTCTTACCTCTGATAAGAAGGGTCTTACCGATCTTCTCGTTTGCGCCTGTTCTCATGTTGACAACAGGTGTGTCGGATGCGATCTTACCTGCATAAACCTTGAAGTAGCTGAGCTTACCAACGAAGGGGTCAGCAACGGTCTTGAATACGACAGCTGCGGTGGGAGCAGTCTCGTCAACAGCGATGTCAACCTTGTTGCCGTCCTCGTCCTTAGCGGTCTGGGGTCTTGCCTCAAGAGCATTGGGAGCAAGCCATGTGATACCGTCGAGAAGGAGCTCTGCGCCTGCTGCATCACTTGCGATACCGCAGAATACGGGGATAACGGAGCCTTCAAATGCACCCTTCTTGAGACCTGCTACGATCTCATCATGGGTGAATTCTTCACCGTCGAAATACTTCATCATGAGCTCTTCGTCAGCCTCTGCGACTGCCTCGGAAATCTCGGTCATGTAATCCTCGTACTCGTCGAATGCGGGTACATCGCAGGCAGCCATCTTGGTGCCGTTCATCTTGTATGCCTTGTTCTCGATCATGTTGACATATACACCGTTTGTATATACAACAACGGGGCAGACGCCCTGACCGAATACCTCACGGAGGGATTCAAGAGTCTTCTGGAAGCTTACGCCTTCCTTATCAAGCTTGTTGATGAAGATCATCTTGGACATATTGCGCTCGGTAGCCATCTTGATAGCCTTCTCTGCGCCGACGGAAACGCCGGAACGTGCAGAAACAACAGCGATTGCACACTCTGCAGCTCTGTAAGCCTCACGTGCGCCGCCTGCATAGTCAAACTGACCCGGAGCGTCGATGATATTTATTTTATTTCCCTTCCACTCAAGCGGTGCAACCGCTGCGGAAACGGAACAGGTACGCTTTACTTCTTCGGGGTCAAAGTCGCAAACGGTATTTCCGTCTACGATCTTACCGATTCTGTCGGTTACTCCTGCAAGATAGAGCATTGCCTCTGCAAGAGAAGTCTTGCCGCTGCCGCTGTGTCCGGCGAGAACGACGTTGATAATGTTTTTAGCGGGATACTGTTTCAAGGTAGAAAACCCCTTTCAATGGATTCCACATATTTGGAATTTAATTTAGCACGCTTCGGTATGGGCAACTACCGCAAATATACTCATCCGATAACTAAGCTGTTTATCATTATATCTTAAGGAATTATGGATTTCAATAAAAATAATCGCTTAGATACAAAAATTGTCCCAATATCAGAAAATTTACTGTGCATTTTGGTTAAATTGAACAACCTTTGTGAATAAACTGTGGCGGCGAATAAATTTTTATCATTGATATATACAATTTTATGCTTCATAATTATGCATAAGCAATAATCAGGCAAAACCTCGCAGGCACAATACCGTTTATCCTCCGTAAAATACCGACCGTCGCAAAAAGCTTTGATTCTGTTTCTGTCTGCGATAAAATACAGCCATGAGGTGAAACACAATGAAAATCGAAATCTCCATTGAAAGGGATATTGAGGAGCGAAAAGTGGTTATCCACACAGAAAAGGTGGACGAGGAAATAACCGATATCGTTGAAATGATAAACAGTCCGGTTGCTGACCGCAGCAATGCTGTCACCGCCTTCGATGACAACGGCGCACTCTTCCTTGACCCCAAGGACATCTGCCGCATATATTCAGGCGACAAGAAGGTTTTTGCGGAAACTGCCGAGGGCACCTACACCCTGAAAAACCGCATCTACGAGCTTGAAAATATCCTTGACAGCCGTGTTTTCATGCGTATTTCAAATTCGGAAATCATAAATCTCCGTCAGGTAAGGCGCATGGATACCTCTCTTACGGGCACCATATGCGTTTCCCTGAAAAACGGGACACTTACATATGCCTCTCGGAGGTATGTGGCAATAATCAGAAAACAGCTTGATATATGAGGTGATTATTATGAAAAACAAGCATCTGTTTTTACGGTTTATCATTGGCTTTTCCTGCGGTGTGCTGCAGGGTGCCTTTGTAGTATTCTGCATATCTCTCGGCGTCAACGGCATAAAGGGAGATTACATCCCCGTACTTCCCGCAACAGTCAGGATGTTCGGCTCGGAAAATCTTGCGGTTGTTGTCCAGACACTGCTGACAGGTCTGCTGGGTGTCGCCTATTCAATGGCTTCTTTTGTTTACGAAAAGCCACGTTGGAGCTTTCTGCGCCAGTCCCTGCTGCAGTTTCTCATCACCTTCCCCTGTATCCTCATCACCGCTCGGATATGTTGGGTGCCTGACAGAATCGAGGGGTATATTTCCCTCTGCCTGAGCGTGCTTGCAGGTTATATCGTAAACTTTATCGTGCAGTTCAATCTGGCTAAGAACAATGTCCGTGCAATCAACGAAAAAATGGAAGAATATGTAAAAAGTCTGGAGGATAACAATGACAGCAATTAAAACAGAAAATCTCACAAAGAGATATAAAAACAAGACCGCTGTTGACGGTCTGAATCTGGAAGTGAACAAGGGTGAGCTTTTCTCCCTTCTCGGCGTAAACGGAGCGGGCAAGACCACCACAATAAAAATGCTCTCGTGCCTTTCCAGACCCACCGATGGCGATGCTTTTCTCCTGGGCGACAGCATTGTAAGCGCTCCCGAAAAGGTAAAGGCAAAGACAAATGTATCCCCTCAGGAAACAGCTGTTGCAAGAAATCTTTCCGTTTTTGACAATCTGGTTTTCATGGCTCAGATTTACGGAATCGGCAAAAAGGAAGCAGAGAAAAAAGCTGATGCACTTATAAGCCGTTTCAAGCTTGAAGATGTGCGCAGAAACAAGGCAAAGACCCTTTCGGGCGGTATGCAGCGACGCCTTTCCATTGCCATGGCTCTTATTTCCGATCCCGAAATACTTTTCCTCGATGAGCCTACTCTGGGACTTGATGTACTTGCAAGACGTGAGCTGTGGGGTATTATCCGCAGCCTTCACGGTGAAGTTACGGTAATACTCACCACCCACTACATGGAGGAAGCTGAGGAGCTTTCCGACAGAATTGCCGTAATGCAGAACGGAAAACTCAAGGCCGTCGGCACTGCCGCTGAACTTATTGAAAAGACAGGTGCAAAGAATTTTGAAGATGCCTTTGTCGCCCTTGCATCGGAGGTGTGAATATGAGAACTCTTACTTTCGCAAAAAGAAATATAAAGGAAATGCTCCGCTCTCCTCTGAGTATTGTCTTGGGTCTGGGATTTCCCATTATGATGCTTATTTTCCTCTCCATACTCAACAAGTCCATCAATGCTCCCGTTGAGATGTTCAACATAGTCAATCTCACTCCCGGCATTGCAGTTTTCAGCTTCACGTTCACCACTCTCTTTGTAGGACTTCTTATTTCTCAGGACAGAGGAAGTTCTTTCCTTGCAAGACTTTACTCCTCACCCATGACCGCAGGCAACTTTATCATCGGCTATATGCTGCCTATGATTCCTCTCACCGTCGCTCAGGCTGCAGTCTGTTACGGTGCTGCAGTATTCTTCGGTTATGAGCTGAGCATAAATACTCTTTTCTCCCTGCTTCTGCTTATCCCCTCAGGTATTTTCTATATCGCTATGGGCGTGCTTTTCGGCTCTCTCTGCAATGAGAAGGCTGTCGGCGGTATTGGCTCCATTGTTATAAACATCGCCACACTTTCCGCAGGCGTATGGTTTCCTCTTGAAGATATGAAGGGTACTGCATTCTACAATGTATGCACAAATCTTCCTTTCTACCACACAGTGAACATCGCCAAAGGCGGAAATATTACAGTAAGCCTTATCTGGGTTATTGCCTGCGCTGTTGTCATGACGGTGCTTGCAGCCCTTGTTTTCAGAGGCAGAATGAATGCAGACAACGCATAATAAAAAGAGCTGAAGCCTTTCCCGGTTTCAGCTCTTTTTATTATACTGTATACGCAGCTGCCGGATATTCCGGCGGATAAAAGTTCAGAATATATTATGCAATCACAATTCGGAGTGGTAGTTGTGAATGAAAGCTGATGCTTTTTTCTCTCCCTCGTCAGAGGGAGGCAATACCCACCGTTTGGAATCGGTCACACAAACTTTACGCTTACATAGGTATTTCCTGCGTAGTGTTCAACATACATGACCCATGTTTTCCCGTCGCCGAATCTGCCTCGCACGGAATCAATGGTCTTATCAAATTCTTCCCATTCTATCTCCGTATTCTCAATTACTACGTATGCCCAGCCCTTCTTATTTGCCTTCAGCTGCCTTATTATGTCCTTTGCAGCGCTCTTTTTGTCGCTGAAGCAGCCGCCTTTTATTCCGAAACAGCTTACATCCTTATTGAATTCACGGGCAATATCGGGTACGGTTTCCTCGCCGCCGTCTATCACATACTGATTAGGATCCCAGGGTGCATTGAAATGGGTATATGTCCAGCCGCCGTATTTGTCGTTATTGTCGTCAAAGGTGACATCAACAATATACCGTTCACCCTCAAGAAGCACCGTATTCCATACGTGGCCGCCCTCGGCATCGCCGAATACACGTCCTGTGTCAAGCCCGGCAATGTTCCCCAGAAGATAGAATGCATCGGTATAGCCCTGACAGTTTGCCTTGCCGTCAAGCATTGCGCCTATGCAGGAAAGCTGTCTGAGCCGTGCAAGGAGAATATTGCTCACATCCATATCGGGGCTTTCATATTCAATATTTCTGCACAGCCAGTCATGAAGCCACATTTCCATTTCGATATCGCTGTCGGTTTCCGCTTTTGCCTGCTCCGTAAGCTCCAGTGCAAGCTCCAGCACTGCGGTCTGCTCTTCATTGAGCTCCTCTGTTGTGCCGTTTTCCCATGCATCAAGGATAACATCTCCCTGATAATAGGTCAGCACCAGAATCCATACTTCCTTTGTTTCCGGGTCGTATGTGGCTGTGCCTGTATGATAGGGAATCCGATTTATTACGGTCTGATACACGTCGATGCTGTTTTCTCCGCCGAATAAATCAAAGGACTCGCCTTCAAGTTTTTCGCCTATGTAAAAACGTATGTCTTCATTGAGGTCTTCCAGCTGCTGCTCAAGATACTCGTCAGCATCCTCAAGAGTGACAAAATGGCGGTGTCCATAGGCTTCTTCACCCTTTTCAAGGCTTTCAAAGCAGGTAAATGCGGTGTCGTATTCCTCATCGAGAAATGCAGCATGACCCTTGTCATACAGGTTTTCCTCTGCCCTTTCGCAGGCATCGGAATAATCTCCTGCTTTATTATACCATTCTATTGCTTCGTCATAATCGTCTTTTCTGTCTGCGTTTCTTCCAAGCTCATAATAACATTTCAGCAGCATTTCTCCGCTGTCGCTGTAATCTCCAAGTTCTTCAAACATGACTGAGGCTTCAAGGTAATTTCTGTCCCGAAGAAGCTCCGATGCCTTTTTGTAAGCTCTGCTGTCTTCGGTCAGCATCCACCATCCGCCCACGCCTGCACCTGCCAGCACAACCGTAATTATCAGTGCAATGACAATCCGTAATCCTTTTCTCTTTTTCTTTCCTTCCATTCCCCATACTCCTTTCGCAATCAGTATATTCCAACAAAAATATCCGTGCCGCTTACCGTCAGGGTGCCTTTCGATGCTTCCCTGAGAATTTCTGTCAGAGATTCACTCTCTGCAATTTCCGGGGTTATTCCGGTTATCTCAAGGCTTCGGGCATTTTCGCCCTCCAGACCGTAGACGCAGTATTCAGCACAGTGCAGGTCGTTTTCCATGGCAACATAATGAGTCTTTTTTATTATTTCGCCTATTTTTTCCATATCCCTATCGGCTCTGCACACAATCGTAAGGGTGCTTCCACGGAATATGGGGTGCTTCGGGTCAAGCTCCACACCCGGGTATATGGTGTCGGGAATGTCATTTCTGACACGGGGCGAAAAGGTTATTTCCGCACTTATTATATCGCAGCCTGAAACAACAAGTTTATCACAGAGATAATCCCCCATTTCCCCTTCAAGACGTATCAGGGTGTTGGTCATTTTATCCACCCTGTAGTAATAATCGTCTGTAATATTACCATTTGTATATGAAACATAGAAGAAAACGTCCCTGCAGTCTGCATCGGACACCACAAGGCTGTAGGAATGAGCATCCGTATACTCAGGCTCTCTGCCATGATTTTCTATGTTTATGTCCGGGTATCTTTCGTCTATGTATGCCCACATTTTTTCTCCTGCTTCACGCCTTGATCTGATGCTGCCGCCTGATGTGAATGCAGCATATATTATGGCGATGACAAGCAGAAGCCCCATTGCTATAAGCATACAGTCCCCTCGTGTAAGGGGTCTTTTTTCTTTGTCCACAGGGGATCACCTCAATACAAAAAGTCCCACGGGCACAGTAAGCCCGTGGGACTGACCTTTTATTAATAGTTTTCCTTCTTGATTTCGAAGTATGCTTCGGGATGAGCACATACGGGGCAGAGCTTGGGAGCCTGCTTGCCTACGTGGATGTGTCCGCAGTTGCTGCACTGCCAGATCATATCGCCGTCACGGGAGAATACAAGTCCGCCTTCAACATTCTCGAGAAGCTTGCGGTAACGCTCCTCATGCTCCTTCTCGATCTTGCCAACAGCCTCGAAAAGATAAGCGATGTGGTCGAAACCCTCTTCCTTTGCAACCTTTGCAAATTCAGCATACATCTCTGTCCACTCGTAGTTCTCGCCTGCAGCAGCATCTGCAAGGTTTACGGTTGTGGAGGGTACTGCGCCGTCGTGGAGCAGCTTGAACCAGATCTTTGCGTGTTCTTTTTCGTTGTTTGCGGTTTCCTCAAAGATTGCAGCTATCTGAACATAGCCGTCCTTCTTTGCCTTGGATGCATAATATGTGTATTTGTTTCTTGCCTGGGATTCTCCTGCGAATGCAGCAAGGAGATTAGCTTCTGTACGTGTACCTTTAAGTTCGGGCATTTTTCTTACCTCCGAAAATCGTATTGATATCAGCATAATCCTGCTGATGCTATTATCATAACATATTCTTCCTCTAAATCAAGAATTTATTTATGAACATATTATATTTTTTTGCATATAACGTTGTAAGGAGGTGCGAAAAATGGCGTATTCAGACCGTGAGCTTATTGCACGGCTGGTGCAGTGTGAAGCAGGCGGTGAGGGTGACAGCGGAATGAGAGGCGTTGCAAGTGTGGTCATGTCCCGTGTACGTGCATCGGGCGGAGAGTATGCAAGGGTCAGCGCAGGCGGAAATGTCCGTGCCATAATCTTTCAGCCGGGTCAGTTCAACTGTGCCACGGAAACCCTTTCCGGGAGATACAACGCTCAGAATATTTACAATATGCGTCCCGAGGCTATTCATTATGCCATTGCGGACTGGGCTCTGGCAGGCAACAGACTTGCAGCTGTGGGGGATTCTCTGTGGTTTTTCAATCCCTATTCGCCGAATTGCCCGAATAATTTCCCCAGCTCTGTGGGTGCTTTTGCCGCACGTATAGGCGATCACTGCTTCTACACTCCCACATCCTCATATTACAATACATAAAGGAGATTTGTCAGATGAAAGTCAATAATTCAAATTACAGAGGCTGCAGCACGGGCAGATGCTCAGTCGGCAGGACTCCTTCCTATCAGAACATCAATATCTCAGATTATCCGCCTGTGCAGACAAACATCGCTGCTTCCTCCTCATCTCAGGTAAGCGCAGAAAACTATCAGGAAATGCTGTCAGGTCTTATAGGCTCATATATCATCACGGAGCTTCTTATCGGCATCGACAGACTTGTGCTCAGACAGGGCTATCTCACCGCTGTGGGGCAGAGCTACTATATTCTCTTTGACCCTGAGCCCGGCTCAAGTACGGTGTGTGACATCTACTCCCTCAAGTTCGTTTCCTTCTTTGAGTCCCGTGAACGCCCCACAACGGAGGAATTTGAGCGGTGGCTTCAGTCATTGCGTCAGGAAAGCTATGTATTTGACCAGGGAAATAATTCATAGCAAGGACACACAAATTATGTTGTAAATTCACATTTCAAATGGTATAATCACTGTACAGTTTCAGACAATAAAAGATTTTCCGGGAGAGTGAAAAGAGTGGAACAGGATAACAGACAGAATACAATCGAGCTTGACACCGACGGCGACGGTGAGATTGACACCGTTTATGTTGACCTTGACGGGGACGGCACTCTTGATGCCGCATACATTGATTCTGACGGCGACGGTGCTGCGGATACCATTCTTCTCGACACCGACGGGGACGGTGAACCCGACACACTCCTTTTTGATTCGGATGGAGATGGGGAATTTGAGTCTGAAACAAAACTGAAATAAGGCGGTGTATTATGACCAGATCACATAACCTGCGCACTGCAAGGACTCTTGTCTATATCCTTCTGGCGCTGACCACCATTGCGGCTGTTGCCTACTTCATTTTCAACGCAATTTCTCTCAGCAACACTTCGCCCATGCCCTGGCTTGCATCCCTGAATCTTACTGCACTGTATTTCCTTCCATTCATTGTGCCTGAGATTGCCTGCTGCGTAATCTTTTCGATTTTCTACAACAAGCGTGCAAAAGCTGAGAAAGAAGCTCAGACTCAGTAATTTCCGTGTCCTTCTCTTCGGGAAGGACACATTTTTTGCAGAAAATAATGTTTTGCTATGGACGAATTGAAATACTTATAGTATAATTATTTGGTGTAATTTTAAAAGAAAGGGGTGAGGGCACAGTGTTTTCTGCAAAATGGATTCTTTCTGTCATGACCAATTCAGATATGTCTGCCACCGACAGTCTTCCCGTTTCCGCTACCGACCCGATTTACGGCTTGCCTGAAGGACTTCTTGATACCACGTCATCCTCTGTGCAGGCGGCAGTTTCAAATCCCGACAGTGTTTCACGTGGTCTTGTCATTACTGTAATAGTCATTGCACTGCTGCTTTTTGCCGCCGCAATGATCCTCATGGAAATTGCCCGAAGCAAATATGTGCTTCAGGTCAACAGAAAGAACATTGTCATCCCAACTCTGCCCGATGCCTTTGACGGCATAAAGATCGCTCTGATAAGCGATCTGCATCAGATGGAGTTCGGTGAATACAACACCGCTCTTGCCAAGAAAATCAAGCTGGAGGAGCCTGATTACATCTTCTTTGCAGGAGATATGGGCGATTCCAACAGCTACAGTGTTGACGCATTCTACGATCTGATGGATTCTCTCGGCGACGATATCCCTCTTATCTGCGTACCCGGCAACCATGACCTGCGTCTTGGCGGCGGTAAGGTTCATAAGAATGTTGTTGACGAGATAAACGCTTCAGGCGCCGTGCTTCTCAACAACACCTGCGCACAGATGGCTCTTGATGATCAGAAGATATATGTTTACGGCTTCTGTCCACTCCTTGAGAAAAAGGAGGATGTGGACATCAAGCGCTGGGCTTTTGAGGAAGTCAAGGACGGAGATATTGAGAAAAAGCTCGGCAAATGCCCCACAGATGCTCCCGTTCTCCTTCTCACCCACGACCCCACACCCTTTGAGCTGTATGCAAAATGGGGTGCAACCCTCACTCTCTGCGGTCATATGCACGGCGGTCTGCTGCGCATTCCCTTTGCAGGCGGTGTTTTCGGCCCCAACAGAAAGATTTTCCCCAAATATACTGCAGGCGAGTATGAACTGAACGGCAAAAAGCTGTTTGTTACAAGAGGTCTTGGAAATGACTATTTCTTCCGCTTCGGAAATGCTCCCGAAATCAGTATTCTCACCCTTACACGCAAGCCCATTGCAGAAGAAAAAAGGCTTCCTCTTGCTATGCGTGACGACAACGCCCTCGGCATTTCCGATGAGGTCGCCGCTCTTACCGCAGCCAAGGAACGCACTGAAAACACGGGCAATAATCCCTTCAAGGATCTTGTGAATGCCTGTAAACGTGGGTGGGAACGTGTAAAGAGCGAGTCAAAATCCCTTCGTGCACTGCTTCACGAGCGCACTGACGATCTCCGTGATAAGATCGACAAAAAGCGAGGCGTTGAAAAGAATGTCTATGCAAAGCGTGCCGATGAAGAAAAGGAAAAGAACACCTATCTCTCCCCCAGAAACAGAGCAAAGGAAAATGTCCGTAATCTCCGTGAGGGCGGCGAGCGCAAGGTGACCGTTGCCCCCGATAAAAATAAGGACAGGAAGCATAAATAATCTTTGCGGTTATGATTTTAAAAGCCCACCGAAAACGGTGGGCTTTTATTCATATGTGCAAAGCCCTCTGTTTCAGGGCTCCCTTTCTTTACGTATTTTCTTCGGGCGGTTTCATAACCGCTTGCGGTGGGTAGGGTTGCGAAAATCCGAATTGCAGGGTGCGTTGAGAACGCAAGCGTTCTCTCATCGCACCGTCCGGTAAGTCTGAGCCCATTCCGTGAAATACGGCAGGAGCTGAATCGGTGCAAAATCGAGGACAAGACGCAGGGACGACCATTGGTCGTCCGTTTTTACATCGGTGCAAAATCGAGGGACGGGACGTTGCACAGCACCGTCCCCTACGGCGGTGGATCGGATTCAATACGGAAATACGCAAAACAACCCACCTTTCGGTGGGTTGTAATTATCATGCTGCGTCCGAGCCGCTGACGGCATCTGATGCACTTACTATATTCGAGCTGCTGACCTCAGGCACAGGCTTAAGCTTAAGTCCGAAGGCATTGACAAGGGATTCAACATATGCATCTGCGCAGGTTTCCTTCTCGTTGATAAGCCACTGTGCCGTGGGTTTGTAGTCGTGGAAATCGGTTTCTACAAGTACGCCGATCATTCCCAGATTACCCGGGTCTCTTACCTCGGCATAGCCGAAGCCGCCTGCAAGATTCATGCCGTTTATTACCTGAGCCTTGAGGTTTGAGCCGAGGGGAACAACCTTATTGAGGCTGTTTACTATGCTCTGGGCGTAAAGCTTGCTCTGTGCACAGCCGGGGAAGTAATATGCACTGGGGCCGTAGCTTACAGAGGAATCGCCTGTTGCATTTGAGTGAATTGCAATGTAGATATCGGTGTCGAGGCTGTATGCCTGCTGTACACGGTCGTACAGTGACATTGTTTTGGGCGCAAGATAGACCACGCAGTCGTATGCCTGCAGTTTTTCATATATAATGTCGCCAAGTGCTTCCATTTCGGCCTTTTCACTTGTATTTCCTATAATGTAGGGATTTGCTCCCTGCTTTGAGGGCGAGAGATAGATTACAGGTGTCTTACTTGTGAAATCACGGTCGGGAACGGGTTCATAATAGTTTGTTATAGTCACACTGTGGCGGGAAATATAACCTTCGATGCCGCCTACATTGAGTCTGTACCATGTGGTGCCGCCGTCACCCTTATCTCCGTAGACCTGGTAGGTCACGCCCGATTTCAGCACAACAAGCGGTGTGTTCGATGTTCCCGGCTGGGAATAGAGAATAGCTGCGTCATTGTTTATAACTGCTGTCCTGCTGATATGCTGAGGCTTATCGGTTTTGTATGAGTCCACCGAAACAGGCTTTACCTTGGAAACCACTTCGCTTATTTTCAGGTAGCTGCCGTGACCCCAGACAGCCTTTCCGTTGTAAAGTATCTGATACCACTTTGCACCTGACACTGTCTTTGAGCCAAGAACTACGCACTTTGTGCCCTTCTTTGCCGCTGCAACCTTTGCATAGGATGTTCCTGCACCCTTTCTGAGGTTAAGGCTGCTTGCATTTACTGTTGCAAACTGCACCTTTGTTTCTATCAGATCGGATTCTGCGGAAGTTGTTGTGGTTGTGGTTGTCGTTGTAGTAGTTGTTGTGGTTGTTGTGGTTGTCGTTGTGGTAGTTGTGGTAGTTGTGGTAGTTGCAGTGGTGTCATAGGAGGTTATGGGCTGTCGGTTAAGGTTTTCCTTTGATATCGTTTCACCGCTCTTTATCCAGTAAGCATTCATGCCCGATGCCACTCTGTACCACTCTGTACCGTTAATTTCGCTCTCGTTAAGCAGCAGATATTCGCCTGCATCAAGAGTTCCTTTTTCCTCTCCCTCGGGAGAAGCATAGTATGCGGTGCTGCCTGACAGCACTATAAATGCTGTTTCATAGCTGCTCTTCTGTGTATTTGTTCCCTCATAATCGGGATATGCAACATATATTATCCTTGCATCATCCGATGTGGATTTTCCGTCTGAAAGGGTATATGTGCGTGTTGATACTCTGTTTGATGTATTTCCCTCTACCGTAGTTACAGAGGAATCGCTTACTTCAACAACAAGGGCAATGTGATCCTCATAGCTGTCTGCCGTGTTTTCAATAAAGAGCAGGTCACCTTTCTGAAGAGTAATACCCTGACTGTATTCAGCGTATCTCAGTCCATAGGTGAGCACCTTTGCCCATTCGGTTTTGGGGATTATTGTTTCATTTACGCCTGCCTGACGTGCGCACCACCATATGAACATGGAACACCATGCATCACCGGGAGTGCCGAAATTAATTCCATATTCCGTATAGTTTCCGAGACCTGTGGAGTTACCGCTTACATCAGATGTGCTGTCGCCTTCGTGATAGCCCAGCTGCGAAAGAGCTATGGCAGTAATGTCACTGCGCAGATTTCCCGTTTTGCTTACATTGCAGAGCGCTGTATAGTATTCGCTGCCCATGTAGGCTGAGGAATGGGTGAAAACGGAGCTGTTCACTGACGACGCTGCGGTTGTGGTGGTGGTCGCAGTCGTTGTAGTAGTGGTGGTTGTGGGAGCTGAAGTTTCGTTATATGCGATATAGGTCTTTATCTTTGCATAGCTGCCCGAAAACCACAGAGTCCTCCCACCCGATACGTAGCTGTACCAGGTTGTGCCCGATACAGACTTTGAGCCTGTAATATTGACTACTGCATTCTTTTTGAGGGTGGTGACCTTTGAATATTTTGTGCCCGCACCGCTGCGCACATTAAGTGTGGATGCGGTTATTGTTGCGGTCTTTTTTGTTGTTACCGCAGAGGATGCGGCGGTGTATTTTACATAGCTTCCGCATATCCATCCGCTTTTTGTGCCGTACATGAAGTTATACCATGTAACACCCGACACCTTTTTTGAAGATCGCACAACATATGATGCGTTCTTCCTTACCGCACCCAGCTTTGAATACTTTGTGCCTGCGCCGCTGCGGACATTGACGGTGGAGCCTGTTACGGTTATCTTTGCAGCGCCGTTGTACACACTTTCAAGACGGGCAAGCATTGCATCGTCCGCTGTGCCGTCCGCAGTAAGACCATTCATGCTTTCAAAGGTCTTTACCGCTGTCTTTGTTGCTGTATTGTAGCTGCCGCCTGCAGAGCTCGTCATATAGCCCAGGGCGATCAGCTTCTGCTGCATTGTCTTTACTGCGCTTCCGCTCTGACCGGGAGTCAGAGCCGCAGACACACTTGATGCACACATGACCACCGCAAGGAGCATGGCAATCAGAGCAACTATTTTTCTTTGCTTCATTCCTATCATTCCTATCCTTTATATATATCAGCTGTAAAGACCCATTTCGATCTTCATTACAAGGATTCTCTTTACCGACTCATCAAGTCGTTTTTCGGTTATTGTTCCGTTTTCTACGGCAGCAAGAAGATTGTTGTATGCTGCAACGGGGTCATCAGGTGTGCAGAGAAGGTCACAGCCGCCAAGCACAGCCAGCACGCTGGGCTCTGTATCTCCGCAGAATTCCTTTATTGCACCCATATCAAGGGCATCGGATACGATAACCCCTTCAAAGCCAAGCTCCTCTCTGACAAGGTCAGTACAGCTGACAGACAGAGAAGCGGGATTTTTATCGTCCACAGCTTCGATTACCGTGTGGGTCATCATAATGGAATCTGCACCTGCTTTTATACCCTCTCTGAAGGGTACAAAGTCATTTGCCATAAGGTCTTCGAGGGTCTTTGTGTTGTGGTCAAGTCCCTCGTGAGTATCGGCAGTGCTGTTGCCGTAGCCGGGGAAGTGCTTCATGGAAGAAGCAACGCCCGATTCATTCATGGAAGAAACAACCGCTGTTACATATTCACCTGTTTCCTTTGCATTTCCGCCGAAGGCACGTTTGTACATATAGCCGTCGGAGGATGTTGTGACGTCTGCAACGGGTGCAAAGTTTAGATTGACTCCGTAGCCTCGAAGGAAGCTGCACTTATTGATTGTATCCGCTTTTATAAGGTCAAGTCCGCCGAGATTGTAAAGCTCCTGAGGTGACCTGAAAGCTGTTGAGCGAAGCTGAGGCTGGCTGCTGAGTCTTACAACCGTACCGCCTTCTTCGTCTATGCCTATAAGCATTTTTCCGTCGGAGGCATTCTGATAATCTGCAACCAGAGCCTTTACCTCTTCGGGGGTTTTATCTATGACATCACCGCCATAAAGAACAACTCCGCCTGCTTTGCATCGGGATAGAATTTCGGTAAATTCTTCCTTTGTGAAATCATCACATTCAAGAAGGAGAAGCTGACCGACCTTTTCTTCTGTTGTCATGTCTGCAAGAATCGCTTCGGCTCTTGCCAACACATTGTTTTCGGTCTTTATCTTCAGGCTGTTTCTGTCAACAGTATCAACATAATCAGAAGACACCCAGCCAAGTTCATTTCCGTAGATTATCCTGTACCAGCCGTTTTTATCCGCACCCTTGCAGATAACTATCTGCTCGTCCTTTGCAAGTGTTCCGAGTTTTGCATAGCCTGAGCCTGCACCGACACGGACATTGAGATTTGTATTTACATCAACAGTGCCGAAAATGTAGTTTTCCGTGTCTGCTGCGGTGGGTCTTGTTGAAGATGTCGTAGTTGTTGTGGTAGTTGTAGTGGTGGTTGCTGCAGTTGTGGTCACTTTCACATACTGACCGCTGACCCAGAGAGTTCTTCCGCTGTCAGTAAAGCTGTACCACACCTGACCCGATACGGTCTTTGAGCCTGTTATCTCGATAACCGTGCCTTTAGGCAGGGATTTTACAACCCCATAGGAGGAGCCTGCGCCTTTTCTTGCATTGAGATAGGATGCGGTTGTTGTGCCTTCCTTTGCCTGAGGTGCAGCTGTGGTTGATGCCGTGGTCGGTTTCGTGGATGTAGTTGTTGCAGTAGTTGTGGAATGGGTGGTATTTCCGCTTCCTTCGCTGAGTACAAGGCAGGATTTTGCGCTTGCATAAGTTCCGATCACCCAGAGAGTCCTGCCGTCTGACACATAACTGTACCATGTTTTGCCAGACACGGACTTTGAGCCGGAAACAACAATAACAGCACCCTTTTTAAGGGATGTCACCTTTGAATATTTTGTGCCTGCACCGCTGCGCACATTTACGGTTGAGCCTGTTATTGCTGCAGTTTTTCCCGTTTTTACATAAGAAGCAGGTGAGGTGTATTTTACATAGGTGCCAACTATCCATGCTCTTTTCGTGCCGTACATGAAGTTGTACCATGTTACGCCCGAAACCTTCTTTGTGCCCAGTACCACATAGGATGCGCCTTTTTTCGCAGTGCCGATCCTTGAATATTTTGTGCCTGCATTGCTGCGCACATTTACATTGGTGCCCGTTACGGTTATTTTGCCCGCACCGTTATAAAGGCGATCAAGGCTGCTGAGCATTGTATCGTCAGCTATGCCGTCTGATGTAAGGCCGTTTGCATTTTCAAAGATTTCAACTGCATTTTTTGTTGCTGTATTATATGTGCCTCCTGCAGAGGACGTCATATATCCGAGGGATATGAGCTTCTGCTGCATAGCTTTGACCTTGCTGCCCGATGCAGAAGGAGAAAGTGCCGCTGATACGCTCGGACACAGAAGTACCAGCGCAAGGACCGTGGCAATAAGCGCCGTTATTTTTCTTCTGATTTTCATATGCAAGACTTCCTTAAAAGATATAATTCTCCGAATACATTATACCAAAAACTCGTTTTCAAGTCAATATAACCGAAGGTTTGCGCAAATTAACATACCTGTCATTGACCTGAAAGAAGAATTACATTATAATAGTAACCGATAATGATAAACATGGATATGAAAGGGGCTGTGGCAATGAGCCGCAGATTATTTTCTCTTTTTCTTGCCGCTGTTGTGGCTATGGGATGTCTTGTCCTTTCCGCCTGCGGAAAAGACTCAGAAACGAAAAGCCGTGATAACTGGCCTGTGCAGATAGGCGATGTTACTCTTGAGCAGGCTCCCATGCGTGTTGTATGTCTTTCAAACAACGCCATTGAGCTTGCCTGCATAATAGGATACTCTTCCCAGCTCGTGGGACGTGCCTACGACTGCGATTACTATCAGGTTCAGTCACTGACTGCCTGCGGCACTGCCGCAAGTCCGTCGGTCAGTGCTGTTCTTTCTCTTGAGCCTGACCTTATAATCACCGATTCCACCACACCTTCCGAAGCTCTTTTTGAGCTTTCTCAGACGGATATCATAATCCTCGAAAAAGCTACCAGCCGAAGCACTCTCATCAATCTTTACGAGGATATCGGAAGCATTTTCGGCGGCAATGTGGCGGGACGGGAAAAAGGCAATCACACTGTAAACGAAATTCTCATGAAGCTTGACGATATTGCAAGGCTTGTTTACGAGGAGGAAGAGGTTTACGTCTGCATCGTCCTCAACGATGCAGTAACCCAGTGTGCCACCGGTGACACTCTCACAGAAATGCTCATTCAGATGGCAGGCGGTCTTAACGGTGCCACAGACGGCGCACGCAACGACTTCGGCCTTGATGATATCAGGGACGCCGACCCGGAAGTCCTTATATGTCCTCCCTCTGCCCATTCTTCAATGTACGCCGAGCGTGAGCTTCTTGAAACCACTGCAATGCAGACCCAGCAGCTCTACAGCTTTGATGTAAAGCTTCTTGATGTCCAGGGCTATGACATGATAGAGGTTGTTTGGCGTCTTGCCCATATTCTCCATCCTGATATAGTCACTGAAGATATTATGCCCTCTGATTATGTTGACGAGGAGAAAGCTCCCTATGACCATTTCATGACTACCGAGGAATATGAAGAATATCAGAAGCAGAAGGAAGCTGAAAAGCAGGCTGAGAAAGAAGCCGCTGCAGCCGCAGGCAGAAACTGAGTGACAAGGGGATTATTATGAGAAAAATTATTATACCGCTGCTTTGTCTGCTGTTTATTGCAGTCATGTGCGCCTGCGAGCAGGAAATAGCTCTTCTGAATTCTGTAAGCGGCTCTGATTTCTTCTCTGCCACACCTCTTACAGAAAAGGATTCTGCCACACACATTCTTATTACAGCCGAGGATTCTTCTCTTTACGGCACTGTTTCACCCTATTTCGGCACCTATGCCTATGACAGCGGCGATGTTTACGTTTGCTCTGACGGATATATATCGGCTACCGATGCCCTTCGTGTGAACAAAGTCCCTTCAGAAAGCGACCTTATCCCTGCGGAAAGCCTCTGGATTCGCAGCGGTGACAGCACAAAGCTTCGGCTCTCACCCTCTCAGGACAGTGAGTCCGTTTCCATACTTCCCAACGGTGCAATTTTTGCCGTCAGCGCAGTTTCCTGCACCGATTCTCTGTATTATTCCGTTGTTTCCGATGGAAATAAGGGATATGTAAGCTCTGCGGCCGCAGATGTGAGCAGCGACCGCTCGGAGCTGGATTTTTATGCCGTTATGGATAAGTACACCCCCGTCGGTGCTCAGATTGCCATTATCGAGAGCGGCGAGATAAAAGGGGTCTATTCCTACGGTCTTGCAGACAAAAAGCAGGGCATAGCCATGACAAACGACACAAAAATCCGTGTGGCTTCTCTTACAAAGGTTATCCTCGGTATCTGTGCAATGAAGATGGACGAGGAAGGAATTATCGATATCGATGAGAATATCGGAAAATACTGGGGTAATGAAAAGCTTGCAAACTCCCGTTATCCCGACGAAAAGATAACCATGCGAAGCATTCTCACTCACACTTCTTCAATTTCAAGCGTCAGCGACTATCCCGGCCGTGAGAAGCTTGAAAAGCAGATTGCAGGCAGCAGCCTTTTTGGCAAGAAAAAGCCCAATACAGCCAATGCATGGTACTACAACAATTTCGCCATAGGCGTCGGCGGCTGTACAATGGAGGCTGCAGCAGAAAAAAATCTCAATGACTACGCCATTGAAAAGCTCTTTGAGCCAATGTCCATCGAAGCCGCCTATTCCCTCGCTGACCTTCCTGAAGGCTCACCCGCTGCAGTGCTTTATTTTGAAAACGGAAAGAAGTCAAGGACAAAAAAGGATGATGAAACTTCTTTTTCTGACCTTGTGGGTGATAACTGTCCTCTATTTGCAGGAAATGTACATATAAGCGCTGAGGATTATGCAAAAATCATGCTCATGCTCATGAATGACGGCACTTATGAAGGCACTGCCATTCTCTCTCCCGAATCCGTTGCGGAAATGGAAAAGGGATATTTTGAAATTGACGATTCCGAAAGCGAATTCACTCAGTGCCTTATTCTCAGAAAGCGTCAGCTTTACAACCGCAATCTCTATTACCACACAGGAAATGCCTACGGCACCATTGCTCTTACAAGCTATGACCCCGAAACAATGGACGGTGTTGTAATTGTCACAACGGGCATGGGACTTTCCAAGGACAAGGACGGAATATATTCCGTCTGCGGCGAGATTACAAAACGTGTGTATAAAAATATTGATGAAAAAAGAGGTGCAGGGGAATGAAAAGAATAATTGCATCTGCTCTTTTGATTCTGATTCTTCTGCCACTCTGCGGATGCTCGGGAAATGTCGGCAGACAGCAGGTTGTTTCATATTCCGACACAGTTTCACATACAGATGTGGTACCCGAAAACACCGAGCCTCTCAGGGACAGCAGCGGAGTGCTTCTCTCCTACTCCACTCTCCTTGAAAAATACCCCGATATGGTTGGCTGGATTACCGTACCCGGCACCATTATCGACTATCCTGTTGTCCAGGGCTATGACAACGATTATTTCCTCACCCACGACTATAAAGGTGACGAAAACCGCAACGGTGCCATTTTCCTTGATTTTCTCTCTGTGCTCACCCGTGACACTACTTCACGCAATGTTGTAATTCACGGTCACCATATGAAGAGCGGCGTCATGTTTGCAAATCTGGTAAAGTATGACGATATCGAATTTCTCAGAGAAAATCACATAGTGGGCTTTGACTCTCTCTATGAGGAAAACGACTGGGTTATATTTGCAATGATGAAGATTGATGCCTACGGCGGCGAAAACGGAATGCCTACCTTCAACTTCATGAAGAGCAGCTTTGAGGACGATGAGGATTTCATGCAGTATGTATCCGATATCCGTGCACGCTCCGTTTACGACACCACAGATATTGTCGATGTCACCGCAGAGGACAACATCATTACCATGTCCACCTGCTCCTATGAGTACGATAATTTCCGCACTGTTCTTGTTGCACGCCGTGTGCGTCCGGGTGAAACCTTTGATTTTTCATCCCTTCGTATGTCTAAGGAATGTATAATGCCCGAGGTCTGGGGTGAATGGAAAGGCACTCTTGAGCAGTAGTCTTTTTCACAGTCCTATTGATTTTGACCCCTATGGGGTGGTAATATAATATCAGGAGGTTATGAATTATGTCTGATGAATATAAGAATTTCAACGAGTACGAAACCAACGAACCCGATCCCAATCCCCCCACAGGCTGGGCTCCCGGCTTTGAGCCCAAGGAAGAGGATACTCTCAATGCTGAGCCCATTGTCAGCGAAAACACCGCTGCAGAGCCTATTATTCTCACAACAGAACCGCCTGCAGACGCAAATCCCGATCCCAATCCCCCCACAGGCTGGGCTCCCGGTGTTGACGAAAACAACTCTCCCGCTGTAAGAACTTCAAGCCCCAGGGGTATTATTTCAATCTTCCTCTCCCTTGCAGGCTTCTGCACCTACGGCATCGCATCCATAGTCGGTATCATTCTCTCAGCAGGCGCATACAAGCGCAACAAGTCCGATGTTACCGCAAAAATCGGTCTTACCGCCTGCATTCTCATGACACTTCTCTGGGTCGCTACACTGGCCTACTATATCCTGACTCCCGCAGGACGTGAGCAGTTTGCACAGCTCATGGAAGAATTCAACAGAATGATGCAGGAGATGTCATCAAGCGATATTTACTACAGATAGTCTTTATATTATATAAGGAAAGGGGATAATTATGGATAACAGCTTCATTCCTGAGGAAAGCACAATCACAGAGCCCGTTGTCAACGAAGAAACCGTTGTAACAGAGGAAATTTCTGCTGCAGAGCCCGTTATTATTGAGGAAAGTGCTGCTTCAGAAGAAACTCTTACTGTGGGCGGTGTACTTACAGAAGAAAAAGTAACCACGGAAAGCGTACTTACAGACGGTACACTTACTGCACCTGTACTGACTTCTGCTCCTGTTTTCTCCTCACCCGTACAGACTGAGCAGCCTGCTTCTGTCTATACTCCTCCCCAGGTCACCATGCCTACAGCACCCACACCCTCGGCTTATCAGCCTCCCGTGCAGCAGGTATTTCCCACTCAGCCCGTAATTCCTGCACAGCCCGTGCAGCAGCCGACATATCAGGGTCAGTTTACTGCGACCAACGGTCAGCGTGTGAATATGTACCCCACCCAGCCTGCCTATGTACAGAGTCCCCCCAGAGTAAAGAAAGGCTCTGCTGTTGCGGGTATGATTCTCGGCATCGTTTCCATTGTCCTTTCTATCACTGTTATCTTCTCAATAGTAGGTATTGTCTGCGGAATTATCGGTCTGATTTTCTCCATAGTCAGCCTTAAGAGAAGACGCTCGGGTATGTCCATAACCGGTCTTGTGCTCAGCATCATCGCCATTATCATCGGCTCATATTATACCTTCGTAATGGCTGAATCGATCGATACCTGCGTTGATATAATGGAGGATTACGAGGACTATTCCTATTATTATGATGACTTTGACGACATCGATATTATTGAATACGCATGATTTTTAAAAAAATTTTCGTTTTTTTCTGTTAAAGTATTGCAATCGCACATGATTCGTGATATTATGTGCGTGTAATTAATTTTTCTTAATTAATTACAGTATGTCAAAGAGATTTGTGTGGATGGACCTCATAATCTCTTTAGATGAAATCTGAAAGGAGATATTTCTCATGGAAGCAAAGAAATCCCCCGCATTAGGTATAGTTTCTCTCGTAGCAAGCATTCTTGCAGTTATCATCGTTTCTTTCGTTGACGGTCTTGCTGCTCCCGTTATCGGTCTTATCCTCGGTATCGTCGGTATAATCACCGGTGCTATCGGCCGCAAGAAGAGCAATAGAGGTCTTTCTACCGCTGGTATGGTTATCGGCATCATCGTTACCGCTATCATGGTAATTGCAGTTATCGTTGCTATTGCTGCTGTTGGCGCAATCGCAGGTGCACTTGCATAATTGATTTTATGATTTTAAAAACCCTTCCTTTTGGAAGGGTTTTTTTATTTTATCTGAAAATCCCGATCTTTTTTTGATAATTACCCATTATAAATGACCCGTGTCTTATCTCTCCCCCTGCCGACTCCGTCGGCATCCCCCTCGTCAGAGGGGGACTTTTTATTGGCTTTTATTTTTTTAAATTGAAATTTTACACAATGCAGAATCTACGTCCCTGATACCCCGATATACACCCGAAACTGTTCTTGCCCTGTCATCGCTTACGATGACAGGGCAAGAGAACACCGCACACCTTTGCCTTTCTGCAGGTTTTTCTTGACAGAAATTAATTTCCCAAAAACTGTTGACATATTCTTGAACACGTGATAGTATTAGTTGAACAGTTGCTCAACTACTTGAACGGAGGTGCTGACATGAGCGAAAAAAACTTCTCCTGCGACTGCGATGTAATACACGAGGATGTACTCAACGATACTCGCAGAAAGATGTGTTCCGACGACGATTATGCTCAGCTTGCCATGCTTTTCAAGCTTTTCGGCGACCCTACAAGAGTGAAGATTCTTCATGCTCTTGAACAGAACGAAATGTGCGTATGCGACCTTGCTGTTCTTCTCGGCGTCACCAAGTCCGCTGTTTCCCACCAGCTCAAGGCTCTCAAGCTTTCAAATCTTGTAAAATCCAGACGTGAGGCTCAGATTATCTTCTATTCTCCGGCTGACGACCATGTAAAGGAAATCATGGAAATGGGTTTTGAACATCTGCACGAATAAATTTTATTTTTTGCTTTATTAGTTGAATAATTGCTCAACTAATAAACGCTATGGAGGCAACATCATGATAAAGAAATATCTTCTCAAAGGACTTGACTGCCCTCACTGCTCCGCAGGAATCGAAAAGGATATCGGAAATGCGGAGGGAGTAAATTCTTCCGTATATAACCTTGTTAATCAGACTCTCACCCTTGATATCGATCCCTCCATTGAAGATACCATCGGATATATCATCAGCAAGACAATCAAAAGCTATGGTCACCGTGCCGATATCACCGAGCTTTCGGAAAACACCTCAAAGGTGTTTGTTCTCAAAGGCCTTGACTGTCCCAACTGTGCGGCAAAGATCGAACTTGAGCTGAACACTCTTGATTGTATTTCCGATGCTCAGGTAAATCTGATGAACCAGACTCTTTCCGTTGAGTACAGCAAGGTTTCTCCTGAATTTCTCCTTGAAATGATCTCAGACATCGTTCACGATCACGAGCCTGATGTGGAAGTCCTTGAGCATACCACGTCTGTTTCTGTAAAAAAGGAAAAGACGGAAGACAGCATTCTTCCCACCCTTATCCGTTTCGGTGCAGGTGCTCTGCTTTATGCCGCAGGGCTTATTCTTCCCCGTGTGCTGCCTCTGCCTTCCTATACAGGTCTTGCAATTTTAATCGCCGCTTATCTTATTCTCGGCTTTGATGTTCTTCTTAAGGCGTTCAAAAATATTCTCAGAGGACGAATCTTTGACGAGAATTTCCTCATGACCATCTCCACCGCAGGCGCATTTGCAATCGGTGAGTATCCCGAGGCTGTGGCTGTTATGCTTTTCTATCAGGTGGGTGAATTTTTCCAGGGTCTAGCTGTCAGACGCTCCAGACGTTCTATCTCTGACCTTATGGATATCCGTCCCGACAGCGCCTGCGTTGTCAGAAACGGCATTGAAGAAACTGTTTCACCCGAAACCGTTTCTGTGGGAGAAACCATTATTGTAAAACCCGGCGAAAAAATCCCCCTTGACGGAATCATCACCGAGGGTGAGTCCTCCCTGGACACAAAGGCACTTACGGGTGAATCTCTGCCGAGAGATGTGCGTCCCGGTGACGAGGCTCTTTCAGGCTGCATCAACCGCAGCGGCGTTATCTCTATCCGTGTCACAAAGTCCTTCGGAGATTCCACTGCTGCAAAAATAATCGACCTTGTGGAAAATGCTTCCGCACGCAAGGCTCCTACAGAGAATTTCATAACCTCCTTTGCACGTTACTACACCCCCGCAGTTGTTATCTTTGCTGCACTTTTAGCCATCCTTCCTCCTCTTTTCTTCGGCGGTCAGTGGGCTGACTGGATTCACAGAGGCTGTGTTTTTCTTGTTATCTCCTGTCCCTGTGCTCTTGTTATTTCCATTCCTCTTGCATTTTTCGGCGGCATTGGCGCAGCCTCAAGGCATGGAGTGCTTATCAAGGGAAGCAACTATCTTGAAGCTCTCAACAAGGTAAGCACTGTTGTATTTGACAAGACAGGCACTCTCACAAAGGGTGTTTTCACCGTTACCGAGATAATTCCTGCCGATGGTTTTTCAGAAGATCAGACTCTCCGTTATGCTGCAATGGCTGAAAGCTTTTCAAATCACCCCATTGCAAAGTCCATACTCGCATCCTTCGGCGACGATGCTGATAAATCTCAGCTTAAGGATTATCAGGAGATTTCAGGCTACGGTATTTCCGTGCTTTACAACGGCAGTCCCATTCTTGCAGGCAGCGGCAAGCTTATGGAAAAGAACGGCATCGCCTACACCCCATGCGAAGGTGCCGGCACAAAGGTCTATGTTTCATACGACAATGTTTACGCAGGCTGTATTCTTATTGCTGACGAGATAAAGCAGGACAGCGAAAAGGCAATTTCTGACCTTAAAGCCATGGGCATAGACAAAACCGTCATGCTCACCGGTGACAGCGACAGCATAGGAAAATCCGTTGCTTCACGTCTTAAGCTTGATGAGTATTACGCAGAGCTTCTCCCCCATGAAAAGGTTGAGAAGCTTGAAAAGCTTGACAACGCAAAGCCTTCGGGCAGCAAGCTTGCTTTTGTGGGCGACGGTATAAACGATGCTCCCGTACTTGCCCGTGCTGATGTGGGCATCGCCATGGGCGGTCTTGGCTCCGACGCCGCTATCGAGGCTGCTGACGTTGTACTTATGACCGATGAGCCTTCAAGGATAGTCGAAGCCATAAATATTGCCAGATCCACAAAACGTATTGTAATACAGAATATAATTATTGCTCTCGGTATTAAAGGAATCTTCCTTGTTCTCGGTGCAATGGGTATTGCGGGAATGTGGGAAGCGGTTTTCGGTGATGTGGGCGTTGCACTTATTGCCGTGCTCAACTCCATGAGAATTTTAAGAAAGTAAATTCAAAGGGGCACTGCCAATGCAGTGCCCCTTTGAATATGCTCAAAAATGTTGACTTATTCAGTATTTCACTCTATACTTTCATGGTGTGCGTTTCAATTCAGATTATCCATAAACGGAGGATATAATGCGTATTCAGCTTTCAGACCACTTTACATACAGCCGACTTGTCAGATTTACTCTCCCCTCTATTGCCATGATGATTTTTACGTCCATCTACGGCGTTGTTGACGGATTCTTTGTATCAAATTTTGCCGGCAAAACTCCCTTTGCTGCCGTAAACCTTATAATGCCCTTTCTTATGATTCTTTCGACCGTGGGCTTCATGTTCGGCACCGGCGGCAGTGCTCTTGTTGCATTTACCTGCGGGGAGGGCAATAAAGAAAAAGCAAACAGGCTTTTCTCACTGTTTGTGTATTTTGCTTTCGTGCTCGGAGTTATTTTTTCTATTCTCGGTATCCTATTCATCCGCCCCATCTCAGCTCTGCTCGGTGCTGAAGGTGCGCTTCTTGAAAACTGTGTCATATATGCCAGAATCATCCTCTGCTCTTTACCCTTTTTTATTCTGCAGATGATGTTTCAGAGCTTTTTTGTAACAGCCGAAAAGCCTACTCTCGGACTTATAGTCACCGTTTCATCAGGTGTAACCAATATGGTGCTGGATGCGGTACTGGTTATCCTTCTACCTCAGGAATACAAGCTTATGGGTGCTGCAGCAGCAACGGCATTAAGCCAGATGGTCGGCGGTGTTGTTCCTCTTTTCTATTTTTTCAGAAAAAACAGAAGTCTTCTACGCCTTGGCAAAGCAAATTTTGACGGAAAGGCAATACTCAAAGCCTGTACAAACGGCTCTTCGGAATTTATGAGCAACGTATCCATGAGCCTTGTGGGTATGCTTTACAATATTCAGCTTATTGAATATGCAGGTGAAAACGGCATTGCCGCCTACGGTGTAATGATGTATGTAAGCATGATTTTTTCTGCCGCTTTTATTGGCTATTCCATCGGCACTGCTCCTGTAATCGGGTTTCATCATGGAGCCAAAAATCACACCGAGCTTAAAAGTCTGCTGAGAAAAAGCCTTGTTATCATCGGAATTTTCGGTGTCTGTATGGTGGTCGCAGCGGAGTTTTTGGCTGTACCCCTGTCTGATATTTTTGTCAGCTACGATAAAGAGCTTATGAATCTTACGGTTTCCGGATTCCGCATTTTCGGTCTGTCTTTCCTTTTTATGGGGTTCGCTATTTTCTCATCAGGATTTTTCACCGCACTCAACGACGGACTTACTTCTGCGCTGATTTCCTTTCTGCGTACAATGGTATTCCAGATCGCCGCAGTCCTTCTTCTTCCCCGTCTGTGGGGCATTGACGGAGTATGGATTTCAATTATCGTTGCTGAATTTATGGCCGTTGTACTCAGTGTGTTGTTTATTTTCTGCAAAAGGAAGAAATATAATTATTGATTTTAAAAGGAGTATCCGCAAGGATACTCCTTTTAAACGTACTTTAAATATCAATTTTTTGTAAATTTATCTATAAACCACTTGATTTTAACAAACATATGTTCTATTATTTATTTATCCACCGGACACTGAAGGCTTACCGCTCTCTGCCTCAGGGTTCTGTGGATATATCTTTTCAAAAAGGAGAGAAGAATGAACAATACCATTATATCCGCAGTGTGCAGCGATCAGTCCCTTCATATTGCCGCTGCACCGATTCTCTCAAGCGGCGGAATTGAAAGCACCCTGCTGAACGTCGATTTTTCTTCCCATTGGGACGGCTTTGAAAAAACTGCTGTTTTCTACCGCTCGGAAAACACTGTTTATCATGTTCTGATGGACAATGATTCCTGCTTTGTTCCCCGTGAGGTGCTGGCAGATGCAGGAGCATTTTATTTCGGGGTGATGGGTATCGGCGGCGAAAAGGTCCGCACCTCTGATGTTGTGCGCTATAGCGTCAGAAAGGGTGCGATCACTGAGGATACAGCCGTTTCCGATCCTACCCCCGATATCTATTCTCAGCTTCTTTGCCGTATAGCCGCTCTTGAGGCAGCGGCAGGATTTCCTGACAGCGGCACCGCAATAACTGCTTTTATCCCTGACGAGACTCTGACCATAAAGGACGGAGTTCTGTCAGTAAACACCGCCGATGCGGCTGAGGAAAACAATACTCTGCCCATCACTTCTGCGGCGGTCTATACCGAAATAGGCAATATAAACGTACTTCTCGAAACCATTTAAGGAGGTTCATATTGAGTACATCAAATGAAATTTTAAGGCTTCAGAATGCGAGAAACTCCATTCGTACAAAGCTTACGGAGCTGGGTCTGTCAAGCTCAACAGCAAAGCTCGATGCTCTTGCGCAGGCGGTAAGCGGCATTGAAAACTGCGGCTCTGTTTCTGCTCAGATTCAGGAGGGCGCAACATACACGATCCCCAGAGGGTACCACAACGGTTCAGGTACTGTCAGCGGTGTTTCAGGCGGTGGTAATTACAATCTGCAGAGCAAGACCGTTACCCCCACAAAAGCCATACAGACTGTTACTCCCGACGAGGGATATTTCGGTCTGTCTGATATAACTGTTGCAGCCATCCCCAACAACTACAGCGACACCTCGGTCGTAACCGCCTCGTCCGCTGATGTCCTTGCAAACAGGGTTTTCGTCGATGCTTCAGGCGAAACCGTGGCCGGTACAATGGTGAACAACGGCACCATCACTGCTGCCATTGACGGACTTAACACTGTTTCCTATACAATCCCTGCAGGCTATACCGCAGGAGGCGCAGTTTCTCTTTCTTCTGATATTGAACTTGCTCTTGCTGCAATCTGAGGAGGGAATTCAATGAGTATAGAAAGTGAAATCAAGAGGCTTGCTGATGCCAAATCAGACCTCGCTGCAGCTATAGAAGAATACGGCGTATCCGTTGCAGATAACGCCACTCTCGACGAATACGGCGACCTTGTCCGCTCCATTTCGATTCCTACAGAACTTCCGAACCCCAACACACTGACCTTTACAGGAGCCGTTTCAGCAGTTTACGATGGCTCTGAGGCAGTGACCGTTGATATCCCCACGGTTTCCGATAATGTTCCGTCTGGGGCGGTTCTTCTCTGGAGCGGAACAAAGGCAGCGGGAAAAAATGCCGTTTTTAACATTGCAGTCGATGGTGGAGAAATGGGCTGCTCGAGGCTCGGTAATCTCAGCGATTACAAGCTGTTTGTATTTATCGTTGCAGGAAATATTCCATACCTGATGTCAAAGGCAAGCGATACAGCAGGTCTTACAGGCGGTCTGCTGATGTACAGCTCTTCGGAAAGCTCACTTATGGTGCGAGGACTGAGAGCTGATGTGTCGGGAAACACCTTCACCGTAACTGCGCATAAGACATTCAAAACTTCCGATAAAACTAACTCGGATTCCACATCAAACCTGAATGCCATTTACGGCATTCCTTTAAAGGAGGCATAATAAGTGCTGAGATACTACGAAACAGACAGTGAGGGAAGAATAACCGTCACCTCTGAATACGGCAGATTTGTCAATGGGGAAATGACCGGAAATCAGTATGACTTTCCAGATGATTTCGATTTTGATAAACAGCAGTTTTATAAAATCGAAAACGGAGTTCTCATTGAATGCAGTGAGGAGCTGGAAGCTGCTGTCAAAGGGGAGCTTGCGGAGAAAATCCGCAGTATGAGAAATCATCTCCTCACCCGGTGCGACTGGACTCAGATGCCCGATTCCCCTCTTGCGGAGGAAGAACGAAAGATATGGGCGCAGTACAGACAGGCACTCAGGGATATCCCTCAGCAGGCAGGATTTCCTGAGAATATCGCATTTCCGCAGAGCCCCTGATGTCCGAATCTGAATAAAATAATCCCCCGATGCAGACCTGAAAAAATCAGGCCTGTATCGGGGGATTTAATGTTTTAAAAAGTCCTGTACTGCCATATCAGCACATTGAAAAACTCAGAAAAGCTGTTTGAAAAAATTCACAATGCCGTCAACGGTAATAATGGAGTTTACAAAGGGTGCTGCAATGAATATTGCTACAATCAGCACACATACAGTCACCTTTATCAGCTTTGAATACCTGCCGTTATCGTTATGGAAGAAAACACCGCACAGCTTGTCTGTAAGAGCGTTCATGAGCTTTGCTATGTACTTATTGCCGAACAGCACGACGAGTATCAGTGTCAATGCAGCGCAGACAAGTCCAACGATCATTGTGCTGCGTGAGTGCAGGAATTTGACAATGAACAATGTGGGGAAACGGTGGAAAAGATAGATCCACAGTGAGAAGCTTCCTGCTGTTGTTATAATGGGGAATTTTCTGTTGGGCATTGCAAGGAACATACCCACGATTACAAGGGCGGAGATCACAAGCATGATTACTCGTCTGACGAGATCTCCTGCAGATTCGTAGGAGTTCATAAGCAGGTCGTTTGTGCTGTAGCTCAGCTTTGCCGCTGCACCAAGGGCAATGACCGCTGCGACCAGAAGAATCAGCCATCCGAGCAGGCAATGCCATACGCGGCGCTTTTCGATAAAGCTGCTGAAGCTTTCTTTGGGGAACTTGTATCCGACAATGAAGAACGGATAGAAAGCAAATATTCTTGCCGCTGCAAGCATATTGTCAACATCGGGGAACATTCCCACTGCAAGGGAGATAATAACCGACCATAATACGATTCCTTTTACCGCGGAAAGCTTTTCGGCAGTGAATCGCCATGCGATAACAGCCAGGAGATACCAGAGGGAATTGTACGGTGTCAGGAATCTCAGGGGCGATGCATTGACGAGATAGTTTCCTGCCATCATTACAGGGGTGAAAAGAAGGAGCAAGGTCAGCAGTCTGAAATGGGACTCTGCGCTTCTTGAGTTCCTGCTTTTGCTCAGATAACCGGTCGTGAAAATAAACACCGGCATATGAAAAAGATATATTGCACGGGTCACTATTCCTATCAGGGGTATGCTCTGATAATCAAAAAGGCAGTGAGTAAACACCACAAGTATTATCAGTATGCCTTTGAAATTATCCCAATATGGAATCTTCGTTTTCTTTAGGGTGTTTTCCATTTTCCATACCTCCGTTAACTGTGTTTTGGTTGTCAGAATTTTTTTATACGCAGACAGTTTATGTTAATATAATACTGTTGGGAAAGAATAATGTCAAGACGAGGGAAATTGCATAGTGAAAAGATAAAGCTGCGTTGGATTTTATCTAACGCAGCTTGGAAATTATTATAGGCGAACTTCCTTGATCTTTTTTCTTTGCAGGATTTTTTTCTTGATTGCGGAAGCAACCTTTCTTTCGGGAAGGAGAACATAGTAGAAGAAGATTTCAGCCTTCTGCCTGAAGCTGAGGCCCTTGTACTGCTCCTTGACCTTGCCCTTTGAAATATCCTTCAGCTTTGCACCGTTGCGCAATGCCAGAGTCATATATCTTACATATACAGTTTGAATGTTCTTGTGGTATTTTCTGTCTGTATAATTGTCAATCTGATCATAGGTGCCTATGTAGCCGAGGAAGAGATTGGCCTTTCTCTTGTTGCCGCTGTACCAGTTGGTTTCAGACCAGGAGCCTGGTCTTGCTCTGCGGTAAACGCCCACCTCATCGTCAATGTACCATACTCTGCCGTTGAGGGCAAGCCAGATTACCATTGTACGGTCGCCTCTGCGGGGGAACACTTCATCAGCAGGTCTTTGCTGCATGACGGAATGTCTGTAGAACAGAGAGCAGGTAGCAAAGGTCTGAAGCTCTCTGCGTGCAAAAATCTGCTCAATGGTAACTTCACCTGTGTGGTCAAGAGGAGCTACGATCTTATCGGGCATAGTGGTATCACTGTAGTTTATCTGACGAATCTTTGCGCCGCAAAGGGAATAGTCAGGATGTGCCTCCAGAAAATCAAACTGCTTCTGGAGCTTGAGAGGGTCGGTCCAGTAATCGTCCGCCTCGCACATGGCAACATACTTACCTCTGACTAGGGGAATAACAAATTTCTGAAGCATTCCGCGCCCTTTTGAGTGCTGATTTTCAGTTTGGATGATGGGTATAACTATATCGGGGTACTTTTCAGCATATTCACGGACAATGTCAGCGGTGCCATCGGTGGAGGCATCGTCGTGCAGAAGAATCTCAAAGGGAAAAGTAGTCTTCTGCATAAGCATTCCGTCCACAGCGTTGCGGATGAAATCCTTGACATTATATGCAAGACAGATTATCGAAACCATAGGTTTTTCCATGTCGTTTCCTCCAATAATGAAAAATAAGGAACAGCTTATGCGTCATCATTGCTGCTGTCCGTTGAAGCAGCCGCAGATACGGCAGCTTTCTTTGCGGCTTTGTTTTTGATTTTGCCGATAAAGCTCTTGAATATTACAATGAAGCGCTGACACTCCTCTGTCTTTCGGAACAAAAGCCATACAACTACGTTGGGTATTATTACACAGAGAACACACTTTACAATAAAGGATACCATATCGGGAGTGTTTGCGAATATTCCTGCAAAAGCGTTTTCGCTGTCCGATTCGCAGTTGCCGAACAGGAGTATGCCAAGACCGTAGGTCGAGGCAACGCAGCCTGCCGTTATTCCAAGGTGAAGGAAGAACGTTTTGAAATAAGAACTCAAAGGCTTTTTGAACACGTGCTTGTACACGATCATAGGATCAAACCATTGCATAGTAAGGCAATGCGAAATGATTGTAGCGGATCTGATACCGAGTACACCAGCCTCATCGCCGTACTTGCCAAGGGACATACCCAGAAGAATCGATGCGCCGATGTTGATCGCGCACATAGCTATGGGGCGGTATTTGCCCTGAATAAAAAGACCGTTTGCATTTCGTATGGTTGCTATGGGGTTCATGATGGTATTGGAGTAAAATACAGTTGCTACGATTATGGGCATCCACATGCTCATTACGAACTCCTCACTCTGAAGCCAGAGGCGAATAAAGGGGTTCAGCAGCACTACGAAGCAGGTAGTGCAGAAGCAGCAGAGCCAGAATGCCATAAACTGCAGGGACTTGAATGTTTTATGCTGATATTCGCTGTCCTTTTCTGCGGCAAGGTTGCCCATGCTGGGCAGCGCGGAATTGAAAAACTGAAGAATTACTTGTCTGACCTTGGTGGAAGCAAGACGGTAATTTGAAACATAGCCTACCCACAGAGGTCCGAAGAAGGAGGAGATAACGATACTGTCAAGACTGGTGTTTATCTGTGTACACACCTTGTAGATCATCAGTGCGCTTACGTCTTTATACAGCTTTTTCTTTTCTTCTTTTGAAAGGCTTTCCTTGGTGTTGTAATCAACATTGGGATAGCGCTTGTCCACATAGCGTGAGATAATAAGGTTGGTGGTTCTTGTGATTATAATGCCGGCAACAAGATAAACGATATAGATAATGGTGCGGTTTTCCTTGATAAAGAGGTTGAGAGCAAGAAGTATTCCTGCCTCCACAACCACTCGGACTACCGACATAGCCATCTGAATATTTGTGACCTTTCGGTTTTCCTGATGGGCGGTCAGCAGAGTTGCCTTGTATATCTGCAGATAAGATACCGCAGAGTTCACAACATAAAGGATGTAGATAAGGATAATGTATTTTGCCACATCATCCCTTATGGCGGGATTGATTTTCTCGGGAGGAACAAGATATTTCAGGAAAGGAATCGTAGCAAGTCCCAGTCCCAGAACAATGCCTGCAACGAGCTGATATGCCCGTTTATAGAACTGCATCAGTGCAGATATTTTCTTGTTGTCACCTTCTGCAACCGGCTTGTACAGCGAAAATGCTATAGCAGACGAAATGCCCAGCTCTGCAAAGGAAAGCAGGGTGAGCAGATCGGTGAACAGGCTCGATATGCCGGCATACTCTGCGCCCAGAGTGCTTATGAATATGGAGCGCATTATAAAGCCTGTTACTATATTGAACATTTTCGCGGCCATTCCGGCTGCAGTATTCAGCACAGTATTCTGTGTTCTGGATTTTTTCGCCAAAGTATTCAGTCCTTCCTGACAGCTTCACGCAACGTCAGTTGTCACCTTATCCAACAACAACTTATCGATTATCGATAAGTTGTTGTTGTTTTACACGAATTATACTACACCATTGCAGTGCTTATGTCAAGAAATTGTTCATTGAAAGCTGTGAAGATTATATGGTCTTTTTTACGCTGGGAAGACCCAGTTTCATCATTATGCCGTCGAGCTCCTCACGGAAGCCGATCTGAGTGGGTATCTGCCAGCCCACATACTGACCTCTTGCATTTCCCTCGACCATTATCCAGCCGTTTTCGGTAAGTGCAAGATCCCAGCCGGCGTAATGGTTGCCTTCGATGACCGTTGCAAGCTCCTTGGCAAGAGCCACAGCTTCACTCCAGCGGGGGATCTCAAAGCCGATAAGCGGCAGACCTGTTTCGGGGTGAATATCAAATGTTGCGCCTGTTTCGTCGGCAGTATGTGTAATTTTACCCGTTTTCGGATCTACAACACAAAGAATTCCGCCTGCACCGCCGTTATCGACAACAGCATCACCTCTGCCTACTCTGAGGAAGGGGTGGATGACCTCAATATCGTTTTCGTTGTAATAGATTGTAGTAAGTCGCATTGTGTTTACAGAGGAAGGATGCAGCTCCGCAAGCTCAGCACACTGAACGATGACCTCCTCAGCAAGGAAGCCCTCAGGATACTCATCCATAAGCTGTGCAATAAGAGTGTCGATATTAGCAGAAGAAGTATCGACTATTTTAACTCCCTGACCGCAGCACTTATCAAAGGGCTTTACGATAATGCGGGAGTGTTTTTCAAGAAATGCACGAAGCTCTTCGGTATTCTCACTGTTGACAGCAAGAAGCTCTCTTTTGTAATACTTACCGAAATGCTCATATGTCTTGGTTTTGTCGTCAAATAGGATCTGATTTGCCTTGACGTTCATGCTCTCACAGAAGGGAATATGCTCAATATCGGAAACAAACTCAAGACGCTGTGCATCAGTAAGCTTTTCAAAGTTATAGAGGAAATACTCGTCAAACATAAACTTGTGGTCATAGTACATACGAAGCATGTCCTTGACAAGTGCTTTCTCCCTTGCGGGATCAACATTGCTTCCGAGGAATTTGGCGATCATTCTTTTTGCTCTTACCTTGCGCTCGTATTTCTTATAGCATTCCGATTTGTAGAAATTTCTGACAAGAGGAATTTTGCGAGGAAACTTCTTAATTTTGCTGATTACTGATCCCATTTGTATCACCTCAAAAAAAATACTGAACTTATTATAGTATATTTATGATCAAAGTCAAGTTGTGGTGTTTATAACTTCAAGAATAAACGTGAAGCTTTTACTGCAGCACTGCTTTTTTTCACAAGTAAATATTCACCCGATTCGACATTGAGGCGAATGAAGTGCACCCAAAAGTTTAGACAAAAGTAAATATTAAATCGTTAGCGAATGAGTTCGGTATTGCACCGGACTCATTCCTTTTAGTTTTAATGCGCAAGGTCTTTCTGAATAGGAACGTTCAGAATATTTTCCATTTTTTATTCACCTCTTTTTCGATTTGCTTAATTATACCATCTCCCAAAGAAGATATAAAGAGGGTGAGTAATTTAAGTTGACAAAAAGAATAACTTATATGAATTCACACAAAAAACCTCTGCTACAGAATAGGCAGAGGTTTTTTGCATTAGGTTTTAAGAATGTTGATAGTTGTGGCTTATACTTCCCCTTCGTGCTTTTTTGCCTTCTTCTTTTCAGGAGTCAGTGCGGTTTCTCCTGCCAGGTACATAGCTACCAAACCAAGAAGAACCATTACAACAGACACATAAATAATAACAGGAATAATATGATTATAAATCACATCGCAGATGACTGCGGCAGTGTCGCCGCCGATAATGAGGGCGGCCAGATATCCGAAGAAGGTAAGTCCGCCGGCAAACAGGGTAATCATGATACCGTAGCCGAAGATGATCTTCAGAATATCGGAAAGCTTTTTGCAGAACTTTTTCATATTATACCCCTCCTTACATTCCAAGGACAGGCAGCCAGCCCATCAGGATAACTACCTGCATAATAAACTGAGCTGCGACCCACCAAAGGTTATTCTTGAATGTTTTGCCGAAATCCGACTCAGCAATGGTCATACCTGCATACATACCAAGTCCCAGAGGCGGTGTGATGCCGCACATTACACCGCAGATACAGGGCAGCATTGCAGCAGCCAGCAGGGGATCAACGCCTACGCCGTTAAGCAGGGTGATGAACACCGGTCCGAAGATAACTACCTGAGAAGAGCCGGGAACAACCATGCCCATTACACAAGTGATTGCACAGATAGCAAGTACCATGCCAAGCTTGCCGATATTCCATGCAGCCAGAACATCCTTCAGCGCTTCTGCAACACCAAGATCTTCAAACATTGCACCGATCATGTAACCGAATACGCAGACACCGATTGCAGGAGAGATGGACTTGACACCGTTTGCAAACATCTTTGCCATCTTATGAGGTGTAATATCGGATTTCTTTTTGGCAATAAGGCAGGCATAGATAGCAGCGATACCTGCAACAAACAGCAGAACAGACTTGGAGAGAGCCTTTGCACCGCCGGCACCAAGACGCTCCACAAAGAAATTATCAGCGAAAACTGCATCCAAAATAAAGGGGAGAAGAATAATTATGGGGAGGAAAAGTGCCTTCCAGCCGACCTTTAAGGTTTCCTTAAGGCTGGGGAGCTCTTCTTTTGTCATGGGTTTTACCTTGTAATATTTGCAGAAAGCCCAGACCATAATCATACGCTGTGCGATAAACCAGAGGGAAATTCCCCACAGTACGATCCAAAACTTGCCCTGAGATACTTCTGCTATGCCTGCACCCACAGCGAAGGTTGAAAACGCAGTCATTGCAGCTACGATATTTGATGAGGGAGGGATCATATTGCCCATGTAGCTGGCGTTGGACTCAATGTTTGCAGCCAGCTCAGCAGGGAAACCTGAACGCTTCATTGCAGGGATTGTAAGAGTACCTGTTGCCATAACGTTGCCCGGGCCGGAGCCTGAGAGCGCACCCATAAATGCACTGGCTATAACAGCGGTATAGCCTGCACCGCCTCTGATTCTTCCGATGAGAGAGAGAATTATTGCAATACAGCTGTCAACAACCTTTGTCTTTGTCAGAAGAATTGACATGGCAACAAAAGCAACCATTGAATAAAGGAGCGAGGTTGTCAGGCCTTCCTCAATGTAGGTCCATACATTGCTCCATGTACCTGTAACAAACAGCAGTACAATAAACGCCAGCAGAACAGCCTCGTAAACGGGGCGCGTTAGTGCCAGGAACCATATGCAGATAACTGCAAGCATGATTCCGAGATAAACTATTGCACTTGGAATTCCAAATATCATTTTTATCCCTTCCTTTGCGACTTATTTCCTTTCGGTTATAATTTCTATTCCGAATTGGTTATATAATAGCATCCCACTCCGAATCTGTCAACAGAAAATTTCGCGTTTTATAAAAAATATGGAAAGGTTGAAAAAACAAAGCTGATGGATTATCATATAATTACACCACACAGGAGGTGCTTACATGAATTACCGTCAGCTCCAGTATGCTGTGGCCCTTGCCCAGGTGCTAAATTTTTCCGAGGCAGCACAGCAGCTTGATATATCCCAGCCTGCCCTGAGCAAGCAGATAATAGCCCTTGAAACAGAGCTTGGAGTAAAGCTCTTTGACCGCGGCTCAACACCCCTCTCCCTCACCCCTGCAGGAGAATTTTTCGTGCAGAAGGCAGAGGAACTTATTTTTGAAGAAGATGTGCTGATAAAGACTATGAATCGCTACAAAAGCGGTGAAAACGGAAAGCTTACCATAGGAGTTTCCCCTTTTCGCAGTCTTTATCTTATGCCGCCGCTTGTAAGAGCGTTGAAGGAGAGATATCCAAATCTCAGCATCACACTCAGCGAGTACGGACGTGCTCAGCTTCACAAGGGCATAGTTGATGGACTTTATGATTTTATTATTACAAATCTGCCCGTTGACGATTCTCTTCTTGATGCTGTACCTCTTGAAAAGGATTCTCTTGTGCTTGCGGTGCCAAATGAGTTGCTGCATTTTATAGATAAGAGCAAGATAAGAAAAGAAGGCAAGATAAACTATATTGATCTGTCAGGATGCGAAAAGCTGCCCTTTGTTGTGGTTGGACGGGGACAGGAAATGCGCCAGCTTTTTGACAAGCTTTGCAGACTTTCACGCATTGAGCCTAACATATATATGGAGGTCGTGGGAATAACCACTGCATGGACTATGGCTAACGAGGGACTTGCCGCAGCCATTATCCCAATGCAGTTTATAGGTGCTGAAACACTGGGCAACGTAACACTTTTTGAGATAAATCAGGATGCCTACGTAAGACAGCCTGCCATCGTCACAAGACGCGGTCAGTTCATATCGGAATATGCGCAGTTTGCCATGGATTTACTCAAAGGTGACAGATAAAATAATAAACCCGTGAAGAGGAAGCTCCACTTCACGGGTTTTGCTTGTTTTATGATCTTACAAGCATATCAAGAGCACGCTCATAGGTCAGCTGCTCAAGCTGCATCTCATCTCCGTTTTCGTCGTAGATTCTCAGAGTGTTGCTGATCTTCTCAAGAGTTTTTGCCAGCATCTCGGGAGTATCGTCCATAACGTGAATACGATAGATAACACGGTCGAGAGAATTAGTCTTGCTTATTACATCGCCGATCTCCTTGAAGGTTGCATTCTGGAGAACCTGGGGCATTTTGAGAACCTCTTCAAGTCCTTCGATCTTTGTGATCGTGCCGCCCTTGAGGGTGATGTAGTAATTGACGCAGGTCTTTGAATACATGGGGTTGTCCTGAGTCTTTACATCGCCGCAGGTCATCTTGCCTGTGAGAGCGAACTCGATCATCATGTCAAGCATGCTGATGCCGTTGAGGGGCTGGGAGAATACATAGTGCTGCTCGCCGCCCATTCTCAGACCTGACTCATAGAAGTAGAACTGATTATCCTTGATAAAGCCCTGGAACATTACGGGACCGTTCTTTATTCCAAGTTCCTTTATCATGTTTACGCAGGCTGCCTCGGTGGTCTCTCTGAAAAGAGGAACAAAGGAAGACGGGAATACATGGAGGATTGCAGAAGCTGCAGCTTCGTTTTCAACGACAGCCTTGTGCTTCATAAATGCAGAGGAAAGGCTTGCGTAGCCGTCCTGAACAGTGAAGTGCAGGAATATCTCGTTGGGACTGTCGATGTACTTCTCGCAGAGGATCTTCTTGCTTCTGGAGCTGTTATAAAGAGCGGTGTAGTAAGAAACAAGCTCTTCCTCGTTGTCACATCTCTTGATGCCTCGGCTGCCGCTTTCGTCAGCAGGCTTTACGAGGACGGGATACTCGATCTTGTCGAGATCCTCTCTCTTCATTTCGATGTCAAGCTTATATTCGGGAATGGTGGGAACACCGTACTTTATGCAAGCCTGCTTGAACAGACGCTTGTCGTTTGAGAGAATGTCAAACTGCTCCTTTGTGCCGCAGCAGGGAAGTCCCGCAGCCTCGCAGATCTGAACATAGAAGGGCAGATGAGAATCGGTCCAGCCGACAAAAATACCGTCCACGCCCTTTTCCTTTATAAGGGCGACCATTTCGTCGGTGTGGGAAATATCAATGTCAATAGCTTCATCAGCTATCTGCTTTGAGGGTGAATCCTCGGTTGCATAAAAGTTCGCAACGATGACCTTAACGCCCATTTCCTTTGCACGCTTTACAGCACAGGCGGCAAGGGCGGTGCGATCCATGACAAGCAGTGTTTTTCCTTCAAGTCCGTACATATTGATTACTCCTTATAATAGGTTTTTTATATTTTCAGCGATGTATTCCATATCGGATGCATCATATCTCTGGTCACAGGGAATGGGCAGGATATTGAAAGTATAGTCCTTTTCAAGCTCGCTGACCCCATCGGTTTCGGGCACATTCGGCCACAGGGTGGGGATAAATATTTTTTTCCCGGCAAGTGTGCGCCTGACCTCTGCCCCGTTTTCACAGTAAAACGGGTAGCAGTAGGGTCCTTCGGGTGCGTTTGCATCGATTTTATTGATGTTGCCCAGCTCAAGCTGCAGCAGCCTGTAATTCCCTTTTCGTGCCCTGCTGACCGATTCATAATCTATGGCTCTGAGAAGATTGTGTGTCAGTGGTGACATATATCTCAGCGGGTATCCGTAAAGGGATTCGTCGCTTTCCTGAAAATCGGCATAATAATCGGAAGCGCAGCTTTCAAATCTTCCCAGTACGTGCTTCATGCGCCCAGCCGAGCGGTCGATCTCAATCTCTTCGCTGACCACGGCATCGGTGTAAAGATATGCACCGTCAGGAACACCCAAGAATTTGCGGCAGGAGTATATTGTGTCCATACCGCTTACGGGAGGCTGGAAAAATGCCTGCACGTTGTCAAATATTATATTGCCGTACTTTTCTTTAAGCTCCTTCGCCTTTTCGGTTCCGAGCCTGCCAAAGTAGTTGACGATGTAAAGATACTCGCCCTCGCTGAGGGTTTTATCAAATACGGGCAGAAAATCGCTGCCGATATGATAATACTCATACTCGCAGCCGTTTCTGTCACACACATCGCTGCAGCAGTCGCAGAGATAATATGGCAGATACAGCTTTTTTATTTTTCTCGCCTTTATAAGATAAAGAAGTGCGTTGCGGCCTGTATTGAGAGCTATTGCATCGGGATAAAGTTCCCTGCCCGAAAACTGCTCCAGACCGAAATATCCGCCTATTTCTTTCATGGTATCCTCATTTCAGAAGTACTTTGACGTACTTCTCGGTATCACTCATAACCTCTTCAAGTCTTTCGGCTGTGTCAAATCTGAGAACAAGAGTGCCGATAGCCTCGTTTGCGGCGGAGAAATCGCCTACGGCAGTGCCCGGCTCGATCCACAGATCTCTTTCCACTACATTCTCAGCGATCTCATCGGCAATCCACAGGGAATCGAAAACACCTGCAACACTGCTGTGAAGAATAACCTCCGCCCAGCAGCCGTCATAATCACGCTGCTCAACACCTATGACCTCATCGCCTACAGCGGCACGCACTGCATTTGTGACAAGGTCAACACCTGTTGCGTATCGGAGCATTTCCGCAAGGCGGTTTCCACCGCCTCTGGGTGACAGCTCCATGATATAAGCCTTGCCGTTGGTGCTCTCTCTGACCTCGATGTTGTAAATGGAGGTCTTCATATCAAGGAGAGTGAGAAGTCTCTGAATTTCATCTCTGAGAATGGCCTGATTCTCAGCAGAAATGGATGAAGGCCAGCTGTATGCGGCGGGGGTGTAGGGGTTTGATGCCTTTTCGTCAAAACGCTGGCTGGAGAAGGACACAAACTTCAGCTCGCCGTTGACGGAGAAGCTGTCGGTATCGGAGGAAAAGCCCTTCTTTTCAATAAAGTCCTCAATTATAAACTCACTGCAGTGAGAGAAGGAAAGTGCATATTCAATGCTCTCTCGAAGCTTTTCGGGGTCGTCAACTCTTGTAACGCCCTTGCTGCCTGCGGAATCGGTGGGCTTTACGATAACGGGCCAGTTGAAAATATCCTTGTCGGCAATAGCCTCATCGATGGAGGTGTAGCCTTTTGCAACAGGCACGGTAAAGCCGTTGTCGGTCAGGAACTGACGGAAACGGCCCTTGTTCTGGAGAATACTTACGGATTCATAGGAGCCGCAGGAGGGCAGACCCATTTTCTCCGCAACATAAGCCGCTGTGACAACACCGGGGTCACAGGCAAAGGACATTACGCCGTCAACCTCAAGCTCTCTTGCCTTTGCGAGAACGGCTTCCTTGTCGATAATGCTGACATTGCAGTATTCATCGGAATATTTATGAGCAATATTATCGGGCAGATAATCGCAGGTGATTGTATAGTAGCCCAGCTTTTTAGCTGCATCGATTACGGGCAGAAGATAACGTGAACCGCCCAGAAGTAAAAGCTTTTTCAAAATAAAGCCCCTCCAAAATCTTTTTGGATTTAGTAATTCTGCAAGGTATATTTATTTGCAAATTCACTTTATATGATATCGAAAGTTCCCTTGTTTGTCAACACATCTATTCCTTCCTATTATGTGTGTTTTCATTGACACATGGGGTATAATGGTGTAAATTAATAGATAATGCAATCGTCGATTGGAGTCTGATATTCTTGAAAATTCTTCTGCTGAATATTTTCAAAGCTTTTCTTGCTGTTATCTACTTTATATTGAAGCTATTCCCCACAAAAAACAAAATAGTTTTCCTCAGCCGTCAGGGAAATGCACCGGGTGTGGATTTCAGGCTTCTTGAAGAAGAGCTTCACGAAAGCTATCCCAATTATAAAACCGTTATGCTGTGCAGAAAGATACCCGACGGTATCGGCGGCATGATAGGCTATGCCTTCCACATTCTCAATCAGATGCGTCATCTGGCAACTTCACGTGTGGCAGTGCTCGACACCTACTGCATACCCGTTTCACTTTTAAAGCACAAAAAAAGTCTGAAGGTCATTCAGATATGGCACGCAATGGGCTGTCTTAAGCGCTTCGGTCTTTCCTCTGCAGGTCTTTCCCAAGGACGTGATGAAAAAACTGCAAAGGTTATGAAAATGCATAAGAATTACGATTGCGCTCTCTGCTCAGGTCCTGAGTGTATCGCACCCTTTGCCGAGGCTTTCGGCATGGATGAAAGCCGTCTGATTCCGCTGGGTATTCCCAGAATAGATTATCTGACCAAGGAAAAATACACTTCCGTTTCACGAAACTCCATTCTTGAGGCTTATCCTCAGCTTGACAACGGAAAGAAAAACATTGTCTATGTACCCACCTTCCGCAGAGGTGAAGGTCTGGGCGACGAATATATGGAAGCTGCCTTTGATAATGTGAGAAACGCAGTTGATTACGAAAAGTACAATCTCGTAATCAAGGCTCACAGCGGTGAAGAGCGCATTTTCACCGATTCCCCCGAGTCAAGGCAGGACGGTAATCTCTTCATGGGGCTTGATTTTATTGCTCTTGCAGATTTTATCGTCAGCGATTATTCCGCTATTATCTTCGAGGCTGCCGTTGCGGCAAAGCCCGTTATACTCTACTGCTTCGACTGGGATGATTATGATGCAGGCAGAGGCTTCTACATCGATTATTTCAAGGACATCCCCTTTGTCAAGGTCAGGACTGCCGATGAGCTTATGAAGGCTATTGACGGATGCGAGGTTGTTTTCGACGAAAGCGGCGAGCTTTTCTCCGACCGTTATGTTGTCCGTGGCAATTACAGCGTAACAGCCCGTCTTGCAGAAATCTGCGATGCTCTTGCAAAGGGTGAATTTGACGGCATCTATGAAGGCAGCAATTATGAAAAAGGCATCTGGAAGGATGCCTGATACCCTTTATTTATGCTAAAAAACATCAAGGAGGCACGGCCTATGTCAGTTGGCGGTCTTTTCAAGAAATTCTATAAATTTGCAGCAATGCGTGTACTTCTCCCCTTCTCCTACTTCCTTCGCAGCCGTGGAAAAGTGGACGAAAAGAAGGTTGTGTTTGTGGAAGTGCGCTTCGACAGCCTCAGCGACAACTTTGCTCTTATCGAAAAAGCTCTGAGAGAGGAAGGCGGCTGGGATATCCGTCTGGTCTGCCTGCGTCAGGGCAGAGTAAGTCTTGCAAAATTCTTCAAAAACTGCCTTAAGATGCATAAGGAAATCGGAAATGCAAGATGTGTGCTTCTCAACGAGGCCTCCTCTGCTTACGGCTGTCTTAATATAAGAAAGGAAACAGTCACCATCCAGACATGGCATGGCTGCGGAGCTTTCAAGAAATTCGGCATAAGCCTTTCCGACAAGAATGTCGGCGGCAGCGAGGACGATTACACCAGATATCCCGTTTACAGAAACAACGATTTCGTTACCGTCAGCAGCCCTGAGGTTGTCTGGGCTTATAAAGAGGCCATGAGCATAACCGAAAACGATTCCCGTCAGGTTGTACCCATCGGCACAAGCCGCACCGATGTCTTTTTTGACGAAAGCATCGTAAAGGCCGGCAGAGATGAGCTTGAAAAGCTTGTCCCACAGGCAAAGGGTAAAAAAATCATTCTCTATGCACCTACCTTCCGTGGAATGCCCTCAGGCGGTGTTATTCCCGACAGGCTTGACATAGAAAAGTTCAGAGCATCAGTTTCCGATGATTATGTACTTGTAATAAAGCACCATCCTTTAGGTCTCAACAAGCAGATTATCCCTGAAAGCTGTGCTGATTTTGCCTTTGATGTAACAACCACAGCTTCCATCGAAACCTGCCTTATGGCTGCTGATATCTGCATTACTGACTACTCATCCCTTGTTTTCGAGTACAGTCTTCTTGAAAGGCCTCTCATTTTCTTTGCATATGACATAGATTCCTATGTGGATGAAAGAGGCTTCTATTATCCCTTCAACGAATTTTGTCCCGGTCCCATTGTCAGCACCACCGAGGAGCTCGCTCAGGCGGTAAATGACTCGGAAACCGCTGACCTTGTAAAAATCCGTGAGTTCAGAGATAAATTCATGTCCGCCTGCGACGGTCATGCAACCGAAAGAGTAGTTGACCTTATTAAAAACGGAAAGAGGAATGTATAATGCTTGAAGCACTGAAAAAAGCTGTATGCGATGCAAATCTTGATCTTGTTGCAAAGGGTGTCGTCATTTACACCTGGGGTAATGTCAGCGGAATTGACCGTGAAAGCGGACTTGTTGTAATCAAGCCCAGCGGTGTTGACTATGATAACATGAAGCCCGAGGATATGGTTGTTGTTGACCTTGAGGGCAATGTTGTGGAAGGTGATCTCAGACCTTCTTCCGATACCCCCACCCATCTTGAAATCTATAAGAAGTTCCCCGAAGTCGGCGGCGTTACCCACACTCATTCCACCTTCGCCTGCGCTTTTGCTCAGGCAGGTCTGTCCATTCCCGCTCTCGGCACAACTCACGCCGATTATTTCTACGGCGATATTCCCTGCGCCCGTGAGCTTACCGAAGAAGAAGTAAACACTGAATATGAGAAGAATACAGGTCTTGTAATCATTGATGCAATGAAGGATATTGATCCCATTGCCGTGCCCGGTATTCTTGTAAAGAATCACGGTCCTTTCTCCTTCGGCAAGGATGCAGCTGCTTCTGTCTATCACGCAGTTGTTCTTGAAGAGGTCGCAAAGATGGCATATATTGCTCTTACTCTCAACAAGGACATCGAAATCAAGCAGTATCTACTTGACAAGCATTATCTGCGCAAGCACGGCAAAAATGCATATTACGGTCAGGTCGGAAATAAATAATGCATATTTTTTGTTAACGAAATTCCCACTGCCTTGACAATCAAACAAGGTGGGTTGTATAATGGATTTGTCGAAAAACGATAAATCCTTTGATCAGGAGGACATAAATTATGATATATGCCGGAATTCTTGCCGGTGGTGTCGGAAGCAGAATGGGTGCTACAAGCATGCCCAAGCAGTTTCTCACCGTCGGCGGCAAACCCATTATTATCCATACAATAGAAAAGTTCCTTATGTGCGGTCGTTTTGACCACATTTATGTGGCTGTTGTCAGGGACTATGTTTCACACATGACCGATATTCTCCGCAAGGCAATCGGCGAAAATGACCGTGTGACGGTTATCGAAGGCGGCTCTGACAGAAACGGAAGCATCGTCAATGTTATCAATGCAATCAGAAAGAATGATTCAGATCCCGACAGCATTCTTGTAACTCACGATGCTGTACGCCCCTTTGTTTCTGCAAGAATCATTGAGGAAAACATAGATGCAGCCATCGAATTCGGTGCAACCGACACCGTTATTCCTGCTACTGATACGATCATTCGCTCTGCTGACGGTCTTAAGCTTTCCGAAATCCCCGTCCGTGATGAGCTTTACAACGGTCAGACACCCCAGTCCTTCCGCATCGGTCTTTTCGAGGAAGACTATTATGCTCTCAGCGATGAGCAGAAGAAAATCCTCACCGATGCCTGCAAGATATTTGTCCTTGCCGGCAGAACTGTACGCATGGTAAAGGGCGATGCTTACAATATGAAGATCACCACACCCTTTGATCTTCGCCTCGCTGAAGCTATAGTTGCGGAGGAACTTAACAAATGATTAACAGACTTTACCGTCTTGTTGCACCCAAGCAGATTCAGGTCACCTTTTCAAACATCGATCTTAATACCTCCGATGTTATTGTCAGACCCAGATTTCTGTCCATCTGTGCAGCAGACCAGAGATATTTCCAGGGACTTCGTCCGCCCGAGGCTCTGAAGAAAAAACTTCCCATGGCGCTTATCCATGAGTGCGCAGGTGTTGTCGTCCACGACGCAAGCGGAGTTTACAAGCCCGGTCAGAAGGTGCTCATGGTGCCTAACCAGCCCTTCGCACCTCCCGGAATAATCCGTGACAACTATGCCTCCACATCAAAATTCCGTGCAAGCGGCTACGACGGATTCATGCAGGAGTATGTGTCTATCGTTCACGACTGCGTTGTGCCCTATGAGAATATTGACGATTCCATCGCTTCAATCTGTGAGCTTATCAGCGTTGCAATGCACGCTGTTACCACCTTCATGCAGACTGCTCACAGCATCCGTGACAGCGTTGCTGTCTTCGGCGACGGCAATCTGGGCTATATTGTGGCACTGCTCATAAAGACTCTCATGCCTGAAACAAAGCTTCATGTCATGGGTATCGTTGATGAAAAGCTTGCCCTTTTCTCCTTTGCAGACGAGATTCACCATTCCGACAGACTCCCCGAGGGTCTTCGTGTTGACCATGCATTTGAGTGCGTCGGCGGTCAGGCTTCAGGCACAATTATCAATTCAATCATTGATATAATCAATCCCCAGGGCACTGTAATGCTCCTCGGTGTTTCCGAGCAGCCTGTACCAGTCAACACCCGTATGGTGCTTGAGCGAGGTCTTACCCTTATCGGACGAAGCCGCTCGACCACAAAGGATTTTGAAGACACCCGTGATCTCCTTGAAAGCCATCCCGATATGCAGAGCAGACTGCGTGCAATAATCCACGCAACCATTCCTGTCAGCACCATCGAGGATATGAACAACGCTTTCAACACAGATTTTTCAAATCCCTACAAGACAGTAATGAAATGGAATATATAATAAAAAGCTCCCCACACGGGGAGCTTTTTATTATCCGAGAGCGGATATTACATACTTGAGAATAAACAGTGCAACCACGATATACATTATGGGGTGTATATCCTTTATTTTTCTTGTTGCAAACTTGACTATAACATAGGATATAAACCCGAATGCAATGCCGTCGGTTATGGAATAGAAAAGAGGCATTCCTGCAACTGTAAGGAAGCAGGGAATTGCAACATCCAGATTATTCCACTCAATATCTCTTAATGAGCCCGCCATCATAACGCCTACCATGATAAGCACGGGGGCTGTTGCGGCAGCGGGTACAAAGCCCAGAATGGGTGAAGCAAAAATGGAAAGGGCAAAGCACAGACCGGTTACGGCAGATGTAAGTCCTGTTCTTCCGCCTGCGGCGATACCTGCGTTTGACTCTGCAAAGGTCGTTACGGTGGATGTGCCCATAACCGCACCCATGCTTGTTGCGATTGCATCAGAGAGCATTGCACGCTCTACCTTGGGAAGATTTCCGTTTTCATCAAGGTAGCCTGCCTTGTCTGCCGCACCGATAAGGGTACCTATAGTATCAAACATATCCACCATGAGAAGAGTGAGAAACACAGAAGCAACGGATACGATGGGAGCCGAGAAAAGCTCACCGAAGCCGCTGAACATTGCGCCTGTAAGGCTGAAATCAAAGGTGGGTGTCCAGCTTTCGGGGACCTTTACGCCCATATTCACATTGAATATGAACTGTATGGCACAGCCAGCCGCAGAAGTGCCCAGCATTGCAATGAACAAAGCGCCCTTTACCTTTGCAGCACAGAGAACAATGGTAAGAATTATACCGAAAACTGCAAGGAGTGTTGTGGGCACCGCAAAAGAGCCCATGCCGATTATTGTTCCGTTTTTATTGGAAAGAAGACCTGCTTTTTCAAGTCCCAGAATTGCGATAAAAAAGCCGATTCCGCCGGAAATAGCCTTCTTGAGATACAGAGGGATTGCATCAACGATCGCCTTTCGTGCACCTGTAACGGTAAGAAGAATAAAAAATACACCTGCGATGAATACCGCTGCCAGAGCTGCGCTGTAGGAAAGTCCCATAGTACCGCAAAGAGTGTATGCAAAGACCGCATTAAGTCCCATTCCGGGAGCCTGAGCCAGAGGATAATTTGTAAGCCAGCCGATAAGCCATGTACCTATTGCAGCAGAAAAACAGGTTGCAAGCATGACCGCTGCATTTGGCATATTTGCCTTGCTTCCCTCACCCAGCATATCGGGATTGATGAAGATTATATAAGCCATTGCAAAGAAGGTTGTAAGTCCTGCAATGATCTCCGTTCTGATATTTGTGCCGTTTTCCTTTAATTTAAACAATTTATTCATTCTTTTCACCCTGTCATATTATTAACCGCACTTGCAAAAACTTTGCAAGTTCGGTTGTGTTTTCAGCCTCTGTTGCCGTACATCTGCTGGTAGTAGTTCTGATACTCGCCTGAGATGATGGTTTCCCACCACTCACGGTTTTCAAGATACCATCTGATTGTCTTCTTGATACCGTCAGCAAACATGGTTTCAGGCAGCCAGCCAAGCTCATTATGAATCTTGGTGGGGTCGATTGCATAGCGCATATCGTGACCCTTTCTGTCTGCTACATAGGTGATAAGGTCTTCGCTCTTTCCGAGCTCCTTGCAGATTATCTTAACGATGTCTATATTCTTCATCTCGTTGTGTCCGCCGATGTTATAGACCTCGCCTACTCTGCCCTTGTGGATAATAAGGTCAATAGCCTTGCAGTGGTCCTCTACATAGAGCCAGTCACGGACATTGAGTCCCTCGCCGTAGACGGGCAGGGGCTTTTCAGCAAGTGCGTTTGCTATCATAAGAGGAATCCGCTTCTCGGGGAAGTGATAGGGTCCGTAGTTATTGGAGCAGCGGGAAATGGTCACAGGCAGACCGTAGGTGCGATGATATGCCTGGACAAGCAGGTCTGCAGCTGCCTTCGAGGAGCTGTAGGGAGAGCTTGTATGAATGGGGGTTTCCTCAGTGAAGAAAAGGTCAGGTCTGTCAAGGGGAAGATCGCCGTAGACCTCGTCGGTGGATACCTGATGATAACGGGTGATTCCGTACTTGCGGCAGGCATCCATAAGAGTCTGGGTGCCCATAATGTTTGTTTCAAGGAAAACACCGGGGTTTTCGATTGAACGGTCAACATGGCTCTCTGCTGCAAAGTTTACAACGATGTCGGGCTTTTCTTCTTCAAACAGCTTGTAGACTGCTTCTCTGTCGCAGATGTCAGCCTTTACAAAACGGAAATTGGGGTTTTCCATAACAGATGCAAGGGTAGAAAGATTGCCTGCATAGGTAAGCTTGTCAAGGCAGATTATGCGATAATCGGGGTACTTGCCAAGCATATGGAATATAAAGTTGGAGCCTATAAAACCGGCGCCGCCTGTTACGATAATAGTCATAAATTTTCTCCTCAGTGATGTATTTTGTCCTCGGCAACTGTGCGCAGATGCTCGCCGTAGGGGGATTTGCCGTAGGCTTCTGCAGATTTGAGCAGTTCTTCCTTGGTTATCCAGCCTTCGTAATATGCTATCTCCTCAGGTGCGGAGATTACAACACCCTGTCTGTTCTGCACTGTCTGTACAAAGGTGGATGCCTCCATAAGGCTGTCCATTGTGCCGGTGTCAAGCCATGCAAAGCCTCTGCCGAGGATCTGGACATTAAGGCTTTCATCCTCAAGATAAAGGCGGTTGAGATCGGTTATCTCAAGTTCGTTTCTCCATGAGGGCTTTACCTTCTTTGCCATTTCAACAACACGGTTGTTGTAGAAATAAAGACCTGTGATGCAATAGTTGGACTTGGGCTCCTTGGGTTTTTCCTCGACGGAAAGAACCTTGCCGTTCTTGTCAAACTCAACAACACCGAATCTTTCGGGATCCTTTACGTAGTAACCGAAAATTGTTGCCTTGCCTTCCTCTGCGTTCTTTACAGCCTGCTTTAAGTTTCTGCTGAACCAGCCGCCGTAGAAGATATTATCGCCGAGAATCATGGCGCACTTGTCATCGCCGATGAATTCCTCACCGATGAGAAATGCCTGGGCAAGTCCATCGGGAGAAGGCTGTACGGCATAGGACAGCTTGATGCCGAACTGGCTGCCGTCACCAAGGAGATTTTCAAATCTTGGTGTGTCTTCAGGTGTGGAGATAATGAGAATATCCTTGATACCTGCAAGCATAAGTGTGGAAATTGGGTAGTAAATCATTGGCTTGTCGTAAACCGGCAGAAGCTGTTTTGATGTTACCATTGTAAGCGGATAAAGGCGTGTGCCTGCGCCGCCTGCTAAAACTATACCTTTCATAAATACACTCCTTTAAGGGTTACAATTTATATCCCCATTTTTTCATATAAATAAACATTGATCTGAGCTGCAGCATAAACGGTTTGAAACTTTTTGCAGTTTCCCTGTGCCACATGTGAACCACGGTTGCATCAGGATTGTAGAAAGCTTTTCCGTGTTTTCTTGCTTCCATAGTGATGTCGGCATCCTCAAAGTAGAGGAAATACTGCGGGTCAAAACCATTTATCTTCTTGAACACATCTGTTCTCAGCACCGAGAAACAGCCTGTGCAGAATTCTGCCTCAAAGCTTTTGCTGTGGTCCTGTTCCATTGCAAGATATTTTTCTTCAATTTTTCTGAACGGACCTTTGTGGATTCTTCTTGCCAGCAGTGCCGACAGTGTAGGACGGCGTTTGGCAAGATACTGTATGCTGCCGTCAGGATTCATAACCTTTGGACAGCTGATGGAGCAGGACGGATTTTCGTCCATAAAACGACACATATTTTTTATTGTATCTGCATTTATTTCGATATCAGGGTTGATGATAAAATGATATTTTGAATCTATTTTATCCAGCACCTGATTGTGCCCTCTGCCAAATCCCACATTTTCTGTGAGAATTATATACTCCGGCTGCGGAAAATCCGCTTTGAGCATCTGCCCGATTTTTTCAGGGCTTGCATTATCGATTACATACAAAGTGAAATCCAGATCTTTTGTATGTTCCAGAACGGTCTGCACCGTTTTATGTGCATCTTCAGGGCTGTTGTACACAACGATGGATGCAGAGATTTTATAATTATGCATACTACTCCAATTTTGAATATATTTTATCTATTATATTTTACTATTTTTTCTTTGATATATCAAGTGCAATATAAAAACACAATGTATAAGTTGTGTGAATTTATATGTATAAAAATAAAAATCCCTGCCGTAAAGACAGGGATTTTTTATCTGTTTGTCAGATTATATTATTCAGCTTTTTTTCTTTTTCTGATAAGCACAATTATGAGAGCAAGAATTGCTGCCACAGCTGCAACACCGATTGCGATACCGCCGGAAGCTGCACCATCTGTACCTGTTTCAGTTGAAGGTTCCTGCACTTCAGGTGTTGGCTGAGGTGTCTGTTCAGGTTCAACTGTTGGTTCTGCTGTTTCTTCTTCAACAGGTTCTTCAGGTTCAGCTGTTGGTTCTGTTGTTGGTGCCGGCATAACTGTTTCCACAGTTTCTTCTGCCATTGTGTAGTCACATACATCGCAGCGGTTGTCGTTGTTTGCATCTACATGAGCACGTTTTGTTCTTGCGTCACCACATTTTTTGCAGTATCTCCAGTGGTTTTCACTGTCTGATCTGTAACCGTCAGCCAGTTTGTGGCTGCAGATTTCTTCATCTTCTTTATCGTCGTCCTCTGTTTCAACCAGAGTGCCGTCGCCGTATCCGATGCCGTATACGGAGAATTTATCGGATTCAAAGCTGCCGTATTCTTCGTCCAGAACAGTGATTTCAAGAATTTCCACTTCACCGTCGTGATATCTGTATGCGTACCATTTATAGTCTTCGCCATCTTCTGTTTCAGGAACAAATGGAAGTTTGAATACAAATTCCATTTTACCAGGAAGCTGTGAAACCTGATATTCACCGATAGGTTCTTCGTCAATCCAGATTTCTCTGTAGAGTGTGATATCTATAAATTCTGCAAAGAAGGTATTTTCGCCTGCTGCAGCCTTGATCGCTTCGATAGCTTCAATGATTGCTTCATCTTCTGTTCCGTTTTCTTCCAGTTCATACTCAATCATGTAGTTGATGAAAAGGGAGATATCCTTGCCTTCATCGAATGCTTTCAGAACAGCGTCTGCTTCAGTCTGTGTAAGCACGCCTTCTTCAACAAGGGCATTCATTGCTGTCTGTGGATCTTCTGATGTGAGTGCTTCTACGAGAACCTCTTCGTATGCTTCCATCACTTCCATATCGGATACTTCTATAAACTGACCCATGCCGTTAAATCCACAACCGTCACAGAGCCCGTCGCCGTCATTGTCTGCGTGTTCTTCATTATCTATATGATTACCGCATTCTTCACAGTATCTGCTATGTGAGTAGTCATCATCCTGTTCCCAAGGGCCTTCCACGTGTTCGTGAACAAGGTATGTTGTGTCGCCATCTTCAATTTCAACTACTGTTGCATCACATCCGTCACAACGGCCGTCATCGTCTGTATCTGTATGATCTTCGGCATTTATATTCATACCACAGCCATAGCAGTATTCAACATGCTGATAGTATTCAGGAGTCCAGAAACCTGAAAGGTCATGGATATGAGCACCGTTTTCATCTACTGATACCCAGCATTTGTCACACATAAAGTCAGCATCTTCGTCCACATGTGCTTCTTTAGTGCTTTCCACCATGCAGTAGCATATATCACATACTGCCATGTGATAGTTTGCGTCATCGCTGCTCATCCAGTTGTCGCTTGTTACGTGTGCTTCGCCTTCGCCCATATCACTGCCGCAAACTTCGCATATGTAATAGTGTTTATCACCTTCGCTGTTCATATCGCTGCCGGCTACGTGCTGTTCAGGGTTGAACTTGTTGTTGCAATCGGCACATACATCATAGTGGTAATCATCATCCACAATTTTATCACCGTTTGCTGTATGGGATGTGCACCAGTTGATGTCCGGATTAAGTGTATCACCACACACATCACATGTGTTGTCGGCATCTGTATCACAATGTGCACCTGCATCGGTGCTTACTGTACATGCTGTATCGGAACAGTTGCGGAAATGATTTTCATCGGAAT
>JAZUNN010000061.1:0-55385 GCA_045604155.1 Acutalibacteraceae bacterium
AGATAAACGCTTTTGTTTGATAAAGTTACTAAAAAGAATTAAGAAAATATTAAAATTTATTAAGTTAAACGTTTTGCGGCTTTTTCCCATAACAGTGCGGTTTTGATGAACTTAAAGCACGGTATTGACAAAATGATAGCAGTATGATAATATACATTTAACCGAAAGGTTAAATGTTAAAACTTAAACGAGGGTATGAAAGGAGAAAAGAGTATATGAACGTCATTGAAACCAATGCTCTGACGAAGTTCTACGGAAAGTCAAGGGGAATACAGGATGTATCCCTAACTGTAAAGCAGGGTGACTTTTTCGGCTTCATCGGACCCAACGGAGCAGGAAAATCCACCACCATCAGGCTGCTTCTGGGACTTCTGACCCCGACATCGGGCAGTGCAGAAATCTTCGGTCTTGACTGCGTTAAAAACAAGACCGACATACTCAAAAAAGTGGGCTATATGCCCGGCGAGGCCTCATTTTACGGGCTTCGTGCAAAAGATGTCATAAAAATGAGCGCAGAGCTTCGAGGCATGGACTGCACCGAAGAAGCCGAGCGTCTTTGCGACCTTTTCGAGGTTGAGGTAAACAAAAATGTCCGTGCTCTTTCTCTTGGCAACAAGAAGAAAGTCAGCATGGTCTGCGCACTTCAGCACAGACCCGATCTGTACATACTCGACGAGCCCACAAACGGACTTGATCCTCTCATGCAGAAGCGCTTCTTTGACGAGATTACAGCCAGAAACAGAGAGGGTGCAACAGTATTTCTCTCCACCCATATTCTCCATGAAATCCAGTCACACTGCGAAAATGCAGCCATCGTCCGTGACGGCAGGATAATTGCCATGGATTCCGTAACCTCACTGTCCAGAGGCAGCACAAAGAAGGTCTTCCTCCGCTCTGTCGATACTGTACCTGAAATCGACGGCATAAAGGACATAAAGGTCACCGAAGAAGGCGTCAGCTTCCTTTACAGCGGCGAGGCCGCACTTCTTGCCGCAGAAATAGGCAGGATGCCCATTTCTGACTTCACCGTTTCCGACCCTGAACTTGAAGAAATATTCATGCACTACTACGAAAGGGAGGGGGATAAATAATGAAAACCATATTCAGATTTGAGCTTCGCAGAGGCAGAACAACCACCATTATTTTCACCGCAATCTGCACAGGGCTGCTGATTTTTGTCATGGCTCTTTATCCTCTTATGAAGGATATGCTCAGCGAGATGACCGATACAATGGCAGATATGGGTGCATTTTCCGAGGCATTCAGCATGGATGAACTCAATTACGGCTCCGCTCAGGACTATTTTGCAACAGAAGGCGGCATGGCACTGACCCTCTGCGGTGCAATCCTTGCATCCTTCCTCGGCGGCGGAATGCTTGGCAGAGAGGAAAGCGAGCACACCGGCGAATGGCTGCTGACTCACCCTGTTTCAAGACGCAGAATTTTCCTCGGAAAATTCCTTGCAATGGCAGTGCTTCTCCTTGTTCTGAACCTTGTATGCGGTGTTCTTACGGGACTTTCATTCCCCATAATAGGCGAGCCGCTGAATCTTAAGACCTTCTCACTTTTCTTCATTGCTCAGTACATAATGCAGATGGAAATGGGCTGCATAGCTCTGCTTCTCTCGGCTTCCATGCGCCGCTCTGCAGGACCTCTCGGTCTGGGACTTTCCCTTGTTCTGTACTTTGTAAGCCTCATTGCAGCAGCCTTTGACGAGGTAAAATTCATCACCTATATAACTCCCTTCACCTATGCAGATGCAGCTTCCATCTTTACAGAGGGCAGCCTTGATATGTTAAGAGTGGGTATAGGAATGGGAATCATGCTCCTCTGCGCTCTTGCCGCCTGCACAAAGTGGAACAAAAAGGACATTGCCGCTTAAATATGAAAGTTAAATATATTGGCCCTGACATTGGCGTGGATGGACTGAAAAACGGCGGCGAATACACAGTTCTGGAGATTGATGATCTTACAGGCTATCTTCGTATAATTGACGAAAGCGGAGAAGATTATCTGTATTCGCCTTCAAAGCCGAGAGCCATTGCTGATGAGTACAGAGGCGGAAGATTTGAAATAATAGAAGATACTGAAAACCCACCTCCCTCATGACGATGGGAGATACTTCATCTTCGATGAAGTGGGTTTTGCGCAGCAAAACTCGGAGGGAGAGATAAAAAACTCTGACCAATTATGTGACGTATATTATCTCTCCATTACAAGAGAAGTCATGTATTGACACTTTGTCCTTGCATCGCTGTTCTTGACACCCCGATTCAACTGTGTTAATCTTTTTTCATTGATATCCTGAGCAAAATTTTCTGCAGGGAGATTTATTATGAAGGTACTTGTAATCGACGGTCAGGGCGGCAGAATAGGACGCCAGCTCTGTGAGGAAATATGCAGCCGATACCCTGATATTGAGCTTTACGCCGTGGGAACAAACAGCATTGCAACCATGGCAATGAGCAAGGGCGGTGCAAAAAACGTGGCAACAGGCGAAAATGCCGTTATTGTCAACGCAAGAAGGGCAGATGTTATTATCGGACCTGTGGGAATTGTAATTGCCGACTCCCTTATGGGCGAGGTTTCCGAGAAAATGGCCGCCGCTGTTGGCAGGGCAGAGGCTGTGAGAATCCTTATTCCCGTCGCAAAGTGCTCAACACTTATAGCAGGCGCAGGTGACCGCTCCATGTCAGCTCTTGCAGAGGATGCGGTGCAGAAGCTGGGCGAATTGCTCTGAGCGCCTTGACAAAACCCGGGTATACGTGATAGACTCTCATTTGCAGACGGTATGAAGCCGCCGCAATGCAGATCATAAAATTACAGATGCTATGAAGGCATTATGATCTCTCAAAGAGATCGTAATGCCTTTTTGTGTCCTTATGAAAGGATATTTCCTATGAGTGAAAACACAGTAAAAACCTCCCATGGCAAAATGAACATTCAGAAAATCGTTATTTCAGCATTTTTCCTCGCTCTTGCCCTTGTTCTGCCCTTTATAACAGGTCAGATTCCCGAAATCGGCAATATGCTCTGTCCCATGCACATTCCTGCCATGCTCTGCGGCTTTATCTGCGGCGGACCCTGGGGTGCTGCAGTAGGCTTCATTGCACCCATTCTCCGAAATCTTATATTCACTATGCCAAAAGTCCCCGCCTGCTACGGCATGGCAGTGGAGCTGGCTGTATACGGTCTTTCCTGCGGACTTTTCTATAAGATTTTCCCCAAAAAGATTCCTTTTATCTATCTCACTCTGGGAATCTCCATGATTCTGGGAAGAATAGCATGGGGACTTACATGGGCACTGCTTATTACAAAGATTTTCACCGTACCCTTTGATTTCACCCTTTCCTATTTCTGGGTCAACGGATTTTTGCAGGCTGTACCCGGAATGATTCTTCAGGTAATTTTGGTACCCACTGTTGTAATAGCCCTCAGAAAACAAAAACTTATGTTAAGATAAAAAGAAGCCGCTGCAAAGCGGCTTCTTTTTCAGATTGTCAGAAAATCCCTTAATGCCTCCCGCCGACGAAGGAGGTGGGTTTGCCGCAAGGCAAAGATTTTATACTACTCCTCAGTCACAAAGTGACCAAGTGTGGTGACTTTTTGTTACAGATATCAGTGACCCGATTTCAGCCGTACGGATTGACTGAATCATCAATATGCATTATAATTCATATTGATACTTTATTTGACATCAAACTAACCTGAAACGAGGGAAATCAGATGGATGCTGTCAGAAAATTCGAGCCTCTCTGGGGAGCATGGTACTGCGAATGTGTTATAGGCGAAGGCGGCTTCGGAAGGGTTTACCGTGCTGTGCGCACCGAAGGAAATCAGCGTTATTATTCCGCCATAAAGCACATCTCCGTCCCCGCCAGCGACCAGCAGCTTCAGGAAGCACGCCGCTCGGGAATGTATCACAGCGAAAAGGAACTGAGCGATTATTTCAACGACATCGCTCACGATGTCCGCCGTGAAATTGACCTCATGTACACCCTCAGAAACAACAAAAATATTGTCACCTGCGAGGATCATGTGATTTTCCCGAAAAGCGACGGTATCGGCTGCGACATTTTCATACGTATGGAGCTCCTCCGTGATCTCAACAGCTGCACAACCGAAAATCTTCCCGCAGAAACTGTTGTGAAAATCGGTACTGATATCTGTTCAGCCCTTGAAGTATGCGCAAAATCCAACATCGTTCACCGTGATATCAAGCCCTCAAACATCTTTGTAAATTCAACAGGAGATTTTAAGCTCGGCGATTTCGGAATTGCAAAGGTTTTAAGCGGCTCGACTACGGGAATGAGCAAGAAAGGTACCTATTCATATATGGCTCCTGAGATTTACAAATGCGAGCCTGCAAACCTTACCTCTGATATCTATTCTCTTGGAATTGTGCTTTACAAGCTGCTCAATAACAATCGTCTTCCATTTCTGCCCGTAACCGGAAGCATTCGTGCCCAGGATCAGGAAAATGCCATGATGAAACTGATAAGCGGTGCTCAGATGCCGCCGCCTGTCAATGCATCTTCCCAGCTGTCAGCTGTTATACTGAAAGCCTGCAGCTATAATATGCGCAGCCGCTTCAGAACTCCTGCTGAATTCAGAAAAGCCCTGATTGATGCACTCAACGGAGTATACTATGACCCCAATGATGCAACACGCATTGACATAGCCGCTTCTCAAACCATTATAGACAGCAAAACCCAGTTGAATTATCAGCCCATTCCACAGCCTGTTCCTCAGCCTGCAGCAAAAAAGAAAGGAAAAGGCGGAGTTATTGCTGCCGTCATTGTCAGCGTACTTCTTATCGGTGTGCTTGCTGTCATAATTATTTCCGGCTCAGGGGGATACTATGCGGAGGAGGATGACTCATATTATTATGAGGATTCATACTATGATGAAAATGATTCCTATGAAGACGAAACGGAATATTACGAACCCGAACCCGAGCCTGAACCCGAGCCTGTTATAACATACCCTGCACCTGAATTTCCGAAAATCACCGCTTCATCTTCCATCAACAACGGAAAGAGCAAAAAGGAATTCAACGAAATACGTGCCTTTGACGGCGATCTCACTACCTGCTGGCTGGAAAATGTGAAGGGACCGGGAAAGGACGAATGGATAAAGTGCTCGGCAGACACGGTACAGTATGTAAACAGTATTACACTTTATCCCGGTTATTGTTTGTCCAACTTCAAATACTACGACAACAACAGACCTACAAGGGTCAGAATCGAACTGGATGTCCATGAATTTATATTTGATATTGAGGACTCCTATCGCACCCCGTCCATTCTCACTTTTGATGAGCCCGTTGCCTGCACATGGGTAAAAATCACACTCATCGACTCCGTTCCGGGAGAAGGATGGGATGACACAGGATTTTCGGAAATAATTATAGAGTAATAAAAAATTTACTTCTTCATTTTTTTCTTCCATCCCGCTTATTTCTCTGATTTCGCACTCTTTCAGTGCATCAGATTTTTAAATTTTAAAATTAAAATTGTAAAAATTTAAAGTAATTCTTTAAAAAAGTGTTGACAAGGGTTATAAGTAGTGCTATAGTACAGTCAACCGGTTAAGATTTAAATTTTTAAAGCAACACTTTAATTGGAGGATTACAAAATGAAAAACGCACAGAACACATTACAGAAGAAGCTTTATTTCGACACCCTTTTTACCTACATCATCACCGCAGGACTTGCAATAATTTCAGTTGTACGTTTTCTTAATTTCCTTACAAATGTCGATTCAGTAAAAATAGCAGGCGAAAACTTCAAAGGCACTGCACCTGAAATTCTGCTGTCCGATTCCATTCTTTATATCTTCATTGCAGTGGTACTGCTTCTTTTAAGCCTTATCCTCAATGAGGTGCACAAAACAGGCAGACCTTTTTCCAAGAAGATAATCAATAAACTGCGCACTATAGCATTTGTGCTTATTTTTGCAAGCATTATTCCGAATACAGCCTCTTCCATGGTCTGCGATTTTCTTGATGCCGATGCCCTTTCCTTCTCCCTGACCTTTGAAACCATCAACCTTGCAATTATGGTTTTCGGCGTTGTTGTGGGACTTTTCTCCGAGATATTCAACTACGGCTTTGAGCTTCAGGAAAACATGGATTCCATAGCATAAGGAGGAAAAGATGGCTATTATACTCAGACTTGACCGCATGATGGCGGACCGCAAGATATCTCTCAACGAGCTTGCGGAGAAAATTGACATGACAAATGTAAATCTTTCAAACCTGAAAACAGGGAAGATGAAGGGCATTCGATTTGAGACCATGAACGCAATATGCGATGTCCTCGACTGTCAGCCGGGAGATTTATTTGAATTTGTAAGAGACGAATAACCGAAGCATGGGGATATAAGACCTTTTACTGTCTTATATCCCGTCCCGCATTTAAAACAGGTAAATTTTTGAAAAGAGGTATAAATATGATCACAGAAATCAAAGACGAAATATTTGAAAAATATCAGGTCAGAAAAAGCAAGAAGCAAAAGACCGCATTTATCGAATATATAAAAGATCTTTGCGAAGAAAAGGGAATACCGTGTGAAGTTGAAGAAAAGGATTTTAGCCGCAATATCGTAATGGGCACTTCTCCCGCCGACAGCGAAGTTGTAATGACTGCTCATTATGACACCTGCGCAAAGATGATTATTCCGAACTTCATAACCCCGAAAAATTTTCTGTTCTATCTTGTCTATCAGCTGCTTTTAATCGGATCAATCATAGCCGTCGCAGGCCTTGCAGGGTGGCTGTGCCTGAAGTTCGTTTCCGATTCGCTGGCTCCGCTGGCATTCATGATATTCTACCTCGTATTCCTTATTCTTATATTTGCAGGACCTGCCAACAAGCACACCGCCAATGACAACACCTCGGGCGTTATAACTGTGCTCAATACCATGCTTTCCATGAATGAAGCACAGAGAGCAAAGGTATGCTTCGTCCTTTTTGACAATGAAGAATCGGGACTTTTAGGCTCTTATGCATTCAAGCAGATGCACCGGGCAGAAATGAAAGATAAGCCTCTTTTGAATTTTGACTGTGTTTCCGACGGAGAATATATCTTCGCAAAGATCCCCAAAAAGGATAAAAAGAGCGAATTTGGCGTAAAGTTCAAGGAAGTCATGGAGAAGAATATTGAAAAATACGGCATGAATCCTGTTGTGGGAACATCGGGATTCTATCCCTCCGATCAGACTAATTTCAGACACGGTGTGGGCATTGCTTCTCTGAAAAAGTCCAAAATTCTGGGACTTTACATGAACAGAATACATACAAGCAAGGACACTGTCTTTGAAGAACGCAATATCGAATGTCTTACTTCGGCAATGCTGGAATTTATTGAAGAATAAGAAAAAGCCGCACTTTCGTGCGGCTTTTTTATTTGGTGCAAATACATTCTGCTTATCGCACGTCTCCTTGTCAGTTGGGTGCGTAAAAACAGTCTTCTTCCCATTTGCAGGCGTTATACTCTATGTAATCCCATATTTTCAGATAATCTTCTTCGTTTCGGATTATATGATCGTGGAAGGAGCGCTGCCACAAAGAAATGCCTGCTTCCTTAGAAGCATAACGTTTCATCTGACCTATCACTGTTGACAGCGTAGGGGAGGCTATCAGCCTCCCGTCATTCTCAAACATCAGAATTATATGCACGTGATTCGGCATTATTATATATTTATCAACAGTAATGCCATTATAATGTACAGAAATATTTTCTATGGCATTTTTTACAACTGTTCCATACGAAGAAAGCTCTACACTGTATTTCGGGAGGATGATATCCTCCCCTACGACCTTGCCTAAAATACATCGCCTGTCCTTTGTGCAGACCGTCACAAAATACGCACCTGCACTGCTGTAATCAAAATTTTTCAGACGGTTTGGTTTCCGTTTTTGCAGTTCCATATCTGTACCTTCCTGCTGTTTCTGACCGTCAACATTGTAGGGGAGGCTATCAGCCTCCCGTTTCCTGTTTTTTTCGGGAGGATGATATCCTCCCCTACAGCCTTACTAAATTACCTCGGTGCAGACCGTCACAGCTCCCCCAGCATGACCTTTGCTCGGAATTTTTCTTCCTCTGCGCCTTCTCGTGATGTGCCTCTGATTGAAAATACATAGGCACCGTCGTCACATTCCGCCATAAGCACCTTCAGATTTTCACCCTCACGGCACTCGGAATGGTATTCCATTTCCGCACTCTTAAGCCATTTTCCCATCATACCTCCGGGAATAAAGCCCAGCAGGACATTTATATATTTGGTGTTGTTCATGTGGCGGTTGTAGTCGATATCACCGTAGAGCACGGGGTATGTGCCAACCTCCTGCATACCGTCTGAAAGCTTGACACGGCTGATTTTCGGGGAAACAGCGCACTCCATACACTCAAGTCTGTCAAAAAATGAGCAGCGCTCACCCTTGAGAACAGAACGGGTACAGGTGTCAATAGCCACCGCCTCGGTAAAGACACTTGCCACACGCTCGCCGATGGAGTCATAAACGTGAAGATCACGCTTCATAACGTAGGCACGGCGGCAGGAAAGAGCAGTGCGGAGATTGAGAATCTCGTCCATCATTATTGGACGCTGGTAAGTTATGGCAATACGTGTATATACGCAGGCGATGCCGCACTCCTGCAGGTCCTTGTTGTTAAGGTCGTTTGCAAGGAACAGATACTCGCCCGACTGCTGATTGAGTCCTAAAAGAAAATCAGGACGCAGCACACGGTTTTGATCCATCATTCGTGTGTCGACGGTAAACTGCCATGTGCAGTTCACGCCGTCGCAGGCTATGTTTTCGGAAACATTGAGCTTTGAAGCCATAAAATCACCTTTTAATATAATATCCTCTGATATTGGAAATATTCTCGGTTTTCAGAAACAGCCCCCTGAAAAGGGGGCTGTCTGTTGTGTATTTATGTGTTGGGGACGCTGTCCCCAAACTCCTGCAATGGACGCTGTCCCTTGACCCTGCAATTTTTTGAAAAAAATTGACTAAAACTTTTCATCTGTCGTAGGGGAGGGTCTCTGCGCCCTCCCGTTTGTCACGTTATTTAATAATATCTGTTCCCATCATAGCCTTCAGAGCATCGGGAACGGTGACGGAGCCGTCAGCGTTCTGATAGTTCTCAAGGATAGCAGCGGTGGTTCTGCCGATTGCAACACCGGAGCCGTTGAGGGTGTGGATAAGCTGAGCCTTGCTCTTCTGGTCAGCCTTGAATCTGATCTGTGCACGGCGAGCCTGATAATCTACAAAGTTAGAGCAGGAGCTGATTTCAACATATCTGCCGTAGGAGGGCATCCAGACTTCGATGTCGTATGTCTTTGCAGAGCAGAAGCCAAGGTCGCCGGAAGAGAGGCAAACAACACGATAGGGAAGACCAAGACCCTGAAGTACACGCTCAGCGTCTCTTGTGAGGCTCTCAAGCTCGTCCCAGCTGTCCTCAGGACGGCAGAACTTTACAAGCTCGACCTTGTTGAACTGATGCTGACGGATAAGACCTCTGGTATCACGACCTGCGGAGCCTGCCTCTGCACGGAAGCAAGCGGAATATGCGCAGTACTTCTTGGGCAGATCCTCTGCTGCGAAGATCTCTTCCCTGTGATAGTTGGTCACAGGAACCTCGGCAGTAGGAATGAGATAGGAGTCATTATTCTCAACATGGAAAGCGCCTTCGTTCTGAACGAACTTGGGGTACTGACCGGTGCCTTCCATAGCTTTCTGGTTTACCATAAACGGAGGGAACATCTCGGTGTAGCCGTTCTCGGTGTGGGTGTTGAGGTAGTAGTTGATGATGGAACGCTCAAGTCTCGCACCGAGACCTTTGTAGAAGGTAAATCTTGCACCGGATACCTTTGCAGCAGCCTCGGGATCGAGGATATCAAGGTCAGCACCGATATCCCAGTGAGCCTTGGGCTCGAAGTCAAACTTCTTGGGCTCACCCCAGCGACGGACTTCTACGTTGTCGGTGTCGTCTGCGCCTGTGGGAACACTCTCGTCGGGGAGGTTGGGGATAGCAAGGAGAAGCTCACGCTGCTCGGAATCAAGCTTGCCGATCTCGTCGTTGCCGCTCTTGATCTTGTCGGAAAGCTCCTTCATCTCTGCCATGATTGCAGTGGTGTCCTCGCCTGCCTTCTTCATCTGAGGAATCTTCTTCGACACAGCATTCTGCTGAGCCTTCATTGCCTCGACTTCGGTCATGAGCGCACGGCGCTTCTTGTCGATGTCGAGAACGGTGTCGATAGCCTCGGTGTAGTCGCCGCTTCTGCGGTTGAGTGCGTCCTTGACTTTCTGTGCATCGTTACGGATAAGGTTGATGTCTAACATTATTATTACCCCTTTTTGTTGGTTTATAAAGTTTCAGTTTATTTTTATGATCCTTGTACTGCATTTCTTAAGGAAAATCAATCAGTCAGGTTTTTTCTGTCTTATCTTTTCTCCTTAAATTCACAGTACCATGATCATTTTTCTTCTGAATTTTGCATACAGTTTGTAATTTTTAACTTAATTATCACATTTTGTTATATTTCAATATATTACTATCTGTAATAACAAATATCAATATAACAAAATCCAGCCTTTATTTATGACCAGCAAGCCTCATTGCCATATCACCGAGCTCCTCATAGGAATTGTACTCAATAGTGAGAGTACCCTTCTCCTTGCCTGTTTCGGTAATGGTAATACCTCTGCAAAGCTCAGTTCTCATAGCTATTTCAAGCTCCTCAATATACTTGGGACGGCTTGTCATCTGCTTGGGTTTTGTTTCGGTTTTTTCTTCCTGCTGATTTTCTGCCTTGCGCTCTTTTTCCTTGCGCACAAGTCTTTCAACGTCACGGACATTGAGTCCTCGTGCGGTGATAAGAGAAGCAATCCGGTTGATATCCTCCTCATCGGAAAGACCTAAAAGAGGTCTTGCGTGACCGGTTGTAATGTCACCGTTTGAGAGCATCTGCTGGACAGCCTCGGGCAAATCAAGAAGTCTTACAGAGTTTGCAACTGTGGAACGTGCCTTGCCGACTCTGCGTGAAACATCCTCCTGAGTCATGCTGTATTCGTTCATCAGACGAGCATATCCGAGAGCCTCCTCAATGGGTGAAAGGTCCTCACGCTGGAGATTTTCAACCAGTGCAACCTCGTCAGTTTCACGGTCGTCCATCTCACGGATTATAACGGGAACTTCCTTTAAGCCTGCCATCTGAGCAGCTCTGAAACGACGCTCACCTGCAACTATCTGATATCCGCCGCTGGGAATGGGACGGACAAGAATGGGCTGGATAACGCCCAGCTGAGTAATTGAATCAGCCAGCTCGGAAAGGGAAGCCTGATCAAACTCACGGCGAGGCTGCTCCTTGTTGCGCTCAAGCTGGGACAGCGGCAGGGTCGTAATGTTGCTGTCTGAGGTATTGTCGTGTATCAGAGCGCCGATTCCGTCGCCCAATCCACTTCTTTTAGCTGCCAATTTTCATCTTCCTTCCGCTATATATTATGGTATTTCATCGTCTGCTGTTGTGCTTGATTATCTCTTTTGCAAGATCCTCATAAGCCCCGGCACCCTTGCAGCGCTTGTCAAAATAGGCGATAGGCTTACCGAAACTGGGAGCCTCAGCCAGTCTGACAGACCTGGGCACAACGGTTTTGAACACCTGCTTGGGAAAATATTTCTTTACTTCCTCCACAACATCGTTGGTAAGATTGAGTCTTCCGTCATACATTGTAAGCAGAATTCCCTCAATTTCCAGGTTCGGATTGAAACCTCTCTTGACCTTAGAAATGATGTTTGTAAGCTGTGCAAGACCCTCAAGAGAATAAAATTCGGGCTGCAGAGGAATGAGTATTGAGTCTGCTGCACATAAAGCATTTATGTCAACCAATCCCATTGAGGGAGGACAGTCAACAATTATAAAATCATACTCACTGCGAACAGGTGCCAGAGCGTTTCTGAGAAACATTTCTCGATTCTCAAGATCGATAAGCTCGATCTCAGCACCGCTTAAATCGATGCTTGCAGGAATTGCCCAGAGGTTCTCCCATTCGGTCTTCAGCACTGCTTCCGTTGCAGGAATCTTTCCGATAAGCACCTCATAGGACGTCTTTTTTCCAACATCCCTTTTCTTGATTCCAAGACCTGTGGTGGCGTTTCCCTGTGAATCAATGTCCACAAGAAGCACTTTTTTCTTTTTAAGACCGAGAGCCGCTGCAAGATTGACCGCACTGGTTGTCTTTCCGACTCCGCCTTTCTGATTTGCTACAACTATTATTTTACCCAAGATAGTTTCATCCTTTCTGTGGGTGGAATTTCTCGGTACTTATATATTGTAACACATCGTATTTTAAAATGGAATAGATATTGAAAAATAAACTACTGAATTTGTACTAATTGTTTGTATTTTTTACCTCAAAATGTTTCACGTGAAACATTTTCCTGCAAAAGAAGAACCGACACCCTAAATACGGCATCGGTTCTTCTTTTGCAATGGTGGAGTGGGAATGTATGGGAAATCTCTGTAAGGATTGTGGAGCTCCTTACAATCTGAATTATACACCTTACGTGATGAATAATTTGTCGCAACAAGGGAAGAGGAAAACAAAATTAAAAAGCTTCCTTAGAAAGGAAGCTTTTTAATTTAAACTATTTAAGAGGACTCTTTGAAATCTTACCGCCATGACGGGGATATTTTGCAGGAGTCTGTGATTTTTTATCAACTACGATTATCTGTCTTTCACTGCCGTCGGAGAGGGAAAGCTTTTCCACCTTCTTGATACTGCCGCCGAGAAGCTCTGCCGCTTTTACTGCCTCATCAGCTTCCTCCTGTCCTGTAGGACCTTTCATTGATACAAATGCTCCGCCGACTTTAGTAAGAGGCAGGCAATATTCGCAAAGGACATTGAGCCTTGCAACTGCTCGTGCAGTAGTAACATCAAACTTCTCACGAAGCTCAGGCTTAAGTCCTGCTTCTTCTGCTCGCAGATGATAGGTGTCTGCAGAAAAACCAAGCTTTGTGCAGAGGTCATTTAAAAAATTGATTCGCTTACCGAGAGAATCGATAAGTGTCAGCCTGATGTCAGGTCGTGCAATCTTCAGAGCCACTCCGGGAAAGCCTGCTCCGGTGCCGATATCTGCAACCGCCGCACCATCAGGCACATGGAAAGCAGTAAACAGAGTCAGAGAATCAACAAAATGCTTGATGACTATCTCATCAGGCTCGGTGATTCGGGTCAGATTCTGAACCTTATTGGTCTCTATGAGAAATTCTGCGTAAGTGTCAAATTGAGCGAGCATCTCATCAGTAAGCTGAATATTGATCTTCGCAGCTTCATTCTTAAGTAATTGCTTATCAATCATCGGTTTTCACCTCATTTATGATTTATTACTATTTCAAATCATTAAGCATAAAATTGTCCATTAAGTTTATGACGTCATTTCTGTTTTCATCAGAAACCTTTTCTAATATCTTATCAAAAAGCTTTTCAATATTGCACACATCAACACAACGACTTCTTAATTCATCATTTCCAAGATATTTAATGCTATTAATTTTACTCAGAAGAGTTGGATAAAACATCTCTAAATAATCTAAAATTATTCCTGGGTCAGTATGAATTTTATCTTTACCAGTAAAAGTATGATATGACATCGCTGTTTTTTCAGCTATATATTTTAAGTCCGGATCATTCCCATTCAAAATGTCATTCGCAGCTGATCGTGAGGCTGCAAGAACAGCCTTAAAAATTTCATTACTAAGGTTAATTTTAGAAATTTTAAGCCAGTTTTTCAACTCATTATAGGTAATATTATTATCAATATGAATTTTCCCATCTTGTGCTTGGGAAATTATATTTTTTATAATTATCTTATATAACAATATCTCTTCCAAAATTACACCTCATTTTTCTTGAGCCATATGAGCAAAACCTGAATATCAGCAGGGGAAATACCCGAAATTCGAGCCGCCTGACCAACTGATGCAGGCTTGATTTTATTAAGCTTGTCCCTTGCTTCAAGACGCAGACCTTCGATCTGCTGATAATCGATCTCGTCACTGAGAGTTTTCTTCTCAAGCTTCTGCATTTTTTCAACGGCTTCAAGCTGTTTTTTGATGTATCCCTCGTATTTCAGCTCGATTTCAACCTGCTCAAAGACATCATCGGGTAAATCGGGACGATTTACATCTATATTTTTAATCAGTTCGTAGCTAAGCTGAGGTCGCTTTACTGCATCAGCAAGCTTTACACCCGATGCAGCAGGGGTTGAACCGCACTCAATAAGGAGATCGTTGATAACAGAGGGAGGAAATACGGTGCTGTAGGCTCTTTTCAGCTCTGCTTCGATCTGCTCAAGCTTGTTATTGAACTTCTCCCAGCGTTCATCATCGATAAGTCCGATCTCACGACCGATGGGAGTAAGACGTCTGTCGGCATTGTCCTGCCTGAGAATCAGACGGTACTCCGAACGGGAAGTCATCATTCGATAGGGGTCGGTGACTCCTTTTGTCACAAGGTCATCGATAAGTGTGCCGATATAGCTGCCGCTGCGCTCAAAAATTATCTCCTCCTTGCCGAGGATTTTTCTTGCAGCGGAAATTCCTGCAACCAGACCCTGAGCAGCAGCTTCTTCATAGCCCGAAGAGCCATTGAACTGACCTGCACCGTAAAGACCCGGGAGGTCTTTGAACTCCAAAGTAGGCTTGAGAGCAGTGGGGTCAACGCAATCATACTCGATTGCATAAGCACTGCGCATGATCTGAACATTTTCGAGACCCTTCATTGTGCGGTAAAGGGCAATCTGAACGTCCTCGGGGAGAGAAGTTGAAAGTCCCTGAAGGTACATTTCCTCAGTATTTGCGCCGCAGGGCTCAATAAAGCACTGATGACGCTCCTTTTCGGAAAATCTGACGATCTTATCCTCAATACTGGGGCAATAACGGGGACCAACACCAACAATATCACCGCCGTAGAGGGGAGATCGGCTCATATTTGCAAGGATAACCTCCTTGGTTTTGTCGTTTGTCCACGCCACAGAGCAGGTCACGGTATTTTCCGGAGGTGTCTCGGTGGAGTAGGAGAAAGGCACGACCTTATCATCGCCCTCCTGAACCTCGAGATCAGTAAAGTCAATACTGCTCTTCAGTACTCGCGCAGGAGTACCTGTCTTGAATCTGCGCAGAGGAATATTGAGCTTCAGAAGTGAAGCTGTCAGCTCCGTTGCCGCAAACATTCCGTCAGGACCGCCGACGTAATTTGTGTCTCCGACGAAGATCTTACCGCCCAGATATGTACCCGTTGCAATGATAACAGATTTGGTTTTCCAAACTGCACCGAGCTTTGTGACCACTTCCCATGCCTCTCCGTCACGACGCACCTGTGTGACTTCTGCCTGTCTGAGAAGAAGATTTTCCTGCTTTTCAAGCACCTGCTTTATCACTGCGGAGTATGCACGGCGGTCAACCTGAGCCCTCAGCGAGTGAACTGCAGGACCTTTTCCTCTGTTAAGCATACGGCTCTGCAGTGTGGTTTTGTCTGCAACCTTTCCCATCTCACCGCCCAGTGCATCGATCTCTCGAACCAGATGACCCTTGGCAGTTCCGCCGATAGAGGGGTTGCAGGGAAGATTTCCAACAGAGTCCATATTGATTGTGAATATCACTGTGCTGCAGCCAAGGCGAGCCGAAGCAAGGGCTGCTTCGATTCCTGCATGCCCTGCGCCTATTACCGCAACATCAATTATACCTGCCTGATATTCCATTGCTCTATCCTTTCATAAGTTGTATATTGATACAATTTATATTATATAGATTTTACTTACCAACACAGAATTTTGAGAAGATCTCATCAACGACCTTCTCGCTGACGCTTTCGCCTGTCAGCTCAAGAAGTGCTGCAATTGCATTTTCCATGCCCACAGTCACCGCATCAAGAGTCATTCCAAATTCAAAATCCTGCCTTGCGGTTTTAAGATTTTCAAGGGCAAGCCTTGCCGCACTGAGCTGTCGCTCGTTGGAGAGGACAGAGGAGGTCACATCGATGGAAGATGTTCCGATGGTCTGCTTCACAGCCTTTGTCAGAGCCTCAAGACCCTCGTTTTTCTTGGCGGAAATATATACAATATGTAATTTTTTATCTTGTAAATACTTTTCGTTAATTTTTTGTTCTTTGTCAGATTTGTTGATAATTGCGATAGCCATGCGGTTTTCAATCATCTCAACAAGCTCTTTGTCCTCATCGGTCAATTCTTCCGATCCGTCAAAGACAGCCAGCACAAGCTGAGCGTTTTCGATGCGTTTTTTTGCCTCTTTTACACCGATAGCCTCTACAACATCCCCGGTTTCACGGAGTCCTGCCGTATCTGAAAGCCTTAAAACTGTTCCGCCGAGATCAATTTTCTCCTCGACAACATCTCTCGTTGTGCCTGGAATGTCTGTAACGATACATCTCTCACAGCCTGCCAGCATATTCATAAGCGAAGATTTTCCCACATTTGGTCTGCCTGCAATTACGGTGTAAACACCCTCACGGGAAACAAGACCCAGCTCTGACTGATTTATAATATCCGAAAGCTTAGTTTCTAATTGATATATTTGTGATGACAGATTTTCTGTATCAACAGCAGGCACATCGTCCTCGGGGAAGTCCGCCCACACAGCAAGCTGAGCGGTTATGCCCGTAATTTCAGAGAGTATCTCCTTGACCTGCCTTGCACATCTGCCCTCGGCGGCTGCCACCGCCTGACGGAGCGATGCATTGTTTGAGGCGTTGATAATGTCCATAACAGCCTCGGCCTTGGTAAGAGAAATTCGGTTATTCTCAAAGGCACGGCGGGTAAACTCACCCGGCTGAGCATGGCTTGCGCCTGCTTCGATAACTGCACGGAGCACGAGGGAGAGGACGTAGCTTCCTCCATGACACTGAAGCTCTACAACGTCTTCGCCCGTATAGCTTCTGGGTGCACGGAAGAAAAGAGCAATGGCTTCATCGACAATATTGCCCTCATAATACACATGACCGTACTTTGCAGTATAGCCCTTTGCAGTTTTGATATCCGAACCATCTGCAGCCTTGAACACCTTTGCGCAGATTTCATAAGCCTTCTCACCGGACACTCTGATTATGCCGATTCCGCCCAAACCCTGAGCAGTTGCCACTGCAGCTATAGTGCTGTAAAATTCCGCCATGGACTCATCTCCCGAAAAAATATCTGATCTCTAAAACATTATTTTACCATGACTTGATTGTTTTTACAATATATCTGCTGTTATAAATAAAATGCATCGGCTTGGATTATTCCAAACCGATGCATAATGCTTTTATCTTCCGAACCAATCAACTATCCACTGAACACAGCTGTTTATACGAAGACCTTCACGGTCTTCCCACATATAACTGCTGAATCCATGGGAATCACCGTAATACCATCTTCCGTCCATCTTGACGCAGATGCCGTAGTTTTTGATGTCTTCATTATTTCTATAGATTTTATCTTTGAATTTCAGAGTATATCTATATTCGATAAGCACAACTTCCTGAGCTTTATTTTCAAAACCGAGGTTTTCCTTAACGTAATTATTGAATTCATCAAGTTCAGATGATGTAGCTTTATATGTATCCTCAATTTTGTAGCTGAAAGAGAAATCATTTTTAAGGTCAGCATCTCTGAGCTCAGGCTCAGCCATATCAAATGTGAGAACTATAGGTCTGTATCTCATCTCCACATGATTTCTGATTACTTCATCAGTAGGTTCTTCTCTCACTCTATCTTTGCTGTCTGCATACACAAAATCATAGAAATCGGGAGGAAGAAGATCAATAATTGCATCGCAGTCGAGATCATCCTGAGCCTTTATATATGTATCAAGTGCATCCTCAGCACTTCCGGAAACACCGGTTTTTTTCGAATCGCAGCCTGAGAACGCCAATACTGCAACGAGCATCACACAACAAAGAATCAGCGAAATTACTTTTTTCATAACAATACCTCTTTTCAATAATATTGATTAAATTATATGTTTATTCATTATATATATCGAGCAAGTCGATTTTGTACATATATACTCAATTATAATAATATCTTTAATTAAAACTCCTGATTTCTCAGGGGTTTACAGATTAATCGTTCAGCCATTCGTACATCCACTGAACACCGTCCTGTACGGTCAGACCCACCTTAACCTGCCACAGGATGCTGTTCTCGCCGTTGTTATTGAGATAATACCACTTGCCGTCAATCTTTACGCAAACACCGGAATCCTCAATATTGTTGCGGTCAAACAACCATGTGCCTTCTTCATCTGTGTCCACCTTATCCACCTTAATATCGTAGGTGTACTTTACAAGTACAACTTTTTCAGCATTCATATCAATATCAAGGCTTCTCTTTACATACTCATTGAATTCCTTGACTTCACTTTTGCTGCCTCTGCGTCTTGAGGTTATCTTGTGAGTAAATTTGAAATCATCCTTCATGTCAACTTCGGGATAGTAATCAAGAAAATCGAATCTTTCAACAATAGTTGAATATCTGGAAGCCATCATTTCATCAAAGGGTTTGTCTGACATATTGAGTCTGCCTTCACCATGTACCTTTTCGATGTAGTCCACATAGGCAGGGGGGAGGAGTTCAATTATAGCCTCGGAATCTACATCATCCTGAGCATTCATGTACTTGTCTACAGCTCTGTAAGGCAGAACAAAATAGAGAATTGTTCCTACAATACCAAGCACAAGAAGTATGCACAGAAACACAATAAACTTTTTCATCTTTTTTTCCTCTTTTCAAATTTTTTTGCAGATATAATCTGCTGATTATATTTTAACACATTACCACACTGATTTCAATGAAATTGTTTCACGTGAAACAATTTCATTGAAAAAAATCCCCGACCGAAGATTTACCTCGATCGGGGAAATTTCAATTAGTCTTCGTTCTTTCTGGGAACTTCGATCTTGCCGTAAAGAGAACCGCTGTAATCGCTCTTGGGAGCTGTATTTGCAGGAGCGGAGTAGCTGCTGTTGCTCTTATTATATCCGCCTCTGTAACCACCACGGTTTCCGCCACGATTATAACCACCACGATTGTTTCCTCTGTAGCCGCCACGGTTTCTGCCACGGTTGTAACCGCTGCGATTGCCGCCTCTGTAGCCGCCACGGTTTCCGCCGCCGTTAGGATTGAATACCAGACCGTCAGCACCTTCATCAAGTCCCTCGGGACCGATAACAACGTGACGCTTGGAATCCTCGCCTACAGACCAGCTGTTTACGCCTTCGATATCGTGAACGATGGTGTGAACGATTCTGCGCTCGTAGGGGTTCATAGGCTCAAGAGCAAGATTCTTATTGATCTTGAGTGCACGAGCTGCAACCTTATTTGCAAGTCTTTCAAGAGCCTGTTCTCTTTTCTCACGGTAGTTGCCGATATTGATGGAGATTCTGTAGTAGTCATCACGGCTGTTGTTGGCTGCAAGGCTTACAAGGTACTGCATGGCGGTGAGGTTTTCGCCTCTGCGTCCGATTGCGGTGCCAAGACCTTCGCCTACAAGCTCGAATACTGCGCTGTCTTCCTTCTCGGTAACATTGATCTGAGCCTTATCAAGACCCATACCATTGAGAATAACCTTAAGATAATTGTAAGCTGTCTGACAGGTTTCAGAGCAGGAATTTATATCCATAGGCTCTTCGATTTCTTCCTCAGCTTCTTCAGTAACTTCTTCCTCAGCCTCTGCAATAATCTCATCCATCACAGCAGGCTCTTCAACGACAGGATTCTTTACTTCGGTGATAACTTCGGGAATTTCAGGGATAATTTCTTCGGGAATAACGGGATCATCGCATTCGACATAAACTCTGACCTTAGCCATAGAGCCGCCGAAAAGACCGAACTTCTTGGGGGTGGGGTATTCGAGAACTTCAACACTGACTTCATCCTTGGAAAGTCCAAGCTGATCTGCGCCAAGCTGTATGGCTTTGTCAGTAGTCTCAGCTTCAATAATAGCTTCTCTAATCAAATTTTACACCTTCACTTATTAGTTTTTCTTTTTGCCCTGATAGTCGGAACTGCTGCCGGAGTTATTCTTCTTTTTCTTCTTGTTCTTGGAGGTGTTGTCTTCCTTTTCGACCTGAGTCTTTTCATTTGCTGAAGGCTCAATGGGGAGGAAGGTTTTTACACCTCTGCGCCTCTGGACTTCGTTAATAATAGCTGCTTCGTCAATCTTAAGTCTTGCAACACGCTGTGCCTCAGCCTTTGAGTTGAGGATGTTTGCGTTAAAGAACTTCTGAACGATCCAGGACTGTAAGGGGGAGATAAGGCTGCCTATCATCCAGTAGAAACCAAGTGCAGCAGGAACGGAATAGGAGATGAATGCGGAGAAGAGACCCATACCGATACCCATAGTCATGGGGCTGCAGCCGCCTGCAGCGGTATTCTTGGTGCCGTTGATCTTGTTGGTAAGGAACATACCGCCAACAGATGCAAGGAAAACGAGAACAACGATTACAATGTTTTTGGGATCCTGGTCGGGACGTGCAAGAAGGTCAAATCCGAGGAAGTCAAAGCTTCCGGATACCTTATTGATGCCGTTTACAGTTTCAGCAAGATCGCCTGCTTTTGCAAAAGCAGAAGGATCAGCGTAGCTCATGTTTGCAGCTGCATTGTTTATAGCACCTACTGCAGCATCGCCGGAAGATACGATTTCAGAATTGGAAACTATATCACTGCCTGAAATAACTTCCTTGAAACTCTGAACACTCTGACCAAGCTCAAGATAAAGCTTTGTTGTGATTTCATTAAGCTTATTGCTCAGATTAAGGCTCTTTATCTTATCAATAAGATAAATCTGGTTATAATAGTCAGCTGCCTTATCAGGAACAAGCTTATTGATAAGGAAATTAACATTATCCTTATTATAATGGAAAGTATGGGTCAGAGGAGCACGGAGTGCATAGTAAAGACCCATGAAGATAGGGAACTGGATGAGCATGGGAAGACAACCGCTGGAAGGGTTGTAATTTTCTCTCTGATAAAGAGCCATAAGCTCATTATTCATTTTGTCCTTATCATTCTTATAACGATCCTGAATTTCCTTGATCTTAGGCTGGAGTCTCTGCATTTTTGCAGTTGACTTCTGCTGATTGATGGTCATAGGGAACATGAGGAGTCGGGTAAGAATTGTGAACAGGATAACAGCAAGACCGAAATTACTGAACATTACCTTATAGCAGCCGTAAAGGATATAACCAAACATACTGCCGAGCCAGCTCAGAATACCGGAATCGCCACCGCAAAGACAATCACACATAATAAATCTACGTCGTCAGAACAAAAAAATGTTCCGACATCGCTCCTTTCTTAGTCTATCAGATCATAATAAAACAATCATCATAAAAGTTTCATAATGATATTTAAATTATAATCTTCACTAATTTTCAAAAATATAATGTGAAACATTATTTTCTGTTTTATTTGCCAATGGATAAATTTTCGAATGCTCTGCGCAGGAAAAAGAAGTGGTAAGCAGTTATATGCATTCGTCAAACATCGCAGCTTTAAAAGCTGCTTTTTCACTCTTTTTTTGTAATACAATAAGTAATATAAGATGTAATTATTACAAAATAACGGACATTTACTCCGAAATCACACTTGAATCATCAGTCATCTCATCATCGTCCGGAATAGAAGTAACAGAAGCTCCGGTTTCAAATTCATTGTCGTCTTTTTCATCTTTATGTTTCTTTCCGCAACATTTATTACGTTTCTTTTTTTCAGGAACAGGATCATATCCTCCTGCAGTCCAAGGACCGCAGCGAAGAATTCTCCATATAGCCATAAATGTTCCACGTATCGCTCCGAAACGTTCAATTGCGGTTATCGCATACTGTGAACAGGTAGGAGTAAATCTGCAGCACGGGGCTGTTTTTGAAGAAATATGCTTTCGATAGAAACGAATGAGTGCGATCAATACACGTTTCATAATAAAATACCAAGTTTTTTCAAATGTTTTTTCATTGCCTTTTCCACATCGTTGCTCTTTGCCCCTGCCGTAGCAGCTCTGGCAACGAAAATAATATCCCAGTCGCCTGACATCAAAGGAAAAAGCTCCCTTGCAGCAGCACGGAGCACACGCCTTGAGCGGTTTCTCAGAACAGCAATACCTATCTTCTTACCGGAAGTAAAACCAAAACGGATACCGTTTCCCTTCTTCCTTTTAAAGCAATAGGTCACAAGCAGCGGATCAACTGCACTGCGTCCCTTTTCGTAAACACGCCTGAATTCATAATTTTCCTTCATTGTTACAAGAACGTCCATAAGATATTCTCCAAATCAAAAGAAAAAGCAATAAATCTGTTCAAACAGGGAAAAAAGTCAAAAAGGCCGCTGAAATGCGGCCTTTGCTAAATAGCTCTTAATAGCTGAGAGTCTTGCGGCCCTTCGCACGACGGCGAGCGAGCACCTTACGGCCGTTCCTCGTTGACATTCTCTTACGGAAACCGTGCTCCTTCTGTCTCTGAAGCTTCTTAGGCTGATATGTTCTCCACATTATTGCAGTCCTCCTTTCCGAACGTGCGGCGGATACGACACCGCCAAACTGTGCGCACACATTGCTAAGGTGCATTATAAACGAAACCGGGCCGTTATGTCAAGTAAATATTTTTGAAAAAATCCCACAATATCAAGCCTTATACACTGTTTTATTACCTTGTACCCAAGATTTAGAATACCCCTCGATTTTTTTACAAGATATTGAATTTTTTATTTGTAAATATTCTATAAATTTTAATTTTCACTTTTTTAAAAAATTTCGTCATTATATATAGAAAAGGAGCAGTAAATTTTCGCCGATTTTAGCCTCTGTCAATTTGAAAATTTTATAATTATATGCTACAATATTATAGTTATGGAAATAGTAAAAAGCACTGAGGGAACGTGCTGATTTTTCACATATCAAAGTAATGCTTGAAGGGAATGTAAATACTCAATATGAACTCGATTCATGACTTATGGGTCAAAATAACCGAGATACTTGAAACAAACCTTTCTGAGGTCTCCTACTCGGTCTGGATCAAGTCACTCTCACCTCTGGAAATTCGCTCGGGAGAGTTTGTAATGCTCGCCCCGTCCAACTTTTTCAGAAACACCATTGTGGATATGTTTATCCCCCAGATAGAGGATGCGGTCAAGGCCGTAACAGGCCTGCCTCTCATGGCAAGGGTCGTTATTCCTGCGGAAATCTCTAAGGATGAAAAGGAGAAGGAAGAAAAAAAGAATGATGTGGATGAATTCACATTTTCAAACTTCATCGTCGGCTCTTCAAACAACTTCGCATTTTCTGCCGCAACCACCGTTACCCAGCATCCCGGTACCGCCTACAACCCTCTTTTCATCTACGGTAACTCAGGTCTCGGCAAAACCCACCTTCTTTTCGCTATAAGAAACGAAATCATCTCCAAAAAGCCCGGTGCCGATATTGTATATATCAAGGGCGACCAGTTCACCAACGAGCTTATCGAGGCTCTTCAGAACAAGACAATGACAGAATTCCGCTCCAAATACAGATATGTTGATGTTCTCCTTGTTGACGACGTTCAGTTCATCGCAGGCAAGGAAAGAACACAGGAGGAATTCTTTCATACATTCAACGAGCTCTATCAGGAAAGAAAGCAGGTAGTTCTCACCTCCGACCGTCCTCCCAAGGAAATATCCTCTCTTGACGACCGTCTGAGAACACGTTTTGAAAACGGACTTCTTGCTGACGTTCAGCCCCCTGATTTTGAAACACGAATGGCAATCATCCGCCGCAAAGGAAAGGACATGGGTCTTGACCTGGGCGATGATATATGCGTATTCATTGCAGAAAAGCTCAAGAACAACATCCGACAGATAGAAGGGGTTGTAAAAAAGCTCAGCGTACTTGCAATGATTGAAAAGGACAAGCCCACCCTGGTAACCGCTCAGAATGCCCTCAAGGACGTACTCAGCGATGTGGAGCCTGTTCCCGTAACCATCGACAAGATTATTATCGAAGTTTCACGCACCTTTGACGTAACACCTGATGATATCCGCTCCAACAAGAGAAACGGCAATATAACCCTTGCCCGCCAGTCTGCCATGTACATAATCAGACAGGTCACAGACCTTACATACAAGGAAATAGGCGAGAAGTTCACAAGCCGTGACCATACAACAGTCATTTACTCCATAAATAAGACTGAGGAGAGAATGATGGAGCAGCCTGATTTCAAAATCAGAATTGAGGACATTATCAGAAACATCAAAAACAACACCTGATATTGTTCCACGTGAAACATTAAATTTTAAAATAATAGTCCTTTTACATGACTTTTCCACACTTTCCACCTTAAACTAACGTTGATAAAAAGTGGAATATGTGGAAACCCGGAATTGCAAAAAAATTCCCACATTTTTACACACAACTTTTAAACACATACTAACAGCTTATCCACCTTAGAAGAATGCGGAAAAAACCCACTTTTCCACAAAACTCACATTACTACTACGGTTACTAAGCTAAAAGAATAAGAATATGATTTGTTATTATCTGACCCTTTCGGGGGAAATAACAGAAATCAATCACAAATAGCAAGGAATGAAATACATATGAAGCTGATATGCGAAAGAAGTGCACTTCAGGACGCCGTATCCAAAGTCTACCGTGCAGTATCTCCTAAATCCACTATCCGTGCCATCGAAGGTATTCTCATGAGAGCATCCCGTGCAGACGGACTTTATCTCTGCGGCTATAACCTTGATATGGGTATAACCTGTACAGTAGAAGCAGTTATAAAGGAGGAGGGTGACATTGTCATCCATCCTGCAAAGATATTTGCAGACATAATCCGCAAGCTGCCCGGTGACCAGGTAACCATCGAGGTAAAGGATAACTACGAGATATTTGTATCTTCCGGCAGTGCATCCTTTACAGTATCCGGAATGAACGCAGGAGATTTCCCTGACCTTCCCGATTTCCAGTGCGAAAATTCCATAACACTCCCTCAGGGTATGCTGCGCTCAATGATCAACCAGACAATATTCTGCATTTCCGACAATCTCATGCAGCCTATTTATACAGGCGTAAAGTTTGAGATAGGTCTTGATTGCTTCCGCCTTGTAGCTCTTGACGGCTTCAGAGTAGCAATCAGAACAGAAATGATAAAGAGTGAGCATGAAAGCGGTTTTGTAGTGCCCGGAAAGACTCTTACAGAGGTTGAAAAGATGCTTTCCGATGAGGAAGCTGACGCAACAGTTATGACAGCACGCCGTTTTGTAATGTTCAGAATGGGCAATTATACCCTTCTGTCCCGTGTGCTTGAGGGCAACTTCATAGATTATCGCTCCGTTTCCAAGCTTCGCCTCAATCCTGATGTTGAAGCAAAGATAAATGTGGGCAGAATGATCGAAGGCTCTGAGCGTATGGCTCTTATGCTTCTTTCCAACGGCGATATGCCTGTAAGATGCTATTTCGGTGAGGGTGCTATCCGTCTTGAGTGCCGCTCCGACCTTGGTGAGGCAAACGACAGCTGGATAGAGGATATTGATTTTGATACCAAGGAAATCTGGTTCAGAAACAAGTATATTCTTGACGCATTCAGAGCAGTTGATTCTGATATAGCAAGAATCGAGCTGGGCACCAGCGAGGAGCCTATGAGAATTACTCCCTGCGAGGGCGAGAAGTACGAATTTTATCTTATGCCCGTAAAGCAGCCCAAGAGATAATGAGGATTCTAAAGGAACTGTGTTCCTTTAGCGGATTCCAAAGGCAGCGCCTTTGGTAGGTTTTAAGGGCGAAGCCCTTAACTTTCCATACTTAAAATAAATTTGGGTCACTGACCCAAATTTAAATAATCACGTATAGTTGAGGGACACTTTGCAACCAAAGGTTGCTTTGAGAATCTTCGATTCTCAGTCCTCAAACTCCTATAAGGGACTCTGTCCCTTAACCCTGCAATTTTTTGAAAAAAATTGAGTAAAACTTTAACATTAAGGAAAATTTCTATGAGAGAAATCGAAATTACAACAGAGTTTATCAAGCTTGACAGCTTTTTAAAGCTTGCAGGCATCCAGTCAGGCGGAGAAGCAAAGCTGCTTATCCAGTCGGGCGGAGTAAAGGTCAATGGCGAAGTCTGCACAGCACGAGGCAAAAAGCTTTATCCCGATGACGAAATCGAGTGCATGGGCGAAAAGCTCCGTGTTATCTCATGAGGGCGGACAGACTTACAATCAAAAATTTCCGCAATATAACGAATGCAGATATAGAATTTTCCGATACGGTAAATATTTTCTGCGGAAACAACGGTCAGGGAAAGACAAATCTCCTTGAAGCACTGTGGATGTTCACGGGTGCAAAAAGCTTCCGTGGGGCAAAGAATGCGGAAATGATAAAGTTCGGTGAAAAGACTGCAGATCTTAAACTGGACTTTTATTCCCATGACCGAAACCAGAACGCACTGTTCCATATCCGTCCCGATACGAGAATGGTAACAATGAATGACGTACCCGACCTTGTGCCGGGCAATATAATAGGCGCACTGTGTGCAGTGGTATTTGCACCTGAACATATAAAGCTTGTATCAGGCGGTGCAGAGGTGAGAAGATCATTCATCGACTGCTCCATATGTCAGGTAAAGCCAAGCTTTACAAATACCATTGTCCGCTATACAAAGGTGCTGCGTCAGAGAAACGCACTTTTGAAGCAGATAAAGGAAACCACCGCAGAAGGCTCACTTCTCAGCATATGGGACGAGCAGCTTTCAATTCTGGGCGCTCATATTGCCGTTACAAGATACAACTATCTCAAAGAGCTCTCCGAAAAGGCTGCTGCGGTATATAACGGCATTTCCGAAGGACGTGAGGTGTTCGATGCAAAATATGCCTGCTCTTTCTTCCGCCATGCGGCAGACTGTGAGGAGGATTATCAGTATGCACTTCTGAAGAAGCTTCAGGAGGGCAGAGGCAGCGATCTGACATTAGGCTTTACCTATTACGGACCCCACCGTGATGATATAGATATCAGGCTCGATTCCATGCCTGCACGACAGTTTGGCTCACAGGGACAGAAAAAGAGCTGCGTCCTTGCACTCAAGCTGGGCGAAGCAGACCTTATGAGCAATACCGCAGGCGAAATGCCAATAGCAATCCTTGACGACGTGCTGAGCGAGCTTGACAGTACCCGTCAGAAATTCCTTTTAAGCAAGCTGGACGGCTGGCAGGTAATGATAACCTGCTGCGACAGAAATTCACTTAAAAGGGTAACAAAGGGAAAAATATTCGAAGTGGACAACGGAATATTTACCCCTGTAAAATGAGGAATGATATCACATGAAAAGATGCAACAAATGCGATTTCTGCTTTACCGATGAAACAGAATTCTGCGAAAAATGCGGAGAAAAGCTAAGTGAGTACGATGGTCCGAAAATAGTAAAGGAATATGTAATCAGCGAAAAGGAAAAATCCCGCCGCTGGTGCTCAGCAGTCAGAAAACTCTGCTATTATGCAGGCGTTGCAATGCTGTTTATAGCTATTCCCATAGCTGTACTTTACGGCTGGAATGACCGCAATTTTGAAAGACTTGTGGAACTTCTGCTTATATTCGGAGTTTCGGCAATAGTTCTTTTCACCCTCAGCTGTATTCTTGAAAGCCTTATTTACATAGCTTTCGGAAGCCTTGCGAAAAAAGGTGAGGATGAGGAAGAAAAATTACAGTAAAGAGCTTTTTAAATATATGCTCGTTATAAGGAAATGATGATATGTATCTTCATCTTGGACAGGATACGATTATCCGTGAAAAGGATATAATCGGAATATTTGACCTTGATAACACCACAGTGTCAAAAAAAACACGTGAATTTTTAAATAAAGCAGAAAAGGACGGCAAGGTTACAACAGTAACCTTTGACCTGCCGAAAAGCTTTGTAGTGTGCGCAGGAGAAAGGGAAGACAGGGTTTATCTTTCCCAGCTTTCACCTGCAACACTAAAAAAACGTTCCGCAGCAAAAATGAAATTCTGAAAAAGCGGTGCAAAGCAGACTGTTTTTATAACTGTTAATTCAAAATTTATAGTTATAAGCCTTCTCCTTGAGGAGAAGCTGAAAAAAAGCACATAAAAGCCTTCTCCTTGAGGAGAAGGTGTCACCGTTAGGTGACGGATGAGGTGTTTTGAAATTAACTCAAAAATTTCAGCAAACTTAAAAATCAGGCAATCCACCTCATCCGCTTCGTCAGGTTCGCTTTTTGCGAACTTTCCTCAGCACCTTCCCCTCAAGGGGAAGGCAAAAAACAATGGTTTTTCTTTAAAGAGAAGCCTGAAAAGAGATGATTCTTTGAACAAAACAAGCAACACTGAATTGACAAAGAACTCTCAGAATCTCCGCAAAAACATGACGAAGGAAGAAAAGCATCTCTGGTATGATTTTCTGAAAAAACTTCCTGTAACAGTACACCGTCAGAAAGTAATAGCAGAATATATTGTTGATTTCTATTGTGCAGAAGCAAAGCTTGTAATAGAACTTGACGGCTCACAGCATTATGAAGAAGAAGTAATAAAAACAGATATTGAAAGAGATAAGTATTTAAAAAGTCTTGGTTTAACTGTTTTACGCTATTCAAATATAGATATAAACAGAAACTTTGACAGCGTATGTGCTGACATAGAAAATCACATTAAAAAATCTTCTCTTTGAGAAAAAACTCCAAAAAAGCACATAAAAGCCTTCTCCTTGAGGAGAAGGTGGCGAGAGTATCACTCGAGCCGGATGAGGTGTAATGAAGTAAACTAAAAAATTTCAGCAAACTGAAAAATCCAAGCAATCCACCTCATCACGGCCATGCTTGCATGGCAAAGCTCCCTCCTCGAGAGAAACCCTGATACAGTATAAAATTTCAGATGAATTTGAGGTTTGATTTATATGAGCGAAGAAATTAAGGACACCCACGAATTTGACCGCAACGATCCCAGTAATGTGGAATACGGCGGCGACCAGATACAGGTCCTTGAAGGACTTGAAGCTGTCCGCAAGCGTCCCGGTATGTATATCGGCTCCACAGGTCCCAGAGGACTGCATCATCTTGTCTATGAGATAGTCGATAACTCCATCGACGAAGCCCTTGCAGGCTTCTGTGACAAGATTCTTGTATCCATCGAGCCGGGCAATATCATAAAAGTATCCGACGACGGACGAGGAATCCCTGTTGCTATCCAGAGCAAGACAGGTCTGCCCGCAGTTGAAGTTGTTTTTACAATCCTTCACGCAGGCGGTAAGTTCAATAACAGCGTTTATAAAGTCTCCAGCGGTCTTCACGGCGTTGGTGCGTCTGTAGTAAATGCTCTTTCCGAGTGGCTGGAAGTAAGAGTCCATCAGGACGGAAAGATTCACTATATGCGCTTCGAGGGAGGCAAGAAGGTAGAAGGTCTTACAGTTATCGGTGAAACCGACAGAACAGGTACCGAAGTAACCTTCAAGGCTGACCCTGAAATATTCAAGGAAACCACCGTTTACGAGTTCGGTATTCTGGAAACAAGACTGCGTGAGCAGGCATTCCTCAATGCAGGCGTACATATCGAGCTTGCCGACAACCGCACAGAGGACGGTCAGAAGGAAGTTTTCCATTACGAAGGCGGTATCCGTGAATTTGTAACCTTCATACACAATAAAACAGGTGCTGAGCTGCTGCACAACGATGTTATCTACCTCAAGAGAACAGACGAGGAAGCACAGTGTGAAGTTGAAATCGCAATGCAGTACAACACCGATTACAACGATAATACCTATTCCTTTGCAAACAATGTCAGAACAATCGACGGCGGTACCCATGAGGAAGGATTCAAAACCGCACTTACCCGCTGCATAAATGATTATGCACGTAAGAACGGTATGCTCAAGGAAAGCGAAAAGAACTTAAGCGGTGAGGAGGTAAGAGAAGGTCTTACCTGCATAATCTCCGCAAAGGTCATGGAAGCCCAGTTTGAAGGTCAGACAAAGGGTAAGCTCGGCAATACAGAGGTTCGTTCTTTGACCGCTGCCTGCGTCACAAAGAACCTTGCAACCTATCTTGAGGAAAATCCCGCTGTTGCAAAGGCTGTTATCAATAAATCCCTTGAAGCAGCACGAGCAAGAGAAGCAGCAAGAAAAGCACGTGAAAGCGTCCGCAGAAAGAGTGCTCTTGATTCTGCACGTCTTCCCGGTAAGCTTGCCGACTGCATAAGCAACAAGCCTGAAGAATGTGAAGTCTACATCGTCGAGGGTGACTCTGCAGGAGGCTCTGCAAAGAACGGCAGAGACAGACAGACTCAGGCAATTCTTCCTCTCTGGGGTAAGATGCTTAACGTTGAAAAGGCACGTCTTGACAAGGTTTACGGCAATGATAAGCTGACTCCCGTTGTGCTGGCTCTCGGCTGCGGCATCGGTGAGGATTTCGATCTCAACAAGCTCCGTTATCATAAAGTCGTTATCATGGCGGATGCTGACGTTGACGGTTCACATATCAGAATCCTTCTTCTCACATTCTTCTTCCGTTTCATGAAGCCTCTTATTGAGGCAGGTCATGTCTATCTTGCACAGCCTCCTCTTTATGAGATAACTCCCAAAAAGGGCAAGAAGATGGAATATGACGCATACTCCGATGAGGAGAGAGATAAGATCCTTGCAGAGCTTAAGGGCGAAGCTATTGTAAAGAGAATAAAGGACGCTGACGATCCTTCAAAGAAGCATTATAAGATAACTAAAAAAGTTTCAAAATACTACGCTTACTCCGACGAGCAGAGAGATAAGATTCTGTCTGAGCTTGGCGGTGCTGAGAAGGTACAGAGATATAAGGGTCTTGGTGAAATGAACCCCGAGCAGCTGTGGGAAACCACAATGGACCCTGCTGTCCGTCTTATGCAGCGAGTAACTGTTGAGGATGCATCCTACGCCAGCGAGATGTTCTCCATTCTCATGGGTGAGAAGGTTGAGCCCAGACGTATTTTCATCGAGCAGAATGCAAAATACGTTACAAACCTGGATGTATAATATATACATCCTGTTATATCAGATATGAAAAATACAAACAGTAAAATAAAAGAGCTTGAACACTGTGAACTGAAAATCCGCCCGACAATGGAGGATTATGTAGCTATAGCAAGGCATTCAGAGGAAAATGGGTACAGAAAATTCAGTGTAACAGGGAACAGAATTTTCACCGCCGTATATTTTCTTGTCATATTCTTAGTGGCAATAATTTTCGTTATGATTGTGACGGATTATTTCTACGAATACATGAAAATAGGGAGCATAAGATTTTTTGTGTGCCTTATAATTGGTCTGAGCACAGTGTTCATGGCATCTCTGGTCAGCCGCAGAAAGCTGAAAATCACAAAAGAGGACCTGGCGGAAGCCCTTGCAAAATCCATGGTACCTTATGGTGAAGGGGACGAATGTTACTCGGTTTTCAACTTTGGAGAAAAGGGATTTTCAACAGATGCAGGCTCACCTTTTGAAAAATTATTCTATGAATATTCTGCATTTGAGCGTGTAATTGAGTGTGAACTTGGTATCATTATGATACTCGATGATGTTTATATCTACGCAATTCCCGCAAGATTTTTTGATGACGATTCAGCCTGTTTTTTAACAAAAAGGCTTAGGAAGGAATGCGGCAGAAAATTCATAACAACGGGTAAAATGAAAATAGAAAATTAAATATCTCTCCTTGAGGAGAAGCCCTGAAAAGAGCTGATTCTTTGAACAAAACAAGCAACACTGAATTGACAAAGAACTCTCAGAATCTCCGCAAAAACATGACAAAAGAAGAAATACATCTCTGGTATGATTTTCTTAAAAAGCTTTCTGTAACAATACACCGCCAGAAAGTAATTGGTAATTATATTGTAGATTTTTATTGTGGCAAAGCAAAGCTTGTAATAGAGCTTGACGGCTCACAGCATTATGAGCAAAGCGGAATAGAGTCAGACAGTGAAAGAGATAAATATTTAAAAAGTCTTGGTTTAACTGTTTTGCGCTATTCAAATCTGGATATAAACAGAAACTTTGACAGCGTATGTGCTGATATAGAAAATCATATTAAAAAATCTTCTCTTTGAGAAAAAACTCCAAAAAAGCACATAAAAGCCTTCTCCTTGAGGAGAAGGTGTCACCGTTAGGTGACGGATGAGGTGTCATGAAGTAAACTAAAAAATTTCAGCAAACTGAAAATCCGGGTAATCCACCTCATAAGTCTCATTTCATTCGACAGCTTCCCCTCGAGGGGAAGCCAAAAGACCAAAGCCTTCTCCTTGAGGAGAAGGTGTCACCGTTAGGTGACGGATGAGGTGTAAAAAGCTTGTGTTTTCAAATAATCTGAAAATTTAAGGTTTGTGAAAACCACCTCATCCGCTTCGTTAAGTTCGCTTTTTGCGAACTCTCCTCAGCACCTTCCCCTCAAGGGGAAGGCACAAAAGAACTTCCCATCAGAAGCCCTGAAACAGTTTTAAATTTCAAAAGAATTTGAGGTTTGATTTAATGAGCGAAGAAATTAAGAACAACGGCCAACTTGAGCCGGAAGTCAGCAGTGAAGAATCGAGAATAACGAACATAGACATAGTCAGCGAGCTTAAGCAGGCTTTCATCGACTATTCCATGTCCGTTATAGTTTCCCGTGCGCTGCCTGATGTACGTGACGGCTTCAAGCCCGTTCACAGAAGAATACTTTATACAATGTACGAAGAAGGCATAACCGCTGACAGTCCCACAAAGAAGTGCGCATCTGCAGTCGGTAACGTGCTTGCAAAGTACCATCCCCACGGCGACGCATCCGTTTACGATGCACTGGTACGTCTTGCACAGGACTTCTCAATGAGATACACCCTTGTTGAAGGTCAGGGTAACTTCGGTTCAGTTGACGGTGACCCCCCTGCTGCATACCGATATACCGAGGCGAGAATGAGCAAAATGAGTATGGAAATGCTCACCGATATCGAAAAGGACACTGTTGATTTCATTCCCTCTTTCGATAACGAGCGAAAAGAGCCTACCGTACTTCCCAGCCGATTCCCCAACCTTCTTGTAAACGGTACCATGGGTATCGCTGTCGGTATGGCTTCAAATATGCCTCCTCACAACCTTATCGAAACCGTTGAAGCCTGCAAGTGCGTGCTTCACAATCCCGATGCTACCCTTGAGGATATCATGGAGCACTTAAAGGGTCCTGACTTCCCCACAGGCGGTATCATCATGGGTCGCTCCGGCATCCGTGCAGCATATGCAACAGGCCGAGGCATGATTTCCGTACGCTCCCGTGCGGAGATAATCGAGAAAAAGGAAGGACGTTATGCAATTCAGGTAACGGAGATTCCTTATAAGGTCAACAAGGCAAGACTTATCGAAACCATTGCCGACATGGTAAGGGACAAGCGAATCGAGGGTATTTCCGATATCGCAGACCATTCTTCCGACCGTGACGGCGGTATGTGCATCACCATCGACATCAAGCGTGACGCACAGCCCAATGTTGTTCTCAACAATCTTTTCAAATATACTGCACTTCAGTCCACATTCAGTGTCAACCAGGTCGCAATCGTAAACGGCGAGCCCAAGACACTTACACTCAGACAGATTATCGACGAGTATCTCAAATTCCAGATTGAAGTCATAGTCCGAAGGACAAATTACCTTCTCGGCAAGGCAAAGGACAGAGAGCATATCCTTGATGCACTTATTATTGCAATCGACTTTATTGACGAGGTTATTGCAATACTCCGCTCCAGCAAGAGCATTGCCGAAGGTAAGGAAAGACTTATGGAGCGCTTCGGCTTTGATGATATTCAGGCTCAGGCGATAGTCAATATGCGTCTTGGACAGCTGACAGGTCTGGAAAAGAGCAAGCTGGAAGAAGAGCTTGCAGCGCTTCGTGAGAAGATCGCTGATTATCTGGATATCCTGGCAAGCGAAACAAGACAGAAGGAAATCGTATCCGATGATCTTACCGAAATCGCAAGAAAGTACGGCGATGCAAGAAGAACTGAGATTGCAACAGTTGAAGGCGAAATGGATACAGAGGATCTTATCGCTGAGGAAAACTGTGTCATAACCATGACCAATTTCGGTTACCTCAAGCGCCAGAAGATAGATACCTATCAGACCCAGCACAGAGGCGGCAGAGGTATTTCCGGCATGGCAACAAGGGAAGAAGACGTTCCCACGGAAATGTTCATCGGCTGCACTCATGACTATGTCATGTTCTTTACAAATCTCGGCCGTGTTTACCGTCTTAAGGGCTACGAAATTCCCGAGGGCTCAAGAACTGCAAAGGGTACGAATGTTGTCAACATTCTGCCTCTGCTGCCTGATGAAAAGGTAGTTTCCATGCTCCACCTGCCCAGAAATTACGACGGTGAAAATAACGTTGTAATGATCACAAAGAGCGGTATTATCAAGAGAACTGCACTTTCTGCATTTGAAAATGTGAGACGAAAGGGTCTTATTGCCCTTTCCATGCACGAGGACGATGAGCTTGTGGCCACAAAGATCACAAACGGCGAGCAGCATCTCCTTGTTGCAACCCATAACGGATACTCTATCCGCTTTGATGAAAATCAGGTACGTGTCATGGGCAGAACAGCCGCAGGCGTACGCAGCATAAAATTGCGTGAAGGCGACTATGTTGTTGCAATGGCAACACTGCGTGAGGGTGCAAAGGTGCTTACCATCTCTGAAAACGGCTTCGGTCGTCTTTCCGAAATTGATAACTACCGTCTGCAGTCCAGAGGCGGTATGGGTATCAGAAACTACAAGCTTACAGTTGGTGCTGTTGCCTGCATCCGTGTTGTTGACGAAGATGACGATCTTATCATTATCAATGACGCAGGTGTAATTATCCGTATTGCTGTAGGTGAAATCCGTGTCTGCGCAAGACCCAGCAAGGGCGTAAGAGTAATGAAGATGCCCGACGACCAGAAAATAGTTGCTGTTGCACGTGTACCTCACGATGAGGAAGCAGAGCGTGCCGAAATCGAAGATGACGGCGAGCCTGACGATATTGATGAAGCTGAAGAAATTGATGAAGCTGAAGAAATCGAGGAAACCGAAGCAACAGAAGAATAAAAATTATATCTCCCCCTGAATGAAGGGGGAGATATAGCCATATTTACGGATGTGAAAAGTAATGAACCACATATTGTGGAGTATGTGGAAAACTTAAGAAAACAAGTGAAAATTTTATCATATAAATTCTGCAATGGAGGGAATTATCATGAAAACATATGAATGGAGCAATAAGCACACTGCAGTAAGAAAATGCCCGAAATGCGGCAAAAATCTGGAGTTTGCCGATATGAAATGCCCCCATTGCGGAGCAGACGTAAGAACCGAGCGGAGGGAATACAGACCCAGACTTTCCTCAAATGAAATACAGCCTTCATCGAGAGAAAGAATCGGTGCACCTCACAGCCCCAAGGAAGATTACTCCTTCGGAAAGATAAACACCATTGTACTGTTTCTTCTGATTTTTGCCTTCACAGCATCCGCTGCAGTGGGCATACTTGTGGGAAATCTTGTAGGCAGTGTGTCAGATAAATCTGCGGGAATTGCCGCCGGTATCCTTACAGCAGCCATCTGCGCTGTATTGCTCTGCTGTCTTGTGCTGGCACTTAAAATCCAGCTTACAAACACCGCAAAGGCTGCCCGGAACAGTGAGCGCACAGCTCTGGGAGTTGAATACCAGATTCAGCAGATGAACGAATTCCTTACCGCGTATAATAAGGACAAAGAAATTGAAGCTGACAATTCAGAAATATTTGCAAAGCTTCTTTCAAAAATCGGCAAGCTTGAGGAATCCCAGAAAAATTCCCTTGAGGAGCTGACAAACCTCACCGCCGCAATGTCCAGAAAGCTGAACAGAATCCCAAATGCACCGGTAAATATAATCGTTGATGAAAGTGAAGAAACAGAATTTACAGACGATTTTGAAGAAGAAGAAAAGGTGACGGAGGAAGCAGAAACCGAGGCAAAGGCAGAGGTCGAAGCAAAAGAAGAAGTCACTGAAAATACAGAAGATATTGAAGAAACCAAAGAACCTGAGAAAGACAAAATCGAAGAAGAAATCAAAGAGGAAATAAAGGAAGAAATCCCCGAGGAGCCTCAGGAAGAAACAGAGGAAAAAGTCGAAGAAGCAGAGAAAACCGAAGAAAAAGAAGAAATTATAGAAGCAGAAGAATCTGATGATGACGATTTCTATACCATCGATTGTCCTCGCTGCGGCAGCAGTATAAAATATTCCGAAGATATGATAGCTGACGGCATAATCAGACTCAGCTGCGATGTATGCGGAGCATCCATCGATGTTGAAATCGAGGATGATGATGATGATGAGAAAAACGAACCTTCCTATGATGCAAGAGGAGCTTACAATGATGCCTTCGAAGAAGAATATGACAAGCCGAAGGACCGTCTTGAAGCACTTTTTGACGATGAGGACGATGACTGAGCGCACAGACTTAATTAAATATATGGAGGGAAAATTATGAGCAACAATTCTGAAAACGAAATCAAGAAGGTAAACCCCATCGAGCTTGACACAGAAACACTTATCCGTCGAATTTATGAGATGCAGCTTGAGCAGAATAAGGCTATCGCTGAGCTGAAGAAGACAGTTGAGGAGCAGAACAGAACCATTGCTGAGCTGAAATCTGCAGTAATTCCTGCAGTTGAAGAAATTGAGGAAGCAGAAGCTGTCGATGAAATTGAAGAAGCAGAAGCTGTCGAGGCTGTCGATGAAATTGAAGAAGTAGAGGCTGTCGAAGAAATCGAAGAAGTCGAAGAAGCTGAAGAAATCGAAGAAGTCGAAGAAACCGAAGAAGTCGAAGAAATCGAAGAAGTCGAAGAAGTCGAAGCAGCCGAAGAAGCTGAAGAAGCTGAAGTTATTGAAGAATCCGACAACACTCTGACCTGTCCTGTCTGCGACTACGTAATTACATACACCGAAGAGCAGAAGGCAAGAGGCAAGGTATTCTGCGAAATGTGCGGCACCATGATTACCATCGGCGGCAGCTCAATGGAACAGGAGGAAATCTCCGAGCCTGAAATCGTTAAAGAGCAGGAAGAAATAGTCGAAGAAGCTGTGGAAGAAATTCCTGAGGAAATGCCCGTTGTTGTGTCTGTCTTTGACGCAGAAGAAGCACATGAAGAAGAAAGTGTTGATGAAAACCGTGTATTCTGTCCTCAGTGCGGCAAAAGCTATGAAATCAATGAGGCGCAGATTCAGCGAGGTTTTGTTTTCTGCGAGATATGCGGAGTGAAGATTGAAATCGAAGTGGCTGCAGAAGAAATCCCCGTTGATACAGACTATAATATCACACCCGCATCCTACACTCAGATTCCTGAAAAAACCGTATGTCCTGTATGCTATGAGGAATACGAGCTTACTGATGAGCAGGTACAGAGAGGCTTTATTTTCTGCGAAGAGTGCGGCACTAAGATAGAAATCGGCGCAAAAAATGAAAGCAGCGCTGAAGAATATGAAGATTACAACGAATATGAGGCTACAGTGGTTGTACCCTTTACAGAGCAGGCTCCCGTAAATGAGGAAACCATTCCCGTAAATAAGGCAGAGCCTGCAGTAAGCCGTGTATTCTGCCCCAACTGCGGCGAGGGATACACACCCGATGAGGAGCAGATTCAGCGAGGCATGATTTTCTGCGAGATGTGCGGTGAAAGAATTGCAATCGGTGAAGAAAAGGCAGAAGAAATTCCTCAGGAGCCTCAGAGCAGTAATTTCAGATTTGTGTGTCCCACCTGCGGACACTCTGACGAGCTTGAAAGAGATTCTATAGGCAAATTTGTATTCTGTGAGGAATGCGGAACAAAGATTGATGTTGAGGAATATGAGGTAGGAGAAGTAAATCCCTCAATACTTAACCTCAATGCCCTTGCAGAAGAAGAAAACGGTGCACCCTCCACATACAATGTAAGGTGTCCTCAGTGCAGCTACAATATTGAGTGCGACGAGGACCAGATGAAGTACGGCGCAGTATTCTGCGAAATGTGCGGCACAAAGATTATCCTCTGATAAAATCACATAAGGAAAAATCAGCATATTTATCACAAAGTGACTGAGGGGTTTTATAAAATCTCTCCCTCCGGTTTTGCCTTGCGGCAAACCCACGCATCGTAGGGCAGGGGCTTGCTCCTGCCGCATTCCGCAAAAAAAACACAAAAAACCCCGGAAGATACCGGGGTTTTTCTTTATGCAGAAATTTCTTCCTTCTTTTTTTCGTAAGGCAGCTGAGAAATGATAATTGCGGAAAACACCAGCACGCAGCCGATAAGCTCTCTGCCATGGAGTGTATTTCCCGAAATAAACCAGCCACCAAGGGCAGCAACAACGCTTTCAAAGCTCATTGTAATGGTTGCGATCGTTGCCTCTGCGTACTTCTGCCCCACAATCTGCAGGGTGTATGCAATGCCGCTGGACATAATGCCGAGATAAAGAATCTGAGGAAGTGCGTCCATAACGTTTGAAAGAAGCACCTTCTCAAAAACAAGGGACAATGCAAGGGACAGAATGCCGCAGACAATAAACTGCACACAGCACAGACGGATGCTGTCGATGCGGTCGACAAACCTGTCAACAGAGAGTATCTGCAGTGCAAATGAAACGGCACAGCAGAGCATGAGGATATCGCCCAGATAAATTCCGCCGAAACCGCCCGACAGACAGAGAAGATACACGCCTGCAACGGCAATAAGCACTCCCAGCCACACAACGGGACGTATTTTTCTGCCGAGGAAAACAGAGAAAAGAGGCACTAAAATAACATAAAGAGCTGTCAGAAAACCGCCTCGTGCCTCCTTTGCCACACCGTCGGGATAAAGAGCCAGACCGAATTGCTGGAAATTTACGGAAACGGCTATAAGCACACCGCAGGATGCGGCGGCAAGGAAGAAGGTTTTCCTTTCCTTTCTGTCCTTTGGGATAAAGGGAATCTTGTCCTTTCTGTTTAGAAACAGACGCAGAACAATGAGAAAAGCAGCGGCGATAAAGGATCGCATGGCGTTGAACGCAAAGGATGGAATCAGCTTGGCCGCACCGCTCTGTGCAACGAATGCAAGTCCCCATATGATTGTGGCAACGCCGAGTATCAGCGTGCCTTTGAGATTATTGTGTTTCATATCTACCTCAGAATATCATGAAAAGTCATACAAGGCAGATTATAGACTATAGGTCAGTTTTTTTCAAGTAGGGGAGAAGTGCGGCAGACAACTGAAAATTGCAGTGCCGTGCCACTTGCAAAGCAGTGCATATAATAGTATAATTAAGAGAAATACTTTCAGATTTTTTTCACGGGAGGCTATGGTATGAGCTTGCGCCGCACAATTAAAGAAATGATCGGACCTTCTGCCGCATTTCTTGACAGAAACAAAAGCACAATATCTCAGATAAACTCCCTTGATTTCAAGGATAAGTCAGACAACGCACTGCGTGTTTTTGCAGGATGGCTTCGTGAGCAGATGAAGGACAAAAGCGAGGAGGAATGCAGAAGATTTCTCATTCCCACCTTTGCCCTTGCAAAGGAAGCACTCCGCCGTGTAACGGGTCTTTCCGCCTATGACACACAGCTCATGGGAGGAATTGCACTTTTTGAGGGCAACCTTGTGGAAATGTACACAGGCGAAGGCAAGACTCTTGCAGGTGTTATGCCTGCGGTCATGTACGGACTGATGGGTCACCGTGTCCATATGATAACCTTCAACGACTACCTTGTTGAGCGTGACTACGAATGGATGAAGGACGCCTATGAAATGCTGGGTCTTTCTGTCGGCTACATAACCGCCGAAAGCGATTTTGAAACCCGAAAGACCATGTACAAGAAGGACATCCTTTATATAACCCTTAAGGAATGCGGCTTTGACTACCTGCGAGACTTCCTTGCAAGCACCAAGGAAGAGCTTGTGCAGAGACGTTATCAGTACGCCATTGTTGACGAGGCTGACTCCATGCTCATTGACGAAGCAAGAGTACCTCTTGTCATCGCAGGCGACGTACCCTTCTCCACCAGTATTGCGAAGAAGGCACGTGATATTTCAAAGATGCTGACTATCGACGTCCATTTCAAGGTTGACCAGTTTTCAAATCAGACCAGCCTTACACAGAAGGGTATAGTCACTGTTGAAAAGATACTTAAAATAGATAACCTTTTCGGTGAAGAAAATCTTGAAGTCCTGGATGCTATACAGAATGCGCTGAAGGCAGAGCATCTTCTGAGAGTTGACAAGGACTATCTTGTCCGTGACGGAAAGATTGAAATAATCGACGAATTCACGGGACGTGTTGTTGAAAACCGACACTATCCCGACGGACTTCAGGCTGCGGTTGAAATAAAGGAAGGCATTTCCAACATCAGCGCAGGTATGATAATGTCCCAGATAACCATTCAGTATTTTATAAGAATGTACTCCAAATTCTGCGGAATGACAGGTACTGCAAAGACCTCCGCAGACGAATTCTACAATATGTACGGCCTGCAGATTATAGAAATTCCGCCTAACAAGCCCCTTATCCGAAAGGACAAGGAAGACAGCCTTTTCTCCACAAAGGAAGCAAAGATGCGAGCTGTTATTGCGGAGGTAAAGAGCCAGCACGCAACAGGACGTCCTGTCCTTATCGGTACAACAACCGTTGAAGAAAGTGAATGGCTTGCAGGAGAACTGCGAAAAGCAGGTGTTTTCACTCAGGTGCTCAACGCCCGTCAGGACGACCACGAGGCACAGATTATCGCAAAGGCAGGTATGCTGGGTGCGGTAACTGTTTCCACCAACATGGCAGGACGAGGAGTTGACATCAAGCTCGGCGGTGATAATGAGTCACAGGCTGAGAAAATCCGCTCTCTCGGCGGACTCCTTGTTATAGGCACAAACCATTACGAAAGCCGAAGAATAGATAACCAGCTGCGAGGACGTGCAGGACGTCAGGGTGACCCGGGCGAAACCCAGTTTTTCGTGTCTGTCGAAGACGACCTTATGGTCAAATTCGGACTCCAGAAGCTGCTGCCCAAATACGTCATGTCCTATTCGGGCACAAACGTTATCCGTGATAAGCGAGTTGCAATAGAGGTTGACCATGTCCAGAGAATAGCCGAAGGCTATTATCAGGATATGAGAACTCAGCTTTCCAGATACACCCAGATTATCGACGACCAGCGCCGTGCGATACACTCAAAGCACTACCACATCCTCAGAGGCGATATCGAGCCCAGACTTCTTGCCACAAAGAACCCTGAAAAGGCAATGCGCCTGCAGAAGGCCTACGGCAAGGAAAAGGTTGCTCTTGTAGAGCGCCAGCTTCTTCTGTATTACATGAACCGCTATTGGGCAGAATATCTTGACCATATCAGCGATGTTCGTCAGGGTATCCACCTTGTTGTCATCGGCGGAAAGAATCCTCTTGACGAATTCAGACGTGAAGCGATCATATCCTTTACATCCATGTACGAGGCCATTGACCGAGCGGTTGTTGATGCATTTGATACCGCAGTAATCGGTGAAAACGGTGTTGACTTTGAGAAGTCCGATATGAGAGGCCCCACCTCCACATGGACATATCTCATCGATGAGTCTGCCGACCAGTTCAGCCGTATGCCCGACCTTTTAAGAAAGATCATGGGTGTCAAGGGCGGCGACGATGACGACATGGGCGATTACGACGAATAATTAATACCGGCTCTCCCTCTGGGAGAGCTGTCACGAAGTGACTGAGAGGGCAAACAGTAAAAACAACCGAGCGATAAACATAAATTTATGGAGGAGCCAATGTTGATTATGGATAATGAAGAAAGGGCAGAACAACTTATAAAGAAATATGGTTTCTGTTTTACTGCTATATCTAAATCAGAAATAGTAGAACTTATTGAGAAAGAAATAGCTGACTATCAAGAAGGTAGTTCTGAATATATCAGATTGTTGTGTGGTTATTTATATTGTATCGGAGATAAATCAGACGTTGCTTTGATTAAAAAGGTAAAATATAAAATCAATTTTGATGTTGAATGTATGATAGATGGTGAATGGATTGAAAGTTTAGAAAATAATGATGTCGAGAAAAGAAAAGACATTGTTGATCGCTTTGTTTCATATTACAAGAGTTATTTTAGGATAGAGAAAGAGTAAACGACAAATCCCAATTTACCGAACCAATCGCCCGCAAAGGCAAATTTGAAAATTAAGGAGCTGCACTTATGATAGAAGACAGCAGAATCAAGAAAATCCTCTACGGCGGGGATTACAACCCCGAGCAGTGGGAGGAGGAAATATGGGCAGAGGATATGCGTATCCTGCCCCTTGGCGGCATAGATGTGCTGACAATAAACGTCTTTTCATGGGCACTTCTCCAGCCCTCCGAGGACGAGTATAATTTCGAAAAGCTCGACAAGATAGTAAAAATGGCAACAGACAACGGTTTTAAAATCTGCTTTGCCACGGGCACTGCCGCTCATCCTGCGTGGATGGCGAAGCGACACCCCGACATTCTGAGAGTTACAAAGGATGGTATGCGCCGCAATCACGGCGGCAGACACAATTCCTGCCCCAACAGCCCCACTTATGCAAAATACTCCGTTGCACTGGCCCGAAAGCTTGCCGAGCGTTACGGACACCTTGACAATATTGTTGCATGGCACGTTGCAAACGAGTTTGAAGCTGCCTGCTACTGCGAAAAGTGCGCAGAGGGCTTCCGTGAGTGGCTGAAAAAGCGCTACGGCACAATAGAAAAGGTCAACGAGGCTTGGAATCTCAATTTCTGGAGCCATACTCTCTATGATTTTGATGAGATAAATCCCCCCACAAATTTAAGCGAAGAATGGGGCTGGCACCGCTCAACCTTCTCGGGGCTCAGTGTTGACTACTGCCGCTATCAGAGCGAGGCAGTGCTGAATATGTACCGCAGAGAATACGAGGTGCTTAAAGAAATAACCCCCCATATCCCCGTTACGACAAATCTCATGGGTACATACTGGCCCCTCGATTATCATGAGTGGGCACCTTATCTCGACTTTATTTCGTGGGACAATTATCCTTCTCCCACCGAGCCCTACACCCGCACTTCAATGGTTCATGACCTGATGCGAGGACTCAAGCAGGGCAAGCCCTTCTGCCTTATGGAGCAGACTCCCTCTGTTACAAACTGGCACACTTACAATGCACTCAAACGTCCCGGCGTCATGAGACTTTGGAGCTATCAGGCGGTAGCACACGGAGCTGACACCGTCATGTTCTTCCAGATGCGCCGCTCAAGAGGTGCCTGCGAGAAGTTCCACGGTGCGGTTATCGACCACTGCGGACACGAAAACACAAGAGTTTTCAGAGAGATTGCAGAGCTTGGCGAGGAGCTCCGCAACCTCGGTGACGAAACCCTCGGCAGCCGCATGAAGAGCCGTGCCGCAATAATCTGGGACTGGAACAACCGCTGGGCTGTTGAGTATTCCGCAGGCCCCAGCAACGACATGGACTACGAAAGAGAAGTTCACCGCTATTATTCCGCACTGTCAAAGAACGGCATTTCAACCGACATGATAAGTGTAAAGGACGACTTCTCTCAGTATGATATTCTGGTTGCGCCCGTGCTCTACATGATGAAAGAGGGCGTTGCGGAGCGCATTGAAGAGTTCGTAAAGAACGGCGGTACACTGGTTACCACCTATATGTCGGGACAGGTTGACGAAAACGACAAGGTTTTCGGTGCTTACCCCGGAAAATTGCGCTCAGTATGCGGTATCTGGGTGGAGGAAGTAGACGCTCAGCCGCCCGAACACAAGAATACAATTCGTATTATAGACGGCGATTTAAACGGCGAGTATAGCTGCTCCTTCCTCTTTGAGACCATAAAACCCGAAAGCGCAGAGATAATTGCAACCTACGGAAGTGACTTTTATGCTTCTGAAGCGGCAGTTACAAGAAACCGCTTCGGCAAGGGCGATGCATGGTACATCGGCACAGCTGCCGAGGGAGTTTTCCTCGAAAAGCTCTTTAAAAAGCTTGCAGAAGATAAGAACATCGATTGTGTTGTATCTGATTATAACGTCGAAACAACACGCAGATATAAAGACGGTGTATGCTATCTGTTTGCTCTCAATCACAACGACCATGACAGCGAAGTAACCGTCCCTGCCGATTGCACCGAGCTGCTCACAGGCGCAGAGTGCAGCGCAGGCGAAACCATTATCCTCCCCAAATACGGCGTCGGAATATTTAAGTATTAAGAATGAATACTGAATGATGAATAATGAACAATGAATAATTAAGGGTTGGCTTTGCCAACGGATTATATCTCTCCCCCAGTCATCGCAAGCGATGACATACCCCCTTCGTCAGAGGGGGACAAAGAAAGCCTCCCTCTGACGAGGGAGGTGGCAAAACCGTAGGTTTTGACGGAGGGAGAGAAACAAATCACAACCGAGGTGAGCTTTATTGATAACCTACAACAAAGCAAACATACCTCTTGCAAAGGAACTTCGCAAAAACATGACACCGCAGGAGCGAAAACTGTGGTATGATTTTCTTCGTTCATATCCCGTCCGTTTTCAAAGGCAGAAAGCACTCGAAAATTACATTGCAGATTTCTACTGTGCAAAAGCTCGACTTGTAATAGAGCTTGACGGCGGCGGACATTATACGGAAACTCAGGAAGAAAGGGATAAAATCAGAACTGAAGATTTGGAAAAGATGAATCTGACAGTTCTGAGATTTTCTAATCTGGATATTGATAAAAACTTTAAAAGTGTGTGCGAACACATTGATAATGAGGTTAAGAGATTGATGAAGGTTTAGGTTTTTATCTCTCCCCCAGTCATCGCAAGCGATGACATCCCCCTCGTCAGAGGGGGACAAGATATCCGCCCTCGAACATGGTAAGCTGTCGGGCAAAGCACCCCACTCCTTGCCTCCCCATGTCGAGGAGCTGTCACCGAATCCCCACCCCTTGCCTCCCTCTGACGAGGGAGGTGGATTTGCCGTAAGGCAAAGACGGAGGGAGAGAATGATCAAAAAAGCCGACCGATAAATCTTAATTTGTTGATGGTGCTGAATTATGTTGAACTCAATAAAAACAACCGAAGATATAAAAAATTTTCTTAATAAAACTAACTCGTTACATGACGGGTATATCATTGGAGTTCAGTATGTAAATAATGGTATAACACGGATAGAAAATGGACATTGTTTTAATTCCGAACAAACAAAGTTAATTATTCAAATATTGGTTACAAGTATTTGGAACACCATTGTAGAAATTGAATTTGAAAATCTTTTGGAATGGCAGATACAAGACAACCAATGTAATATTACAGATACTACCATTATGTTCAATGATCAAAAATGGATTGTTTGGGCTGACGATGTTTATACAAGCATGGATGAACTAAGAAACTGTTCTTATGCTATTGCAAAATCCATGAAATGGCGAATCGTTGAATAAATCATTATTCGTGTTCGTCCGAAAAACTTAAAGGTAAAACAGCCGACCGATAAACATGAATTTGACGGATTCAAGGAAGGAGCTTTTCGCCATGAAAGAGAAAGTAAATATTCTATTATCTAAAGAAGCCTTATTCGTGTGGAACGAACTGACAGATGCGATAGATTCGCTATATGATGTAGATAGATTATGGAATAAGGGATTTCGTGATTGGAAAGTAGAATATAAGTATCGCAGAGGCGGAAAGACGCTTTGTACGTTTTATGCAAAGGAAGAAACTGCAACTCTTCTGATAACCTATGGCAAAGCAGAAAGAGAAAAGTTCGAAAAAATAAAGGATTCTGTTTCAAAAGAGTTACAGGATATATATGATACAACAGAAACGTTACATGATGGAAAGTGGTTATGGATACCGCTCAGCGACAGTATTAAGAGTGAAGATATTATTGAAATGCTGAAGATTAAAAGAAGACCTAATCGAAAATAGAAATATTTTCAATGTAATACTTGGTTACGCATAAATCCCAATTTACAACTCAGATTACCCGCACAGGCAAATGTATTCAAACCGAAAGGAAGTAATAAAAATGGCTAAAATCAAGGCCCTCAGCGGCATGAACGACATGCTCCCCGCAAACGCATACAAATGGGAGTACATAAAGAAGACCTGCATGGAGATAGCAAAGCTTCACGGCTTCCGTGCAATCCGCACTCCTGCCGTTGAGTACACCGAGCTGTTTTCCCGAGGCGTAGGTGAAACCACCGACGTTGTACAGAAGGAAATGTACACCTTCAATGACAGAGGCGGACGTTCACTTACCATGCGCCCAGAAATGACCGCAGGCGTCATGCGCTGCGCAATCGAGCACGGTCTGACAGGCGACACCCTTCCCGTAAAGGCCTGCTACATCGAGCCCTGCTACCGTGCAGAGCGTCCTCAGGCAGGCAGATACCGTGAATTCTTCCAGTTTGGCGCAGAGCTTCTTGGCACTGCAACTCCCGCAGCAGATGCTGACATGATTTCCATGGCAAACGATGTACTTAACGCCCTCGGCATCGAGAATGTAAGCCTTGAATTAAACTCCATCGGCTGTCCCGAGTGCCGCAAGAATTACCACGCAGCACTTAAGGCATACTTCAATGAAAAAATTGACGACCTGTGCGAGACCTGCCGCGGCAGACTTGAAAAGAACCCCATGCGTATTCTCGACTGCAAGAGCCCTGTCTGCAAGGGCATTGCCGCCGATGCACCCTTTATCACGGACTACCTCTGCGAGGAGTGCGAAAACCACTTCAAGACAGTTCAGGAAATGCTCACCGCAATGGGCATTGAATTTACAATCAACCCCAGAATCGTCCGTGGTCTTGACTACTACACCCGTACCGTATTTGAGTTTGTTTCCGGCAGCCTTGGCTCTCAGTCCACCTGCTGCGGCGGCGGACGTTACGACGGTCTTTCCGAAGCTGTAGGCGGTCCCAAGCTTCCTTCCATCGGCTTTGCCATGGGTCTTGAGCGAATCATGCTCATTATGGAAGCACAGAACACACCCTTCCCCGAGGAAGAAAAGACTCTCCTTTACATTGCCGCTCTGGGCGATAAGGCAGTAGTCCGTGCCGCTTCTCTGGCTTCCGCAATCCGTGCAGAGGGCTTCTCTGTTGAGACCGACCTTTCCGCCCGTTCCCTCAAGGCACAGATGAAGTACGCTGACAAGATCGGAGCTCAGTACGTTGTAATCCTGGGTGATTCCGAGCTTGAAAGCGGTGTTGTAAAGCTTCGCAAGATGGCAGACGGCACCGAAACCGAGGTAGATCTGGACAACGGTATTCTTGAAGAGCTTTACAATGTTGGTATTATGGATTCTTTAGGCAAGCTTGAAGCCATGACAGGTGATCTTGATGACCTCGGTTCCATGGCAAAACTTTTCGGAGGCGAAGAATAATGATGAAAAAAAGAATAGCAATTCTTCTCTGCTGGGCAGTAATTCTCACATCCATGCTGTTTTCAGGCTGCAGTGAGTCCTGCAAGCGTTCCTGCAAGAGCTGCGAAAGTGACCTGGGCGGCGGACTTTACCGTGAAATAAATGTCTACACCTACACAGGTGAGCTTATCGCTCACTATGAAGGCTGGGTGGATATAGAGGAAAACGAATCAGGCGGCAAGGTGCTTTTTGACCTTGACGGCAAGAGATATGTCTATTACAACTGCCTTGTTGAAGTAGTTGAGATTGACGAGCCTGCAAACTGATCGTCTTACATAGTTTCTGTGTCCGATTATAAAAATCTCTCCCTCAGTCTGCGAAGCACTCTCCACCCCTGGCTCTCCCCTTGGGGAGAGATATTATGCTTCGCATAATTGTCTGCGGAGCAGACTGATGGGCAGAACCAACACAGACGATTTAAGATTTACACACCAGAAGGAGGATTACCATGGGATATACTGTTTCCTTTGACGACGAGGACGAGCTGGATAAGCTTTTCGAGTTCGGAACTGACGAAATGCCCCTTTCAGACCTTGTGAATATGGACTCTCTTTCCGATGAGCAGAAGCAGATGCTTCTCATGGGAAAAACCCCCGAAAGCGAGTTCGATAAGGAATTCTATGCCCTTTTCAGACACCGTGAAAGTCTGATGCAGCAGGTTTTCGAGATGGAAAAGGACGAAGAGGATTTTGATGAATAAATCCCCTGTGGGACGCATAATTCTGTACTACTGACTTTTCGGGAGTGATATTTTGAAAAAGACCGTATGCACCGCAGTGTGTATTATACTGACAGTTGCCGCCGTGTTTTCTCTCTCCGCCTGCGGAGATGACCTGCTGGGTACATGGACCAGTGTCACGGGAAGTACAGGTGCAACAGTGACCTTCAAAAGCTCGGGCTATGTGAGCCTTTCTGTTGAGGGTTACGAAATATCAGGCAATTATACCGCCGAAAACGGAGTTATAGTGATGAATCTTGAGGACGGGCAGGGAGATAAATTCCAGCTTAAGATGAGTTACTACATTGACGAAAAGAAGCTGTATCTTGAAAATGAAAACGGCGATGTGGAAGTATTTTCCAAATAATAAAGCAGAAAGAAAAGGACGATAAAAATGAAGATTTACAATCACGAAGGTCCCACGGGAAACAATATGAAGCTGCGCAGACTGCTTGCAGTGCTTACAGATATGATAATCTGCTTTGCACTGGGATATTTCTGCTATGTCATGATGTGGACCTGCATCGGCTATGACTACACTGTTGTGGTAAAATCACTGTGGCAGGTAATTGTTGATGCTTCACCCATCTATCTTACCTTCTTCTTTTTCAAGGATATTTTCGGCAGAAGTCTGGGAAAGGTATTCTTCGGACTCTGCATCGTCGAGCAGGGTACAGATGAAAAAGCATCCTTCGGCAAGCGCTTTTTCCGCAATTTCTCTCTTATGATGTTCCCTGTTGAAGGCTTCGCCGTGCTTATAAGCGAAACAAATACAAGAATTGCAGATAAGCTTTTCGAGATTCAGGTAGTAAAGAAAAAATAATTTCCAAAGCCTCTTTCCATTTACGGAAAGGGGCTTTCTGATGTCCGTAATCAGGTGCAGATGTACGGACCGAAGCCCACCCGCACAGAATTTCTCCCACCGCCGGGATTCTGCACATTCCTGCCCTACGGTATCTCACAGGATTTTCCGGACAGAGAAAAACCACTGGACAACAAAATGTTTTTGTTTTATAATTTTAAAGGTATATTCAATCTGAATATAAAAAGGAGAAGTATAAATGGATGGAATAAAGAAATTTGAACCTCTGTGGGGTGTGTGGCACTGTGAATGTGTACTTGGCGAAGGCAGCTTCGGCAGAGTATACAAGGCAGTCAGAAGAGAGGACGGACACGATTACTATGCTGCAATCAAGCATATTTCCGTACCTGCAAATGCCCAGCAGCTCAATGAAGCTCGTTCTTCCGGTCTTTTCAATACGGAAGAAGAGCTGGGTGCTTATTTCAACGATATAGCACACGATGTCAAGCATGAAATTGACCTGATGTACCGTCTGAAGGCCAATACAAACATTGTATCCTACGAAGACCATCTGGTAATTCCGAAGCCCGACGGAATCGGTTATGACATCTTCATACGCATGGAGCTTCTCCGTGACCTGAGCAGTATAATCGCAGAAAAAGCTTATCCTGTTGATGTCGCCAAGGTGGGTATTGATATCTGCGCAGCTCTCGAGGTCTGTGTAAGGTCGAATATAATCCACCGTGACATCAAGCCTTCCAACATTTTCATGAATGAAAACGGAGATTTCAAGCTGGGTGATTTCGGTATAGCCCGTGTGCTCAGCGGTGCAACCGCAGGCGTCAGCAAAAAGGGTACATATACATACATGGCACCCGAAATCTACAGATGCGAGCCTGCAAATTTCACCTCCGACATCTATTCTCTGGGAATAGTGCTTTACAAGATGCTCAATGAAAACCGTCTGCCCTTCATGCCGCTTACGGGCAGAGTTACAGTGCAGGACCAGGAAAATGCACTTATCAAGGCTGTAAGCGGTGCACCCATGCCGCCTCCTGCCAATGCAACACCCCAGATGGCATCGGTAATCCTCAAGGCCTGCGCCTTTGACAGACGCCAGAGATTCCAGCGCCCTGAAGAATTTGCAAAAGCACTGAAAGCCGCAGCCGAGGGGACATATTATCCCGGCAGCGACCACTATCAGCAGACAGTAATTGAAGGCGGTTTTGCACCAGCCTACGGAATGCCAATGCAGCAGCCTGCACCTATGCCAATGCCCATGCAGCAGCCTGTGCAGCCCGTACAGCAGAAAAAGAAAAACGGAAAGAAAACAGGCATAATTTTAGGAATTCTCGGCGCACTTATTGCTATCCTCGGCATCGGATTTGCCTATGTCTATATGAATATAATTGTACCAAACGACAAGTACAGCAAAGCTGAAGCGCTTATGAAGGCAGGTCAGTATGAGGAGGCAAAAGAGGCATTCCTTGAGATTGCGGACTTCGAAGACAGTGATCAGATGGTTATAAAGTGTGAAAATCACATGAAATACGAAGAAGCAGTCGACCTGATGGAAAACGGTGATTATGAGGAAGCAATAAAGATTTTCGAATCCCTCGGCACCTTCGGTGACAGCTCACAGATGGTGCTTCGCACCACCTACCGTCAGGCAGAAGCATATATGGATTACGGCTATTATGACGAAGCAGCAGAATTGTTTATTTCTCTCGGCGACTTTGAAGATTCTGCAGATATGGCAAAAAAAGCAGGTATTTGGAAGATAAAGGATGCAAAGACAAGAAGCATTGTTGAATTCGGCAGCTACGAGCAGGACAATAACACTTCAAACGGTCCTGAGCCTATCCGCTGGATTGTGCTGAGCAATAACAGCAGCGGTGTATTCCTTGTCAGTGAGCAGACCCTTGACTGTGTGAAGTACCACAACGAAAGCCGTAAGGAAATCACATGGGAAAAATGTTCTCTGCGCACATGGCTTAACAATGATTTCTACAATGCTGCATTCAGCGAATACGAAAAGGATTTTGTAGGCAACACCACAGTTTACGGTGATACCAACTCCAAGTACGGCACAACAGGCGGTGCCACAACAACCGATAAGGTGTTCATTCTCAGTCTCAGCGAGATAGAAACCTATTTCCCCACAGATGCCGACAAGAGATGTATCCCCACAAGATACGCAGTTGAAAGAGGCGTGCATACCAGCTCCAACTATGCCGGCGCAGGCTGGTGGTGGGCACGTACTCCCGGCTATGACCGTGTTGAGGCAGTGTGGATAAGAGTAAGCGGCGAGCCCGCAATGGCAAGCCATGTTGTAAGCAAAGGCAACCACGGCATCCGCCCCGCAATCTGGCTGGAATTCGATTGATATAAGTGAGAATAATATAAGCATCAGGCGGCTTTTGTGCCGCCTGATTTCTTTTGCACCGGAAAACCATGCGTCCCATGTCCCACTCTGACAGGGGGAGAGAACAGACAGCATTAAATTCAAATCGCAGCAAAATTCTCAAAATATCCCGTAATATCCATATCACCCCACCGAAATGACCGTAGACCGACACAGAAAGGTATGATAAAATAAAAGTGAATAAACAGTGAAAAAGGGAATAAAAATGGATCTTGATTTATTTGAAGGTTTTTTCGAATCGGAAAAAAGGCAGCGAAAACTTAAGACGGTGACAATGATAATGTTCATTGCCCTGGCGCTGGAAAAGCTGCTGTCGAGTGTTGAAGCAGGCTTTGCAGGCGGCAGATTCACCATATATTCTGACATTGATTTTCTTGATATAATCTGTATTAATATCTATCTCGCCACTGCACTGCTCATCGGGCTTAAGGTAAGATACGACCGCCTTGTCATACCCGACTTTTTCCTGCTGGGAGTAAAGCTGTGCATAATTGCGACCGATGTAATATTTCTGATTGTCTGCCCGGGTGCATCGCTTATCGAAAAATTCTCCGCAGGCGAGCATATAATCGAAGCATCACTTTTTGCCGCATTTCTCATATGTATGTTTGTCGGCGAGCTGTCCCACGGAAAACGCCTGCCGAATTTTGCCCATGTCTGCATGAATATGCTTATGATATGCTACCCTGTAACGGTGCTGCTGGAGATAGGCAAGCTGCTGATTGCAGAGAGAATTCACGAGAATCATTATATTGCCATGTTCCACTTTGTAAGAGATGTAGTCGGAGAAACATTCCTCGATGTGCCTTACTTCCTGCTGATACTGATGGTCAGCTTTACAAAACACAATTATTCGGAAAAAGCAGCCTGAAAAGGCTGCTTTTTTATCGTGAAACAAAAAGAAAGTATATGGTTGGCGGTATTTATAATTGATGTATAAGCATAGCGATTAAACGGATTTACGGAACATTTAATAATGAGGTGAGATAATGGAAAATATCAGAATTTCCATAGAAGAACTGGTGCAGAAAAAAGACAGAGCAAGACAGCTCGGATCTCTTATGGTGAGTCAGACCGATGCAATAAAGGCAGAGGTTGAGTCTATTCACGATGTGTGGAAGTCAAACGGTGCAGATGTGGTAACGAACAAGATTCTCCTTATCTGCTCGGAGCTTTACAAGAGCCTTGAGGAGCTGTCAAAGCACTCCGATTTCCTTGAAATAACCGTTTCGGCCTATGAAGCAGCAGAAGCTGCAAACAGATCCGCCTTTGAAGGCTGATGGGAGGAAATAAAGATGAAACTCGTTACAGATACCGAAGCATTGCTGTCCTCATCTGAAAAAATAAAAGGCATGGTGGAAACCTACGGGCAGTATTATCTGGAGCTTGCACTGCTCCTTAATGAGATCAACGATTGGCAGGGCAAGGACAGAGCGAATTTTGAGAAAACCACCCACGCAGCATTAAAAAGGCTGGAAAAGCTTCTCGACGAGCTGGATGATGCAAGGGAGTGCCTTGAAAATGCAAAAAACCTATATGAAGATTTGATAAAAGGTATGATTGACATGGCAAAAAAGATATAGTGAGGAATTAAATTATGGAGTACAAATCACGATCAATAAATCTCAGTTATGACAATGCTTTTGCAAAAGCCCGGAAATGTAAGATATTAAGTGAAGATATAGGAACATATATAGAATGGATAAATAAAATAAATGGTAATCTCAGCGGATATACTGAACCGTCTATTCCTATTGCGCAGGAAGCTCTTTCAGAAATAAAGGCAAAGCTGGAGGAAATAGCTGGATATCTTGAGAGTCTTTCAATCACAACGAACAGAAATACAACAATAATCAAAGAAACACAGAATGATGTAACGAAAAAGAGTCAGAATATCGAAAACTGATCAAAGGAGGGGAGAACATGGCAAAAATAAACGTTGATACTCAGGCTTTGGGAAACATGAAGATTAATAATCTTGTTCCATCTTCCAAATGGAATAGTCTGACAAGATTCGGACCTCTTCCCTTGTCCAACATCGTAAACGAACTTGAGAAGCTGTCTATAAACACCGTATGGGATGATTTAAGAATTAAAGCTGCTTCGATAAGTCTGAAAAAATATGCAAATGAACTGAGAGCAATAATCATAAGAATTTATAATTTTAATAATTACATGTCATATTTTACACGGTATGAAACTCTTGATAGAGAAATATCTGAAAAAGCAGCAAATGAAGTTGATGTAACCGTATCTGTTTCCGAGGGTGAAGCAAACAGAATTAATCTGCTTTATGAAAGAATACTGCTTGGTACTGCTACAGCTGCAGAAATTGAGGAATATGTAAAACTGTATGAGCAGACACTCACGGAATATGAACGCAAAAATATGGAGGAGTTCTTCAATGTATTCCCCGATGAAGATGCAGCGAAAATCAAGGAAATGTTATATACAACCGAAGAACCTCTCCGCTCTGAGATTGTTAATATGATAAAATCAGGGGGAATAAATTTCACAACGGCTACATCCGGATCCAGCTATTACAACAGTGGTTCAAATACGTTGTGTTATAACATCAATACTTTCAAAAATGACCCAAGAGGCAGTTATTTTACTGTGTGGCATGAGCTTGGTCATGCTCACGATGACTTTTCTTCAGGAATAAAAAATATAGATTGGACAGATGCATTTACTACAGATGATGGAAAAAGTATAAATGATCTTATAAAGGAAAATCTTCGCACGACCATTAATAATCGCTGCGATCAATTATATCCGAATCTTTCAGAAGCTGAGAAAAAGGAAATTGCTGATTATCTGATTAGCAAAAGGCAATTAGATATACCTTTGTTAAATATCCCTAAAGCCGTAAATATCAGTGAACAGATACAAAGTGAGTTAAAAATAGCAGGAGATATATCTGTATCGGATTGCTATTCATGTATAACCAACCATGTAATATATCCCGGATATTGCGGTCAGAAAAAACAACAGTGTCATGAAAAAAAATATGCTGATGAACTTGCTCAATGCGAGGCTTACGCCGATTACATTGCAATAAATATGACGAAAAATAAAGGCGCAGAAAGCAGCTACAAGTATTATATGCCCAGCGTTTACAGCGAAATAGACCGTCACTTCAAAGAAAATGCGAAAGCCAACAGTTGACCCTTCGGAGGTGAAACACAATGAAAGTTAAAGACAAGGAAAGACAATACGATTACGATACAGGTGTGGTGCAGAATGAGAATGAAGAAAAGAAGCTTCCTGCGAAGAAGGCAGGCACCATTATTTTAATCGAAAAAACCGGCTCGCTGTACATAACCTTTATTGCAGATATAGATGAAGGAAAGCTGTACTTCAGCGATTGGGCTAATTTTACTTTCAATGCCCGTCTTGCCGATTACAAAGGTGAGCTGACAAAGGAAAACTATAAAGAACTCCTTGGCATTTTCGACCGCTGTCAGACAGATAAGTGGGAAAGTGAATACATCGGCTCAAACAACGGCACCACTGCAAGATACGAGTGGGTGCTGGACTTTGAAGCAAAGGGAAAGGTGCGCCGTCACTACGGCTTCGGAGCCTTCGGAAACAACAAGCCGGAAACCTATGATATCCTGAAAGATGCCATAATCAGCTTTGCAAAAAAGTACACCGTAAAGGATAACAGACAGAAATAAGCGAAAAAGCCCCCTCGTCAGAGGGAGCTTTTGTTGTTTAACACGCCGCCATCGCTTCACGCCATGAGCGATTCAGCGTAGCGGACGGCCTCCATCGCATCGCGGGCATACTTGTCTGCACCGATCATATCCGCATATTCCCGGGTCAGAACGGCGCCGCCGACCATGACCCTGCACCAGGGGGCGCGGCTGCGAAGGAGCTTTATAGTCTCTTCCATGGCGGGGACCGTGGTGGTCATAAGCGCGCTCAGCCCCACAAGAGGGGCGTGGAGGCGCACCGCCTCGTCCGCGATGAGTGCGGGCGGTACATCCTTACC
>JAZUNN010000062.1:0-13165 GCA_045604155.1 Acutalibacteraceae bacterium
TCCTCGTTCAGGTGTACAATTTTCTCGGACATGGTTTGTGCTCCTTTCGAATGTTTGTGTAGCAACTTCATTCTACCAGAGCCTGCAAACCATGTCTATTTTTATACCTTTTTGAATTTGCGCAATTTATTGTACCTTATCACAGCTGTCGATACAAAATCACATATTTATTACAAAACCTTCACAATAGTTGAATAGAATCCTCATGTATGTTAAAGTTAATATAACAAATTACATATGGAATGGGGAAAAGATATGAAAGAATTTCTGAAGTATTTCTTCGGCAAAGGCGATGAAGTGGAGTTTACAAACTTTACTTTCCTGCATTTGGCGCCGATTCTTGTGATGATAGGAATAATTATACTGATCTATCTGTTCAGAAACAAACTTCGTGACAGCAAATGCGACAAGGGAATACGTTACTTTATGGCCTTTGCCATGATAATTGCGGAAATGTCCTACTTCTGGAGATTTATTGCGATTCCCTCACTGAATCCCAACCCTGTCGACCATCTGCCGATTACAGTGTGCGGCTGGGCGGTAATATTCTGCAGCTACATGGTAATAGGAAAATCCCAGACTCTCTTTGATATCTCCTATTTCTGGCTCTTTTCGGGAACTCTGTTTGCACTGCTGACTCCTACGGTCATCACCTACACAGGCCCCACAAGATTCCGTTACTATCAGTTCTGGACCGAGCATACACTTGGTTACATTGCAATTTTCTACATGATCTTTGTCTTTGGCATGAGACCGACTATAAAGTCTGCTGTCAAGTCCTACATCGCACTGGCAATACTTGCTGTCATTGCATACTGGGCAAACAGCATTATCGGACCGGGTGCAAACTATCTGTTCATGGCAAAGCCCGAGGACACACCCTCTGTTCTCGATATACTGCCTCCGAATCATGGGCTGAGAATCGTTATCATGGCTGCAGTTATCACCCTGATGTTTGCCCTTGCATACCTGCCCTGGTATATAAAGGACAGACGTGCAAAGAAAAGAGCCGAGGCATAAAAACAGACAGACGCTGTACATAATCTGTACAGCGGCTTATATTATGAAAATTACATGAGAATGAAGGTTTTATTTTTATATGATTGAAGTTTTAATAAATATGTGATAAAATACATACCGAAGAAAAGAGAAATTTTCCGGGGAGCATAATGCTCTGAAACTAAAAATAAGGAGAGATTTTTCATGGCAGACAATCTTAAGGATAGCTGGAAGGAAACAGGTAAAGGCCTTGGCCATGCATTTCGTGACCTTGGAAAGACCCTCATAAAGACCGGTGCAAAAGCAGTAAATAAGGTCGATGACTGGGCAAACGGTGACGAAAACAAGGAAAAGGAAAACAAAGAGGAACAGCCCGAATAAAGAGAAAAACACAGTATCCGAAGTATCGGATACTGTGTTTTTATATACACAAAGAAATATATATTATATATATTACATATAGTAATCAACTTTCCTTGCTTTCTGAGGAATAAACCGTCATGCTGACGCCGGTGTCACAGACGAGAATATCCTTCGGAAGTCCGAGAAATTTAAAAGTAACATAGAGGTCACCTGCAGCACCGCTGATATTTGAAATCTGAATGAAATAGACCACCCAGAAAAATTCAACAGGTACAATAAAATTGAGCACTGCAAGAACAATTCCCCAAACAACTATGGGAGCAAGAGCGATGACAATATAAGGCGCCTTTCCAAAATAATCATCACTGCCTGCATAGGCGTATATACCGGTAAAGCCGTATTTTACTTTTCTTGCACCGAACATTTTCATGGCTATGCCGTGGACAGCTTCATGAAGGATGATATATGCAACCATACCCACAAGCAGAGCTGCAAAGCGGATAAGATATGGGACAAAGCCATCAGACATATTGAAAAGGGTGGTGATGGGAATATAGAAATGCATTCCGATTCCCATTGCAAGACCGATAACTAAGGCAGCAATATTGATAATTGTTGCCTGCTTTTTGTTTTTCTGAAGATCGACGGTCAGGATTTCGCTGTAGCCCGAGGGCAGTTCATGCTGTGCTTTCATATCCAATAACTCCTTTTTAATCAAAATCAAAATAATTGTAGCAGGGCATATTACATATAGTCAATATTTTTCAGAAAACTTTGATATGCATGGTGAAAAATAAAATATATGTGCTATAATAACAAAAAATACAAACGGAGGTAAAACAATGGAATTTTTACACGCTCTGGCAGAGATAAGAAATCCTTTTCTTGACAACCTGTTTCTGATACTTACAAAGCTGGGAGAAGAGGTTGTTCTTTTCCTCGTTCTGTGCATCATTTACTGGTGCATCAACAAGAACACAGCCTATCGAATGGGTCTTGTGTTCGTGCTTTCGTCCACCATAGTTCAGGGACTGAAGATTACCTGCAGAGTGCCCCGTCCGTGGGTCATCGACCCGAGCTTTGAGCCCGTAGGAGGTTCAAAAGGTGCTGCAACCAGCTATTCATTCCCCAGCGGACATACTCAGGGAGCATTTGCACTCTGGGGAAGCCTTGCCACATCGGTGAAAAATGCATGGCTGAAGGTGCTGTTTGTGATGCTTGCCGTCACAGTCGGTTTTTCGAGAATGTACCTCGGAGTTCACACTCCCGCAGACGTTATCGTCGGTGCACTTTCCACCATCGCCTGCATTGCAGTGATTGTTCTCTGCGTAAAGCTTGAGAAGCAGAGCGTGGTACATGATGCGGTTGTTTCCGCTGTTTTTGCTGTGATTTCCGCAGGACTTATCATCTACAGCCTTGTTCTCCACAGCAAGGGTCTTATCGATATGGAAAGCGTAATTGACTGCTGCAAGTCAGGCGGAGTCAGCATGGGCTTTGCCATCGGCTTCTTTATCGAGCGCAGATTCATCCGTTTTGAGCCCAAGGCAGGCAAATGGTACATCCACCTTATAAAGATTGTTGTAGGTCTTGGCGTGCTGGTCGGCATAAAGTCAGGCTTCAAGCCTCTGCTTCATGCCATTATGCCCGAGGCTGTGGCAGATGCAGTGCGTTACTGCATAATCATTCTCTGGGCAACCGTCTTCTGGCCTCTTATCTTCAAATGCTTTGCAAGGACTCCTGCCGCAAAGGCTCCCGTGCTTGCAGCAGAAGAAGTAACAATAGAAGAAACTATAACTGAATAATAGTTATATCTCACAAATTTGAATGGTTAAATCTGTTCCTTTTATACCATGTTTAGAAGTTTGTCCAAACTGTGTCAAACTTAATTAAAACACTTGAAAAAAATCCGATCATCATATAAAATTGTATTCGGTAAAAACAAATTTTAATAACGGAGGTTATTATAATGTCAGTAAGAGTTGCAATCAATGGCTTTGGCCGCATCGGCCGTCTCGCATTCCGTCAGATGTTCAGAGCAGAGGGTTATGAAATCGTTGCTATCAACGACCTCACCAGCCCCAAGATGCTCGCACACCTTCTCAAGTACGACACCGCTCAGGGCCCCTATGCACTTCCCGTTGAGAGCGATGACACTTCCATCACTGTTGATGGCACCAAGATTGAGATCCTCGCTGAGAAGGATCCCGCAAACCTTCCCTGGAAGGAAATCGGCGTAGACGTAGTTCTCGAGTGCACCGGTTTCTTCGCATCCAAGGCAAAGAGCCAGGCTCACATCGATGCAGGTGCTAAGAAGGTTGTTATCTCTGCTCCCGCAGGCAACGATCTCCCCACTGTTGTTTTCGGCGTAAACCAGGACATCCTCAACGCTGATGACACCATCATCTCTCCTGCTTCCTGCACCACCAACTGCCTCGCTGCCATGGCTAAGGCTCTTAACGATTACGCTCCCATCCAGAGCGGTATCATGACCACTGTTCATGCATACACCGGCGACCAGATGATCCTCGATGGTCCTCACCGTAAGGGCGACCTTCGTCGTGCACGTGCTGGCGCTTGCAATATCGTTCCCAACTCCACCGGTGCTGCTAAGGCAATCGGTCTCGTAATCCCCGAGCTCAACGGCAAGCTCATCGGTTCCGCACAGAGAGTTCCCACTCCCACCGGTTCCACCACCATCCTCGTTGCAGTTGTCAAGGGTGCAAACGTTACTGTTGACGGCATCAACGCTGCTATGAAGGCTCAGGCTTCCGCTTCCTTCGGCTACAACACCGACGAGATCGTTTCTTCCGACATCATCGGCTCCACCTTCGGTTCCATCTTCGATGCTACCCAGACCATGGTTGCTAAGATCGACGAGGAGACCTATCAGGTACAGGTTGTTGCATGGTATGACAACGAGAACTCCTACACCAGCCAGATGGTTCGTACCATCAAGTACTTCGCAGAGCTTGCTTAATTCTTAAGCTGCATAACTTAAGCTGTATAAGCTGAAAGCTTTGCAAAAAGCAAAATAATCCAAGCGCACTAATATTTAGCAATTTACATTCTTTATATTTACCCGCTTTGATGAAATCCCCCGAGGTTCTCGCCCTCGGGGGATTTTTGCGTGTGTGAATGTTTTGAAATTTATTTTATATAGGACGATAAGACCGTAAACGGTCTTGGCGTGCTCCTGCTGTTTTTCGTTGCCTGATTTATGACAATACGGGCGGCAAATCTACATCAGAAAATTCACATAAACACATATCCTTGTTAATATTATAAGTGTAAAATCAGGATATCATAAAAGAAAGGAAACAAAGGATATGGATAAAATCTCTGAGATAACCAAAGAGCAGCTTAAAAGCAAAGCGGCATGGATTGCGGCTATTGCGCTGATTCCGGCAACAATTTTTATTGGGTATATATATTTCATTGTTTCGTCTGTATACTTTTATTTCGGAGAAGGTTTTGATGCCATCGGCATAGGCGCATTTGCGGCAATGACATTGTTTTTTGCAGGTGTATGCCTCGATATGACGGCACACATAATCTGCTGCTGCAAGGGCAGCAGAGCAGGTGCAATAATGCGAGCGGGTGCAGTTCTGATCGAATTGGCAGGAGTGATGTTGTTTACACTGTGTCTTGCGGTGGAAGCTTCAGCTTTTATAAACTGGAGAAATCCGCTGGCGCTGGCAGACGCACTGATTTCACGTGCACCCACCGGGTTGTTCCTTCTCTCTGTAATTATATGGAAAGCAATCGAGGCAGCGACTATGATAAAGTACGCAAGGTGTCTTTCAGGAAAAGACTGCAGAAAAAAAGTCGGATCATTCGGTGTTGCTGCAGTTATTGCAGGTGTGTTTTTCTGCGGATTCCTGTTTTTGATAAATCTGTCGATTAACGGGGCAATATATTCAAAATCAGATGGTCCGCTGCTTGGCATCAGTACCCTGATGCTGATGGGTTTTGCTGCAATAACTGTCTATATTTTTGCTCTTGCAGTTCACTCTTTCAAAATGAGAAAAAGGGTAAACAGCTATATTGAATAACATAAAAGACGGTGCGGTTTTCCGCACCGCCTTTTATTATTGTACTTACGAAAATTTTTTACCTCCCGACTGAAAAGCAATGAGTCGATACCTATTAACGGTGCGTCGGAAACCGCCGCACCCTACAAACAGCGAGGGTATGACCAATCGTAGGGTATGGCGCTTGCGACATACCGCAAAATACAAGCAAGCCTCGTAGAGGAGGGGATTCCCCTCCCGTTGACGGATTCGGCAATCTCTGTGTCCCTACTTGCAAAAGAATCTTCAGAATGATATACTGTCACAAAAGAAAAGGGGAGGAATATTCATGAGCCGAAAATACTGCTTCTTTGACCTTGACGGAACGCTTACCGACTCTGCACCGGGAATAATGAGATGCTTCAGAATCGCCCTCGATAAGTTTGGATTATCCGAGCCTGATGACGAAAAACTGCGTTTCATAATAGGTCCGCCTCTTTCCTACAGCTTCTCCATGGGCTTCGGACTTTCCGAAGAAGACACCGTGGAGGCTATAAAAGCATACAGAGCAGAATACTCCGTAAAGGGCTACATGGAATGCACCGTCTACGACGGGATTCGGGAAACCCTTCAGAAGCTCACCGAAAAGGGTGTTGTCTGTGCGCTGGTGACCTCAAAGCCTGCAATGTACGCACCGAAGGTCATAGCCTACCACGGACTTGATAAGTTTTTCTCCTGCGTCAGCGCACCTTTGAAGGACGAAGCTGACCCGGGCAAGGCAAAGCTCATTGAAAGAGCGAAGAAAATGCTGGAAGTTGAGAATGATGCACACATATATATGATAGGTGACAGAAAATATGACATGGAAGGCGCTGTCACGGCAGGAGTCAGCGGCATCGGTGCACTCTGGGGCTTTGGCGACAGAGTGGAGCTCAATGAGGCTGGTGCCGATTTCATAGCGGAAAATCCCCTTGAAATACTCAGAATTACGGAGGTATGACATGAATTTTCTTGTTAATGTTTACTGGAATAGGATACGTAAAATGAATACGGAAAAATTCGGAAAACGCCCCGTACATGAGGGCATAACAAAGATTTCCGACATAGATTACTTCGGCGACGGGGACAAATATCATCTTCTTGACGTTTATCTGCCCGAAGGCGAAGAAAAGATGCCCACTATAATCAATATTCACGGCGGCGGCTGGGTTTATGGCGACAAGACCAATGAGTATGCATTTCACGGCTCACGCCTTGCTTCAACGGGCTTTGCCGTTGTAAATCCAAATTACCGCCTTGCACCGAAAAATGCTCACCCTGCACAGCTTGAGGATATTTTCGCAGTGCTTCGCTGGGTGTATGAGAATGCGGAAAAATACCGCATCGACCTTGATAATATTTTTATCGAGGGCGATTCCGCAGGCGCACAGCTTGCAGCCCTTACCGCCTGTATTCTGACAAATCCCGACCTGGGTGCAAAATACAGCTTTACTTCTCCTGTTAAAATCCGTGCACTGGGTCTTTGCTGCGGAGCGATGGATTTCGATGAAATGCTGAGCAAAAAAGGTCTTGAAGGCTGGGAATACCGCCAGATTTTAGGTGCATTTCTGGGAAAAAGAAACCCGAAAAAGAGCAAAAATTACAAGGATGTCCTTGTTTTTGAACACCTGACAGAGGCATTTCCTCCGTCATTCCTCATGTCTGTAGGTAAGGACGGACTCCATCCCCATACTTTGAAGCTTCGTGAAATGCTCGATTCTCTGGGAGTTGAAAATCAGCTGCTTTTCTTCCCGGAAACAGAAGACCTGTGGCACTGCTTCCATCTCGACAACGACAGACCGGAGCAATCTGAGCGTGTGCTCAATGAAAAAGCGGCTTTTTACAGAAGCTATATCAGCTGAATATTGTATAAATTAGTGCAAATTCAGAAAATTTGTCTTTGACATTTGTTAAGAAATATGATAAGATATATGGTAGTGAAGAATCTGTGCTTGACGAGGTGACGCCTTTGAGTGTGGTTATATGTATCACTGCAGGCTGCGGCGGTCAGGGAAGTACATCCCTTGCTGCGTCACTTACCTGTGCCCTTGCATCCATGGGACATACCGTTGCCGCTGTAGACGCAAAAAGCGGCGAAGGTGCGCTGGATGCCATGTTCGGAACAAAGGAAACAGCGGTTTTCAACATAGGCGATGTGCTTATGAATCGCTGTGAGCTGTCCGATGCAGTGTGCAGACCCATGGAAAACGTTGTTTTTCTTGCGGCAGCAAAAAAGGCAGAGGAAGCTCCTCTTGAAGCCCTGGATCCAATCCTTTCCAAACTCGAAAAGTACGATTATATGATAATAGATATGCCGGGAGCGGAAAGCGAAAGTGCAAACAGACTTCTTTCCTGCGCCGACACAGTAATACTGTGCTGCACACCCTCACTTCGTGAGATGGGTCGTGCCGGAGCCATGCGCCGCAGAATGCAGCGGCTGAAGGTGGATACGAGGCTTGTAATAACACTTCTTGACAGCGACAGTATGGAAGTTCCCGATCTCGATCGCTGTATTGATACCGTGAAAGCCCGTCTGCTGGGTGTTGTTCCGAAAGACAGCAGCATTTCGGGTGATGCCCTTCCGATGGAAGGCGCAGCTTTTGAAGGGGTTAAACGTATAGCCCTAAGAATCAGAGGCGAAAAAGCAGAGATTCCCAAAATGTAATGTAAGGAAATATGACTTCTCAGGGAGGTATAAAATATATGAATATTGCTATTATTGCCCACGACGCAAAGAAAGAGCTTATGGTGCAGTTCTGTATCGCATACTGCGGTATTCTCAGCCGTCATCGTCTTTGCGCTACAGGCACTACCGGCAAGCTTGTTCAGGAGGCAACAGGTCTTGAGATCCAGAAGTTCCTCACCGGTTCTGCCGGCGGCGGACAGCAGATCGCAGCAAGAATCGGCTGCGATGAAATCGACCTGCTCCTTTTCTTCCGTGATCCTCTCACCGCAAAGCCCCATGAGCCCAACGACATGGATATGATCCGTCTTTGCGATATGCACAATATTCCTGTTGCAACCAACATTGCAACGGGCGAAGTTCTCATCCACGGACTTGAGCGCGGTGACCTGGATTGGCGAAATGTTGCCAGAACAGGCTATTAAGAGATGAAAATAAAAACCGCAGTTGCAAATTGCTGCGGTTTTTTTATTGACTTTTACGTGCTGAAATACTATCCTTTAAATAGCCTGAAAAACAAGGAGCTGTGCGGTATGAAGCACGATATTGATACCTACCCGTTTGGAGCGGGATAATTATAAGGCAAAAATAAGTTTTAGATAAAACCTTTTTTAAAAGGTTTTTGGGAGTTAAGAGGGCAAAGCCCTCTTATTAGGAGTTTGAGGAGGAACTCCTCAACTATTCACTCCCCCTGCAATGTCCCGTTGGGACATTGCTCATTCAAAAGCAAAGGAGCTAATATAAAATGGCAGAAACAATTCAGGGACTCAAAAGAACAAAATACTGCGGCGAATACCGCAGTGCAGATATAGACAAAGTAGTTACCTGCTACGGCTGGGTACAGAAGCAGCGTGACAAGGGCTCACTTATCTTCATCGACCTGCGTGACAGAACAGGCGTTGTACAGCTCGTTTTCGATGAAAACACCGACAGAGAGGTTTTCGAGAAGGCTTCCTCCTGCCGCAGTGAGTATGTCCTCGCCGCAGTTGGCAATGTCCGTGAGCGTTCCAGCAAGAACCCCGAAATCCCCACAGGCGACATCGAGATATTTGTAACCGAGCTTCGCATTCTCAACAAGGCTCAGACACCTCCCTTTGAGATAGTTGACGGCTGCAAGACTGCAGAGGATATCAGACTCAAGAACAGATATCTTGACCTGCGCAGACCCGAGCTGAGAGATAAGATCATTCTCCGCCACCACCTGATGCAGGAAACCCGTTCCTATATGTCCAAAAACGGCTTCTTAGAGTTTGAAACTCCCATGATGATAAAGTCCACACCGGAGGGTGCGAGAGACTATATCGTTCCCAGCCGTGTACATAAGGGCAGCTTCTATGCACTGCCCCAGTCACCCCAGATGTACAAGCAGCTTCTTATGGTTGCAGGTATGGACAGATATTTCCAGTTAGCCCGTTGCTTCCGTGACGAAGACCTGAGAGCAGACAGACAGCCCGAATTTACACAGCTTGACATGGAAATGAGCTTTGTCGAGGTTGAGGACGTCCTCAAAATCGGTGAAGGCTACATCAAGCACGTTTACAAGAAGGTTCTGGGCAAGAACATCAAGACTCCCTTCCCCAGACTTACCTATGCAGAAGCAATGGATCGTTTCGGCTCTGATAAGCCCGATACCCGTTTCGGCATGGAGATAGAGAATCTTACCGACATCGTTTCCGACGTTGACTTTGTAGTATTCAAGAGTGCTATCGAAAACGGCGGCTCTGTCCGTGCAATCGTTGCAAAGAAGGCATCTGACACATACACAAGAAAAGAGATCGACCGCACCGTCGAATATGTAAAGGGCATCGGCGCAAAGGGTCTTGCATATATCCGCTGGGCTGATGAAGCACCTAACTGCTCCTTTGCAAAATTCCTGCCCGAGGGTAAGCTTGACGAAATCATTGCAAAGCTCGGCATGGAGAAGGGCGACGTAGCATTCTTCGTAGCTGACAAGGACAGAGTTGTTCTTCCCACCCTCGGTGCTCTCCGTCTTGAGGTCGCAAAGAAGCTTGACATCATTCCTTACGATCAGGACAACTTCCTCTGGATAGTTGAATTCCCCTTCTTCGAGTACAACGACGAAACAGGCGGCTGGGATGCAATGCATCATCCATTCACCTCTCCTCTTGATGAGTGCATTCCCTTCCTCTTTACCGATCCCGGCAAGGTAAGAGCAAAGGCATACGATATGGTTCTCAACGGAATCGAGCTGTGCAGCGGCTCTATCCGTATCACCGATCCTGAGCTTCAGGGCAAGATGTTCGAGGCTCTGGGCATGGACGACGAGAGCGTTGAGCGCAAGTTCGGCTTCCTTATCGAAGCATTCAAGTACGGTGCACCTCCTCACGGCGGACTGGGTCTTGGTATCGACAGACTCTGTATGCTGATGACAGGCGCAACATCCCTGCGTGATGTTATTGCATTCCCCAAGATCAAGGACGCATCCGAGCCTATGACTCAGGCTCCCGGCGAGGTCGACGAGGCACAGCTTGCCGAACTTGGCATTGCAATAGTAAAAGAATAAAAACAAACGCCCGAAGCATTTGCTTCGGGCGGTTTCCCTTTTTATATTATGCCTTGAGCTCCTTCTGAGGCTCAGTGGGTGCATGATCATTAAGGTTGATGGAATCCTTGGGTGCTTTTTTTACGATGAGGTGAGAGAAAAGTGCAGAGATAAGGTTCTGGGCACCGTCAAAAAGAAGAGCAACGCCGAGTGCAATCCAGAGAGCATTGTCTGCGAATTTTGCAAAGATGAGAACACAGCCGAATGCGATGCAGAGGATTGAGCCGAGAAGAACAATCCACCAGGAATTGATCTTTGCACGCTTTGCGTTGATAGCGGTCTGAATTTTCAGCATACCGTCAACAATGAGGAATGCACCGAAGATATAGGAAAGGATTGTAGCGATTTCATCGTGGAGAACGATTATTGCAAGGCCGCCGATAGCGAGAACAACACCGATAATAACGTCGGCAGAAACGTTTTTCTCACCCTTGTTCTTTGTGAAATAGGAAATGAGCTTAAATGCGCCGTAGGCGATAAGTGCGCCGCCGAAAAGGAAAGCAAGCTTTGAACTGGTGCCGTTGGGATCAAAAATCAGCATAAGTCCCAGAAGGACAAAAATAGCGGAGATAAGAATATAGACCCATCTGGATTTCTTTATGTTCTCAATATTGATTTTGAGTTTACTTTCTTTTTTGCTCATAATATACTATCCTCCATAATTTTTCTTCATTTTACAATATCAGTTCTGATTTTTCAATAGCGGCAGATAAAAAAGATGGATTTGCAAATGTGCATTTTTATAACCTTGTTGACAATGATGGCTTTGTGATGTAATATCAAAATGTATGTAAAAGGAGTGAGTATAAATATGTTTTGTCAGAAATGCGGAAAAGAGATAGGCGACGGTATGAGATTCTGCGGTAACTGCGGAGCTCCAACCACAGAAGCGGTTACAACCGAAGCTGCTGTTCCTTGTGAACAGACAATGACGCCTGTGGCTGAACAGAAGAAAAATAGTGAATTTGCGGAAAAGATAAAGACAACTGCAAAGGCAATATTTAACAAAATCAAGGGCTCACGCAAGCTGCAGATAGCTATCGGGGCAGGATTGCTTGTTTTCATTGCGCTGATAGTGCTGCTTTTCTCTACTGTATTGTGCGGTGGAGCCGGAGCTAAAAAAACTCTGGAAAAATACGTCGAAGCACAGCGAACCCTTGATAAAGAAGCAGTTGTAGAGCTCGTTCCCGATTCTCTTTTTGATTACCGAGTGAAAAAATATATGGATGGCAGATTGCAGCTCAGCAAAGAAGATGCGACTAAAAATGTCAGAGAATCATATGATGAAATTTTTCTGCTTCAATTTGACGTGCGTAGTCTTGATGAGTCCCATAGCCTCAGGGTCTGGTATGACAGAGGTTATGCAGACAAAGCCAATATAAATATCTTAAATACATATACAGCATCAGGAAAAGAGGTTCGTGAGCTCAACAGTTACATAGAAAACAAATACGGCTTTGATTTTGGAGCCACTCAGGTTGTGCTTTTTTACTATGAGCTGGACTTTATTGTCAATGGAGAAGATACTGAACCTGTTTTCCCGCAGGAAAGAACAGGTATATGTGTAAAATGCGATGGTGAATGGTGTTATCTGGATCCTTCTTACGGATTGAACTGGCAACTGTACAGTGAAAACAAGAGCAGGCCTTCAGATTCAGATGTCCAATGGGTATCAAGGTGGATATGGAGAATGGAGAATCAGGATAGATAAATTTATATGGAAAAGCTTTGAAAAGCAATACTTGAAAAAATCCTTGACAAACCATTTTACTTATGATACCATACTAACGCTGTCCGAAGACAGCAGGTGCTGAGCTGACGCTTGCGTCACAAGCCTAACGGTGTAATGCCGCCTGCCGAGGTGATGCGTTTATCATAGCAAAGTGGTCACAGTACCACTGTGCAGTCAGATAATTTGCGCCCTGTCTTCGTTGAAGGCAGGGCTTTAATATTTTATTATCGCTTGCATTCAGACAGCACCCACAAATCTATCGGAGGTGAATCTGAAATGCCGAGTAATGCAATTCTCGAACAGAAGAAAGCGTACGTAGCTGAGCTTGCTGACAAGCTCAAGAACTCCACCGCAGGTGTTATCGTTTCTTATCAGGGAATCACCGTTGCAGACGACACCAAGCTTCGTAAGGAGCTTCGTGAGGCAGGCGTGGAGTACCGTGTTGTAAAGAACACTCTCCTCAAGCGTGCTGCTGAGATCGCTGAGATCCCCGGTCTTGACGATGTTCTCGAGGGTACCACCGCTGTTGCAATGAGCAGCGAGTACACCGATGCTGCAAGAATCCTTTGCGATTATGCAGACAAGAACAAGAAGTTCGTCATCAAGAAGGGCTACATGGATTCCAAGGCAATCTCCGTTGAGGAAGTCAATGTTCTTGCAAAGCTTCCCAGCAGAGACGCTCTTCTCGCAACTATCGCCGGTACCTGCAACAGCATCATCGCTTCTGTTGCACGTGCTGTACAGGCTGTTGCCGACGCTAAGGGCGGCGCACCTGC
>JAZUNN010000063.1:0-13529 GCA_045604155.1 Acutalibacteraceae bacterium
TCCCATTTGAATGTCCTCCTTTTGCTTTTTGTGCAGTTGGCAGACCGCACCTTTATTTTAAGCAAAAGGAGCTTTTATTTCTTCCTCATCTATGTAATTCTTCCCGAACCACGCGTCTAACGCGTGGTTTTACTTATACAAGAAAAGAGCCTGCCATAAGCAAGCTCTTTAAATCACAAAATAAAATTATTTGTTGAGGGTAAAGATATCGCAGAGAAGAGTAAGAATGAAGAAGCCGATTGCAAAGAACTTTGTCCACTTTGCAAGGAGAGCATCAACAGTACGGCCCTTGTTCTTACCGAGGAATGAATCTGAACCGCCTGCAACAGCGCCGGAAAGACTTGTATCCTGACCTTCCTGAAGAAGAACAATGATAATAATTACAACTGAAAAAACAAGAAGCAGTGCACTTGTTATGATAGCACCTACGCCCATGTTTTTCACCTCCATTTACCATGAATTACACAATTACTATTAGAGTGTATCACATTGTATTTTATTTTTCAAGTCCGATTTATATAATTGGAAAATTTTTTCTTAAATTTTATCCCTGCGTCAAAGAATTTCTTTACTTATTTATTTTACCTCTGAATCATTCAGCAAGGGTACCTTCTGCTGCACGGATTGTAAATATTCTGGTGCAATATCCGTCTGAATATATGGAATCCGTATCATATGTATCATATTCCACACTGTATGATATCCCATCATAAATTTCGTTACTATGTGCTTTGTGGTCGTGCAGCGATTCCAGAAATTCAATATCATTTTCGGTCGGCGACTCGCAAAATGCCAATGCACATATATTTTCAAACATTTTACCGTAACGGATTATTTTCTCAGTTTCATCAAGCCAGCATTTTTCCTGTGATACACTCTCATCATATCTCCAGTATGTTATAACTTTGACTGAAATTACTCTGTCAAAACTATCACGCCGAACCATTATTTTCACTTTTTCACCATGTTCCAGCTCTTCATTAAATTCGCCGTAATAATATTCACAAATCGGCCGGCCGTCCAAATACGTATCAATAGCATATATTTCATATGACCTAAGATCATATATTTCTATGTCCTCAACCTGATCAGCATAGTACTTCATTGCATTACAGTATCTTATTTCAAAACCATCCAGGTTCATGTCGAATATATATTCAGTCTCAGATTTGATCTTTGCAATCAGCTCATCAATCGTTAACGCGTCTGAGTTTGGGTCTGCAGAATGGTGAGTTGTGTAACCATATTCTTCATTTTTTATGCTGAATACCATTGGAAGAACAGCAGCGTCAGACATGGATACCGGTATCATGAATTCAAAGCCGGTTCTGTTTATTTCATCATTTATGGGTACTGCCTGCGCTGAAGCTGTAAACTCCTGCTGCAGTTCTATTATCTCGGCATTGCTTGTTTTGGAAGTTGATGCAGCAATAAAAGGTGTATAATACGTCTGGAAAATCTGTGCATATGTTTCGTTTATATCAACTGCAATACTTGCATGGTCAGTTTTATATACATAACCATCATCATTTACATATATAGTTATGCGCCAGTAATTTGAGTGATTGTCCATCCGATGATAAACGTACTTGAATCCCTCTGTGATTCCTGACTGCATTTCTTCCTGTGTCAGCGGTTTTTTTACAAAATCACAGGGATACAGACCATAAAGTGCATATATCTGCTCAGTTTTTACGCCAAACTCATCTGCAAGTGAGTCCAGCACATCGTAATTGGCTCTCAGATATCTATTATACGTGCTCAGGAACTCTTCAAATGTATAATTGAAGTGCAAATGAGAGTCACCTGATATTATTTCGATGGAGTCAACAGGCTGAACTCCGCCTATATCAATATCGTATTCTGATATAGGTACAAAATATTTGAATCGGTCACTTTCTGAAGCCATACGGTCACGAACTTCATCAGAAATCGGACTTATCATATATATAAAAGCTTCGGTGTCGGCATGAACACTAAACATACAATTATCATACCACAAACTATAATTCAACGACTGAGCAAAAAGGCTCTTTTCTGTTGTGGCATAGTTCATCATCCATTCCGCATCGGGTATTTCTCCTGAGAGAACAGAGTATGCAGCTGCAAAACGGATTCTTTCAATCGTAAAAAGGTCATCATCTTTGAGCGATGATAATCCAATGCCAATACATATATCTCTCACCTTTCCGCTTTCCGGCTCAGTAGCGACAGATATACCGATATCACCATTCAGATTTCCTTTATTCCATAAGTACTGGTTAAAAGCCTTTCCTGAATTTGTTTCCTCGTCACTCACGATTACTGCATCATCTAATTTGATAGTCAGATAATCAAGATATTCCTGTCTTGATTCTTCACTCATATTATAAAAATCCTGCACATAATAGAAGTCCAGCGCATACGAAAGATTTTCATTATACTGATCCACAAAATCTTCAACAGTAATATCAGCAATTGCACCGAGATCATAATCGGAGCTGATGATTCTGACACCGGTATCGGCGTCTGCTGTATTGTCGATTCCTGTCCACTCATCAGCAAGCTCGGCACCTTTATTAAAATCACCTGTAACCCAGCATATTCCCACAACCAAAGCAATAACTGAAATAATAATTAACCATATCGGTTTTTTCTTTTCTTTTATTTCTTTATATGTATGTATTGATCTTTCATACTGCTGATATTGTGGTTGTGTATTCTGTTGATATTGTGGCTGTGTATACTGCTGATATTGCGGCTGTGTATTCTGTTGCGGTTTTAAAGAATATCCGCATATAAAGCATTGATAAGCATTGTCATCATTCTGATTTGAGCAAAACGGACACGATTTCATAAATTAACCTCCAGTGAATAATCATATTACTACCGCATAATATAAATGTATCATCAATAATGCTTTTAGTCAATATAATAATGCTTATAGTGTGTTCGGACAACTGTCGATTGTTGGTATAATTACTTAATCGGTGGTGAATTATTTTATGGACAGCATAAATTATATTGTACTTGGTCAGAGAATCAGACTGGCGAGAGAGTCAAAAAACTTTACACAGGAGCAACTGGCAGAACTATGCGATTTATCAACTTCTCATATCGGCCTTGTGGAACGAGCTGCAAGAATACCTTCACTTGAAGCTCTGTATAAAATCGCCTGTGCGCTTGATGTTAGTATGGATTACCTGCTTATGAGAGATTTCCCGTCAAATTCTTTGAATTTCAATGAACTGGAGGCATATATCCGTTCAAGGGACAAGGATAAGGTTGACAGATTGCTTTCACTGATTTCCATACTTGCAGAAAATTTGGACCGGTTATAAAATCAGATTCAAATTACGCTCGATATAATCGGGCGTTTTTAAATTAAATATTTCATAAGCCCTGTACCATATTCCAAATTGACATTCTTTCGCTATAACATTAAAATAAAGTCAGACACTAATTATTTTCAAAGGAGCTTTTATGAATCGTTCTCTTCTTAAATCAAATGATCTGGGCTCTGCGGGTGTGGGACATCTGATTCTTCGCCTTGCTATTCCTTCTATCGTCGCTCAGATTGTCAATCTTCTTTATAATCTTGTTGACAGAATTTATATAGGACATATCCCTGTAATCGGCGAAACAGCTCTTACGGGACTCGGCTTATGTATGCCTGTTATCATGCTGGTAACCGCTTTTTCCCTTCTTGTCGGTTCAGGCGGTGCACCACGTGCTTCCATCGCCATGGGAAAAGGTGACAATGCTCTGGCTGAAAAAATTCTCGGTAACTGCACAGTTCTTCTTACTGTTCTGGCTATTGCCCTTACCATTATCCTTGAGATTTTTGCCGAGCCCATACTTCTGCTTTTTGGCGCAAGCCAAAACACTCTTCCCTATGCTCTTGACTATATGAGGATTTATGTTGCAGGAAATATTTTTGTAATGCTTGCACTTGGTCTGAACACCTTTGTAACCGCTCAGGGCTTTGCAAAGACTGCTATGGCTACCGTTATAATCGGTGCTCTTCTCAATATTGCTCTTGATCCTCTGTTTATTTTTGTTTTCCGCATGGATGTACGAGGCGCTGCTACTGCAACCGTAATCTCTCAGGCTGTTTCCGCTTTCTGGGTAACAGGTTTCCTTATGGGTAAAAAAACTCATCTGCGAATAAAAAAATCAAATTTCAGGCTTTCAGCAAAAATTATTCTGCCTGTTCTCGCTCTCGGTGTTTCTCCTTTTATTATGACGGCCACCGAAAGTATTCTGAATATTTCTTTTAATTCCTCACTTTCAAAATACGGCGATGATGTGGCTGTTGGTGCGATGACAATCCTTACAAGCATCGCTCAGCTTCTTATGATGCCATCCCAGGGACTTGCTCAGGGCGCTCAGCCGATTATAAGCTTCAATTACGGTGCAGGCAAAATTGATCGTGTACGAAAAGCTTTTCGCATTCTGTTTATCTGCTGTACAGCCTATACTCTTGTATTCTGGTGTCTTGTTCAGCTGTTCCCTTATTTCTTTGTCCGTCTTTTCAACAGTGAATCTGCCGCTCTTCTTGACACTACCGTGTGGGCTCTGCACATATATTTCGGCTCAATGGGATTTTTCGGTCTGCAGATCGCCGCTCAACAGACATTTGTCGCACTCGGTCAGGCAAAGATATCTCTGTTTATTGCAAGTCTGAGAAAGATAATTCTACTTATCCCCCTTATTTACATTCTGCCCTGCTTTATCAGTGATAAGGTCTTTGCAGTATTTCTTGCCGAGCCTATTGCAGATGGAATTTCCATCATTACAGCTTCGCTGCTTTTCTTCCTGAATATCAGGAAAATTCTTGCTTCAGCTCCTGCTGCAGAGCATAAACTCAAGGTATAAAATAAACCTCTGAACACATCTTTCGCGATGTATTCAGAGGTTTTCTGCTATTTGAGATATGCTTCCAGTCTGTATATCGGCTGTCCGAGGGAAGAAAACTTTTCTTCGTATTCAGTTACGATATTTCCTTCAAAATTGCTCTTGTGAAGGTCAAGAGATACATTACGGATTACATAGCCTGATTCGGAAATGCTCTGGATGGAATATTCAAAAAATGCTCTGTTGTCCGTTTTCTGCTCGATTCTTCCATCTTCTTTCAGAAGCTCTCTGTACAGATTGAGAAATCTTGCCGATGTGAGTCTGTGATTCCTGTAATGCTCTTTGGGATAAGGGCATGAGAAATTCAGATAGATCCTCTCCACCATGCCCTTTGGTATGAATCTGTTGAGATATTCTGCTCCGATACACATGAACTTCAGATTGGGTATATTTTCTTCAGCGCAGCTCTCGCAGGCTGTCACGATAACATTCTCCTGCATTTCCACCGCAATGATATTTACGTCAGGATTTTTCTTTGCAAGTTCGCAGGCAAACCGTCCTTTGCCGCAGCCTATTTCAAGCCATAAAGGAGCTTCACGTCCAAATATGCCTGCAAGATCAAGATATTCCTCTCCGGTTATCTCTCTGCGGCTGTCTTTGTCTTCACAGGTTACAATTATCTGTACTCCTGCGCTTCTTTCCATTCTTGCGCCAAGGTTTTTCTTATGTCGTAATCTCATATGCTGCCTCCGCTGCAGATTTTGACCGCCGATTTTCATCGACGGTCATCTGATTTTTAATTTCCATGCCTCTGGGCATACATTTTTATTGCCTCAAAGGATTTATCGCTTATGACATGCTCAATTTTGCAGGCGTCCTCTGTGGCAGTTTCCTTATCCACGCCGATGCGCATGAGAAAATCTGTAAGCAAAGTATGTCTTTCGTACATTTTCTCAGCCACTTCAAGACCTGCTTCTGTCAGTGTAAGATAGCCGTTTTCATCTACCTTTACATATCCGCCGTTTTTAAGCAGTCCAATGGCACGGCTTACACTCGGCTTTGAATAACCCATATATTCTCCCACGTCTATGGAACGAACCGCATTGCTGTTCTGAGAAAGTACATATATGGATTCTATATACATTTCGCCTGATTCCTGAAGATGCAAGATCAGCCCTCCCCAAATATTCTTGAAGGTCATTATATCATATTATACTGCTTATTTCAAGCAAAATCACCGATACATACGGGTATCGGTGATTTTATCCGCTTTAAACTTTGGTGGCGTAAGTGCCGATTACCCAGCCGGTCTTGCTGCCAACTGTGATCTTATACCATGTCTTTCCGCTGACTTTTTTAGTTTCGGTGTACACATAGGTATTGCCTTTCTTTACTGTGGTCACTACACCGTAGCTTGTGCCTGCTCCCTTACGTACGTTTACAACCGCACCGGTAATCTTTACCTTTTTTGCCGGTGCCTTGGTTGTTGTGGTGGTCGCTTTTGTTGTAGTAGTTGTTGCTGCGGTCGAGGATGAAACAACCTTCGCATAGGTGCCTATTACCCAGCCGCTCTTGCTGCCAACCGTGATCTTATACCATTTCACTCCGCTTACCGTTTTGGTATCGGTGTACGCATAGGTGCTGCCTTTCTTTACTGTGGTCACTACACCATAGCCTGTGCCTGCTCCGCTGCGGACATTTACAACAGAACCGGTAATCTGAACCTTGTTCTGTGCTGCTGCGGTTGTTGAGGCAGTTGTTGCCTTTGTAGTTGTGGTGGTTGTGGTTGTCGTCGATGCAGTTGTCGACGCTGTAGTTGATGCAGTAGTTGTGGCTTTAGTAGTTGTAGTGGTCGAAGCCGTAGTTGCGGATGCAACAACCTTTGCATAGGTGCCTATCACCCAGCCGCTCTTGCTGCCAACTGTGATCTTATACCATTTCACTCCGCTTACCGTTTTGGTATCGGTATACACATAGGTACTGCCTTTCTTTACCGTGGTCACAACGCTGTAGCCTGTACCTGCACCCTTACGGACATTTACAACAGAACCGGTAATCTGAACCTTGTTCTGTGCTGCTGCGGTTGTTGAGGCAGTTGTCGAAGTTGTGGTTGTTGTAGTTGTCGTCGATGCAGTTGTCGACGCAGTGGTTGATGCAGTGGTTTCTGCGGATGTCGCATCAGTTTCACTTATTGTGGTTGTTGTTACGGCATCAGTGGGACTTGTCACACCGGTTGTAGGAGCTGATCCTGTCGGAATATCAAGAATATCCACATAACTGCCGCATATCCAGCCGCTTACTGTGCTGCTGATTACTATCTTATACCATGTAACTCCGTCAGATGCTTTTGCACTGTCGGTATATACGTATTCCTCATTCCGTGCAACGGATGTGATCTTGGTGTAGCTTGTACCTGCCCCCTTACGGACATTTACTGTCGATCCGGTAATTTTCAGCCTGTTTTCTGTCTGATCCGGGGTTGTGGATTCAGTTTCTTCCTGCTCATTGGGTCTGACGTAATTTCCGCTTGCCCAACCGTTCTTTGTAGATGAAAGCTTTATATTATACCAGGTAAGACCGTCAATCACTTTTGTTCCGATGCAGGTATACACCTCGCCAGCATAGCCTGTAGCAATCTGACTGTTGCTCGATCCTGCTCCTGATCTTATTATCAGTCCGTTGCCTGTTATTGTAACGGTTTTCTCAGTATTTACGGCTCCTTCAGGAGCAAGGCCCTTATATGCACCGGATTTACCGAAATCATATGTGACACCGTCAACGGTAAAATAACCGACAACAAATTCACCGTTATGGTAATAGTATGTATTTCCGTCAAATTCATACCAGCCTGTGGTGGGATATGATACCATGTCGATCTTGAACCATCTTACCCATACCGGATAGTATCTTGCAAACAGTGTACCGTATTCCATGTCTTTATTGGCGTTTCGTGCATCAACAGCCATATCGACACCGTTTTCATCCTTGCCTACATATACGCCTGCATGACCGTCAAGCCACAAGCCAAGTCCGTGAACTCTCGGAATTGTATTCATTTTTCCGTTAACTGACGATGCATCAAGAAGTGCTTTTGCTCCGCCGCCTTTACCGTTGCAGTAGGAACGGATAAGTCCTGAGCAATCAACTGCTCCTGCAGATGAGCCGCCGTATTTATAGTCCCATCCTTCACGATATGCACGCAGTGCCCATTCAGCCATTCCGATGCCGGTTTTTCCGCTTAATACAGCAGCGGATGCAGGCATTGCCGCAGGAATAAGAGTTCCTATCACAACTGCTGCACACAGCACTGCAGTAATAATAAACTTCAAAGTTTTTTTCATATATACCTCCGTATTGCAGGAAATGTTCTGATTTCTTACGGACTATATTCTACCATATCTCCCTTTATTCCGCAATATATTCCTGTAAACATTTTGTAACCTTTTTTATGTAAAGTATTTCCATCAGACCATATATCAGAAAAGATGGATTAAATATTATATTGATTTTTCAGTACGGAAACACTAAAATAAAATACAGAGGTGTTTTTTATGATCTTTATTCTCGAAGACGATGACAGCATACGCAATTTTGTGACATATGCTCTTACTGCTTCTGATTTCGAAATATGCGGTTTTTCACGTCCGTCAGAGCTCTGGGCTGCACTTGAAACAGATATTCCCGATCTTTTTCTTCTTGATATAATGCTGCCGGAAGAAGATGGAATCGAAGTGCTTAAAAAGCTTCGTGCAAGACGTGAAACTTCAGATCTTCCTATTATAATGCTCACCGCAAAGGATTCTGAATATGACAAGGTTGTAGGCCTGGATGCAGGCGCAGACGATTATATTTCCAAGCCTTTCGGAATCATGGAGCTTATTGCAAGAATAAAGGCTCTTATTCGCCGCTCGTCCAAAAACGATAGTGGCTCTGTTCTTTCTTTCGGCGCTCTTTCCATTGACGAAAAAGCTCACACTGTCACGGTCAGCGGTGAAAACATTCCTCTTACTTTCAAGGAGTTTGAGCTTCTTCTTCTCCTTGCCCGCAACAGTGGAAAAGTCATGACACGTGATGTAATTCTTGAAAAAATCTGGGGTTATGATTACGACGGTGAAAATCGCACCGTTGACGTTCATGTGCGTACACTCCGCCAGAAGCTTGGTGAAGCTGGGTCACTTATCGACACTGTCCGTGGTGTGGGATATAAGCTCATGTAAATTCATCCGGTTTTTAACAAGGATTTAACGTAGATTTAACATTCATCCAATCAGGTTTTAACACAGAAAATATATGTTGATACTTGTTGAAATCTGAATTTAAAAGCAAGTGAGGTATATCTATGGATTGGAAAGACGGTCTCAGCCTTATAAGCGGTCTTGCCATGTTCCTTTTCGGTATGACCATTATGGGAAATGCCCTTGAAAAGCGTGCAGGCAATCAGCTCAAGACCATTCTCAGCAAGCTTACAACCAACCCTGTCAAGGGTTTCCTGCTGGGTCTATTTGTAACTCTTATTATTCAGTCTTCTTCTGCTTCCACAGTTATGGTTGTAGGTTTTGTAAACTCCGGCGTCATGACCCTTTCTCAGGCAGCAGGTGTTATCTACGGTGCGAACCTCGGTACATCTGTTACCGCATGGCTCCTCAGCCTTTCAAGTATCGGTGAGGAAGCTCCTGTATGGCTTCAGTTCTTCAAGCCCGATACCTTTACCCCTATTCTTGCATTCATCGGCATAATCATGTTCATGTTCATGAAGAAGCAGAAGACAAAGGATATGGGCACGGTACTCCTTGGCTTTGCCGTCCTCATGTTTGGTATGGAAACCATGTCAGGCTCTGTTGACGGTCTTAAGGAAAATGAAGCATTCACCAGTGTTCTCACCATGTTTGGTGATCAGCCTATCCTCGGCGTACTTGTAGGTACTGTATTTACAGCTATAATTCAGTCTTCATCTGCATCCGTCGGTGTTCTTCAGGCTCTTGCTCTTCAGGGACTTGTCCCCTATTATGTAGCCGTTCCCATTATCATGGGTCAGAATATCGGTACTTGTGTAAGTGCTGCTATCTCCTCCATCGGTGCAACTCCCAACGCAAAGCGTGCTTCCACAATCCATCTTCTCTTTAATGTAATTGCAACTCTTATCCTTCTTCCCATATTCTATCTGGTTGCAGGACTCTTCGGCGAAAATCTGTCCATTCTCAGAGAGGCCGCTACTCCCGTAGGAATCGCAATCGTACACACCGGATTCAAGATTGTTGCTCTTATTCTCATTACTCCTTTCTCAAAGCAGCTTACAAAGCTTGCCTGCAAGCTTGTTCGTGACAAGAAGGACAAGCAGATTGAGCTTCTTGACGAAAGACTTCTTGCCACTCCCTCTGTCGCTGTTGAGCGCTGCCGCACCGTCACCGCTTCCATGGCAAAGGTTGCAATCGATTCCCTTAAAACCTCCTTCTCTCTTCTCACCGAATACAGCGAGAAGACCTGTGAGCTTATCCGTGCTCAGGAAACAGAGGTTGATAAATACGAAGATATGCTCGGTTCATATCTTGTCAAGCTCAGCAGCCAGGAAATGAACCTTGCCGACAGCGAGGAAGCAACAAAGCTTCTCCACATCATCGGTGACTTTGAGCGCATTTCTGACCATGCTGTCAACATCGTTGAATCTGCTGAGGAAATACACGACAAAAAGATCGTTTTCTCTGCAGAGGCAAATCAGGAAATGAATGTTCTTGTCAATGCTGTTACAGAAATTCTCGATCTTGCACTTGCTGCATTCGACGAGGATAACCTTGATTCTGCTGCTCTTGTTGAGCCTCTTGAAGAAGTTATAGACAATCTCAAGAAGGAAATGCGCCGCAGACATACTCAGCGACTTCAGAAGAACGAATGCACCATCGAACTCGGTTTTGTTTATTCCGATATCGTTGTAAACCTTGAAAGAGTTGCAGACCATTGCTCCAACATCGCAGCATGCCTGCTTGAAATCGATCAGGAACGCCTTGGTATGCACGAGTATCTTGAAAATCTCAAGGATGGCTCTGTTGACGACTTCAACAATAACTATCAGCTCTTCAGCATGAAGTACGCACTTTCCGATAAATAGGACGTGATTCCATGACAAAGCGAATATTCAAGTGTATCCTTTCAGCTTCACTTGTAACCCTGGGCCTGAGCTCTGTGTTATTTATCGCATTGTATTTTGTCTTTTATTCACGCGGTATCAATACAGAAGCTCCCGGAAATTTCTGGGAGCTTCTTGCTGCTGTGATTCCCATTCTAATAATTCTCCTGATTGTAATTACAGGTCTGTCTGTTCTTTTTGCCCGCCGTATGTCCAAAAAAATCATCACCCCCATAAACGAGCTTTCTGTGGCGGCTCCTGATCAGGTTTCAGACTACCCTGAGCTTGATCCTCTTATTACCAAGCTTCGCCGTCAGAATACACTTATAAAAGACCAGATGGTTGAGCTTACCAGAAGACACGATGAATTTCATTCCATCACAGAAGGAATGAGTGAAGGTTTTATTATTGTGGATAAGGAAATGAATATTATTTCCTATAACACCGCTGCATATGAAATCTTTGCATTCAATGATCCTGCAAAGGGTATTTCTTCGTGCAGGGAAGCTTACGACGCCATTCGGTTTGCTGCCAACGGACATTCCTGTGAACGTGAATTCCAGCTTGAAAACAGACATTACAGAATTTTCGCAAGCCCTGCCCGCAGCAGTTCATACGGCGCCGCTGTCGCAATCGTGCTCGATGTTACCGAACGAGCAGAACGAGAAGCCATGCGTCGTGAATTTTCTTCAAACATATCCCACGAACTGAAAACACCTCTCACTACAATACACGGTGCTGCCGAAATGCTTAAAAGCGGTATGGTCAGACCTGAGGATACTGCTCAGTTTGCAGATATGATATTTAATGAATCCGGACGTCTTATCTCTCTTGTTCAGGATATTCTCAGAATCTCTCAGATTGACGAGGAGCGTCTTGCTGAAGACAATGCCGATATCGATCTTTATCAGATGTGCAGCTCAGTTATTTCAAGACTTGAGCATATCGCAGGCAAAAAGAATGTGAATTTCATTCTCGAAGGCGAGTCCACTGTTGTCAGAGGCTCGGAAGGTTTTCTTGAAGATCTTGTGTATAACCTTACCGACAATGCAGTAAAGTACAATAAAGACAACGGAACAGTTACTGTTCGTGTCTTCAGCTCCTCATCCTTCCCTACTCTTGAAATTTCTGACACAGGAATAGGTATTCCTCAGGAAGAAATCGGAAGAGTTTTCGAACGCTTTTACCGTGTTGACAAAAGCCGCTCGAAGGCTATCGGCGGCACAGGTCTCGGACTTTCAATAGTAAAACACGCTGTTGCTTATCACAAGGCCGATATCTCTATAGAAAGTGAGCTTGGCAAAGGTACTCGTGTCACTGTTAAATTCCCATCCGGCTCGGAGGTAAAATAATGTTCAACTTCTTAAAACATTTTTCTACCATAACAAAGCATCGGCATCGTGTCATTGCTCACTGCTTTAAAGCCGGCATAGGCTGGCAGGGTCTTTTTCATGATCTTTCAAAATACTCTCATACAGAGTTTTCGGCCGGAGTCAAATATTTCCAGGGCACCCGAAGTCCCAATGAAAAAGAGCGTGAAACCATCGGATATTCCCTTGCCTGGATGCATCACAAAGGTCGTAATCGTCACCACTTCGAATACTGGACTGATTACAACCCTTCCACAAAACGTATGGAGCCTGTTGAGATGCCTGTCAGATTTGTAAAGGAAATGTTCTGCGACCGTGTTGCGGCAAGCAAAATATATAATAAAAAGAACTATAATGACACCATGCCCCTTGATTATTTTCTGAAAGGCAAAGCCCGACGTGTCATACATCCAGCCACAAGCGAGCTGCTTGAATCTCTCCTTACAATGCTTGCTCAGCAGGGTGAAAAAACGACTTTTAAGTACATAAAAAAACTCAAATAGATAAATTCACAATATTTCTATTGACAGATTTTATTGTCATGGTAAAATAAGTTTGATATGCGCCGTGCATTTCAGGTGCATAACCGTGTTACCGCAATTAATAAATCGGCTTTATGCCGTAATCCGGAGGAATATTATGTCAACTATATCTTTTATCATCGGTATGCTTATTCTCGGTATTCTTACCCTCATTTCTGCTTTTGTTGTTGCAGGCTCCGTTACCGTTTCCGGTAAAAACAAAAGCTCTGACGAGCCTGTTCTCCGTCAGCCTGAAATGAAGTACTTCAACGATTTTGATACTGCTGATTATCTCGGTATCACCGTTGCAGAGCTTGAAGCTATGAGAGACAATGATCTTCTCGACGGTGTTTACACCACTATCCTCACCACCGATCCCAATGGTGTCGAAGAGTATTATGATGTAGATGCTTCCGGTCGTGAGGTTATCCGTACCCGTCCTGCAAATGTTGATGCTGTCCGTTACATTTACTCCAAGGAGCTCCTCGATCAGCGCATGAACGATATCATGAAGGACGGCAAAACCCTCAACCTCAGATAACAAAAATAAATATCCCCCGGTAAAACCGGGGGTTTTTCACATGCGGGCGAAGCCCTCTATTCCTCGCGGAACGCGTTAACGCGTAATTACGGTCTGCCAGCCGCGTAAGTTTACTTGCGTTTCTTAAATGTATCTACTCC
>JAZUNN010000064.1:0-18927 GCA_045604155.1 Acutalibacteraceae bacterium
AGAGGGGGCCTACTTTTGCTTTAATCATGGATTATACAAATAATAAGCAGAGCTCCACATGATTGCGGAGCTCTGCTTATTTATGCATTAAAAACGTATTTACTGAGTCTGTCAAAGGCTTCTTTTACCCTTGAGAGAGGCAGGGCGAGGTTTACTCGGATATGGTTTCTGCCGTGGAAGGGTCTGCCGTCCTGCCAGTGGACTCCTACGTCCCAGCCGGCTTTAAGCAGGTCGTCGAGGGTTTTACCGTGGACTTTGCACCATTTCCCACAATCCAAAAACAGCATATATGTTCCTTGTGGGTGACTTACTTCTACTCCGTCAAAGTGTTTTCTTATAAAATCGCAGGCGAAATCTACATTGCCTGTTATGGTCTCGCAAAGCTCCGAAACCCAGATATATCCCTCGTCACTGTATGCGCCGATAAGAGCGTGCATGGACATTACGTTCATGGAGTTGTAGTGTGAAAGAGAGCTTTCCTTGTCGTGGCGGTCTTTCAGGGCGTTGTTGTAAATTATATGATAGCTGCCCACCAGACCTGCAAGATTGAAGGTTTTTGACGGTGCATAAAGGGCAACAGTACGCATTTTTGCGTCTTCACTGACGGACTGGGTCGGTATATGCTTATTGCCTGTAAGAATGATATCGCTCCATATTTCGTCAGAAACAACGGAAACATCGTACTTTTTATATATTTCCATTGCCTTTTCAATTTCCCACTTCTCCCAGACTCTGCCTGTGGGATTGTGTGGTGAACAGAATACGGCTGCATGGATTTTATGCTCGGAAAGCTTCTTTTCCATGTCCTCAAAATCCATGCGCCATGTTCCGTTTTCGTCCTTTATGAGAGGCGAATGGATTATATCATAGCCGTTGTTTTCAAGGCTGTGGGTAAAACCGATGTAGGTCGGAGAATGTATAAGCACCTTATCCCCTCTTGAACACATTACATTGAGGGCTGACACAACTCCGCCAAGGACTCCGTTTTCGTAGCCTATGTTTTCCTTTGTAAGATTCATTACACCGTTGCGTGTTTTCTGCCAACGGATTATCGAGTCAAAATATGCATCTGTCGGCTCAAAATAGCCGAAAGCAGGGTGCTTTGCACGCTCGATCATAGCATCGGTTATGGCAGGCAGAACAGGGAAATTCATGTCTGCTACCCACATGGGAATTGAATCAAAGCCTTCTTTTGGTGCTCCGATGCCGAAGGAGGGCTTGCCTATTGCGTCTATTGCTATTGCATCCTTGCCTCTGCGGTCAAGAATAGATATAAAATCGTATTTCATGGTATTTCTCCTTAATCAAGCAATGAAAACATCTAGTTTTCATCTTCTTTTTGAAATTCTCTCCCTCAGTCAGCTTCGCTGACAGCTCCCTCGTCAGAGGGAGCCTTTTTCGCATTATCCGACACCTGCAGCTCCAATGTCTGTCCGGCAGGGATCTTCACGGTGTTTTTCCCGTCAAAGCCCCAGAGGTCTGTTGCTGTGGGATTGTATACGACACTTGCATCTGCCGAGAATACAAGCTCAGAAAATGCGTGGGTATAGTCATAGATTTCTATATTTGTTGCATACCACACATCATTATGTCCGCCAAGCTTTTCCAGAGCATTTTCGATAATATGCCAGTTGTCATCACGTTCAAACTCATAAGAATGTCCCCAGAGATAGAACAACCACGGCTTATAGATCACTGCATTTTCATCTGTAAACCGCTCGATCAGTTCGGGTAATTTTTCGTCGTTATGGTGGCAGGTCGCCTCAAGGCGCAGCCAGTCTTTCGGCATATCAAAGCTGTGGCTCGAAATTACCGTACGGCAGTATTTTATGCCTGCAAGACGCAGAACATCAACAGCAGTATCAGAAAAAGCACCGAATGGATATGCGGCTCCTCTGATTATTCTGCCGTACTGTTCTTCCAAGGTGCGGCGGTCATTGAGTATATCCCACATCGCAGCAGGTGCAGGCTGGGAATCCCAATTCGGGTGATATGTGCCGTGCACTGCAACCTCGGTATCGTTGTCAGCATAAAGTTTCTTGCACTGAGACAGACTCATTCTGCGGTGGATATGACCTTCAGGCCATTTATGTCCTTCAGATGCATAGAGTCCTGAATTAATATTGAACGTGCCTTTTATGCCGTTTTTACGCATTATTTCAACAAGACGGATATCCTGCTCCACTCCGTCATCGTAGCTTACTGTAAATACCTTCGCTCTTCCCTCGGGAAAGCGCATACGAAATTGTGGTGTCATGCTATGTCCTCCTGATAATACTTTTCTATAATTCTATATCTGTAATAATTAGCCTGACGCTCTGATACCGCATCACTTTGCTCCAAATCGAGCACCCACTGAAAATAATGGGTCAGCTCATGAACAAGTGAGCTTAATATTTGCTCATATATTTCTTCTTTTGAAAAGTCATTCAGCAAATCAGGCTCAATTTTTGAAGGTATTCTGATATATGGCGTTCTTTTTTCAAACCATCTGAAGCTGCCATATGCCATTATGCCATTTAATAATCTGACTTTTTCACAGTTTTTTATATATACGTTGAGACGGACGGGAAATATATACCTTCTTCTCAGCCATTTTGCAAATAAAATGCAGGCTTTTCGCAAATCATCATCAATACCCTTTTCGTAGTGAAAGAATATTCCTTTGTTGTCTGCTTTTAAACCTCGCTCGGTCTCAAATTTCTGCCAAAGATTCATTCTCCCACCCTTTCATTCATAAAATTAATTTTACCACACTCTCCACGTTTCTGCAATAACTCATGACTGCAAACGGAAAACGACGGCACTGATTCAGTGCCGTCGTAATTTTATTCAAAGGTGAAAAAGCCGTATTCCTGCTCTATATTCATTATGCAGTAATATCCAAGAGTATCGCTCTTTACTTCCTCATATCTGCCCGGCCACCAGATAAGGAAATCCTCAGAAAATTCTGCGATAGGTGCATCAGGGGTGAGAAGCTTGAATTTTTCACTGCCCTCAAGTCCGTAAGGATATGATGCGATGTATTTTACACCATCTTCTATCCATTCGCTGTCAATCTCATTCTTTACTCCAACCTCACCGATAGTCATGGTATAAGTGTAATCATTGACCTTTGTGATGTTCTCAAAGCTGCCTGTAAATTCACAGATGTAATAGGTTCCGTATGGGTAGTCTTCACCTGTTGAGCCCATTTCAGAATCATGATATTTGCCTGTGAAGGCGCCGTCGGGGTTCAGGGTAAGCTCTGTACCCCAGCCGCCTGCGCCACTGGAGAAGTAAAATTCAAGTGGCAGAAAATCAAGACCGTTGACGATATCCTCTGTTTTGTTTCCATCGACCGCCTGACCTGATGAGTCGTTCTTTTCTTCCGATGTGCAGGCCGTGCAGCATACAAGAAGAATCATGATCATAAAAACACTGATTACCTTTTTCATACTATCAATCACCCTTTCGGTATTTTTTCGCAAATATTATTCCGGGAAGTGGAAGAAGCCTATATCATCCTGAGGATTGTATATTCCGTAATAATTGAGTTCATCTCCAATTTCTCCGTCATAGAGCCATGGGCCATACCAGAGGAATTCCTCAGATAATTCGTACGTCGGTGCGTCAGGGGTATAGAGGAAAAATTCTTCACATCCATCAATTCCGGCTGCTTCTGTTGCATAGTATTTTATTCCATGTTCTATCCATTCTTTTCCGGGCTTTTCTTTTGTTTCAAGCTCTATAAGCTCCATGGAATAGGTATAATCATTTATCTTTTTGAGATTTCCGAATTTTCCGGAAAATTCACAGGTATATGCTGTTCCTTCGGGATAATCATCACTGAAATCCCCCATATCAATATCATCATACGCACCTGTGAAGGATAGATCCTTGTTCAGATCAAGTACTGAAACCCAGTTTCCCATTCCTGATGTATAAACAAAACGCATAGGAAGAAAAGCAAGTTCTTCTTTTTTGGATTTTGTAGTAGTTGTTGTGGGGATAGTGGTTGTTGTGGTTGTGGCATCCGATGAATCTTCCTTATCGCTGTCGGGTAAAACGATATCTATTGCATCGTAATTCAGAGTTGCAACACCCCAAAGACCATCTTTTTCTGCCCAGAACATTCCTTTATACATGGGACGGATGGTTTCAAGTTCACCGAAATCAATGATTATATTGCCGTTGATGTCATAAAGTGCATACTCGCCGTCTTTGCATACCGGTACATATCCGTCGATTGCAGGATATGCGGGATACATTATATTATCATCTTCCCACCATTCCATATATTCTTCAAAATAACTTCCTATTTCACAGTTATTGTATTTCCAGCAACTATCAAACTCAAAGGGAATCACAACATTACCTTTCTCATCTACATAGCCCCAGTATCCGTCTTTCATAACAGCAAAGAGACCTTCTGAGTATGCTGTACCGTAATCATATATTTCGTCTGATATTCTCTGTCCGTCTTTGGTAATTACATATCCGTTGCTATTGTAGTCAAACAGACACCATTCATCATATTCATCGAGCTCATCATAGTAGTTAACGCCTGACTCGTAATTTTTTTCTTTGACAGCATTTTCTGCGACAACATATCTGTCAGTTTTATTTTCCCAGAAGCCACCATCAGTTATCCAGTACAGTGTCTTATACTTATTGGACCAGGTTACTCCTACTCCGCCCGCCTGGCTGAAATCCATGCTTTTTTCAGTTACTGTATTGGGGTCACGTAATGAAAATGAATATCCATCATAATCAGTCGAAGTATAAAACTCGTCAAAATCCTCATTATAATACATTTCTTCTATAATTTTTCCATATAAAACCATGTCCGAAGCATATGGATTGACATAATCATATTCTACATCTGCGTAGAATTCTCCGCTGTAAGAAACAAGACCTTTTTTATTGTCCTTTTCAACAACGCATATGTCATCGTACACAGGCAGCATGAAGCTGTTATATCCAAAATCTTCAATATTCAGATCCATATCCGCATATATCCAATGCTCACGACCGAGGACGTCTATGTTATCTGCTTCTATAAAAGGATCGACAACCCATGTATACACACTCTGTTCCCTGTCCTCTTTTTCGTTTTTCTTTTCATCCTTTATAACAGGTGCTGCTTCCTTTATAATGAATTCTGTGGTTATCTTTGATTTTTCTATTACTGCATCGAGCTCCTCTTCTCTTTCTTCCTTTTCTTCCAAATAGGAATAAAGAAGAATGCTCTCTCTGGTTGCATCGAATTCATGCTTTTCAAGCTCTGCATCTGCTGCATCCATAGTAACATGAAGATCGTTTATGAAGGCTCCGCCTGAATATTCACTGTATCGGTATGACATGGCATTTTCAAATTTATTGTCTGCAAGGCGATAATAAACTGTACTGTCGCTGCTTTCGCAGTGGACAAATTCAGTTTCTCCGTCTTTGTTAAGATATTCGACAGACGGATAAACTCCATTGCCTATATTGCTTGTGCTGCCATCATACAATCTCAGCAACACGTCTGAATAGGTATATACTGTGCATCTATTTGCATAATCCTTGCCGTATGCACAGATCATTTCCTCTGTTCCGTCTTCATCAAGGTCTCTCAGGTCAACGTAAGCAAGACCCTTGAGCAGGTAATCGTCGGTAATCTGACCCTTTCCGTAAAGGGCTGTAAGTCTGTCAACTTCTTTTGAGTAGGCAGCATAGGCATATGAGCCGCTGTCTTTTTTCTCATTCTTTTTATTTCCTGAACAGGCAAGAATCAAAACAACGATCAGCTCAATTAAAATCACTGCAGATAACGCAGTAATAATCATGCCTGCAGTTGTTTTTACAAACTTTAAAAACTGTTTCCACAGCTCATTGACTCCGGATTTCATACCTTCTCCCCCGATTCTTATCTGATTTAATTAGTTCATATCCAATACTATCGAATTATATCATATATGTTTTCGTTTTTCAACGCAATGATATTTTTCGCTGTGTTTTCAAGTAATTGTTTCAACAAAAAGACCTTGTCTTTCGACAAGGTCTTTTTTATCAATAACCAATCCACTGCTTTCTTCTGAGCTCATATTCTTCGGCTGTTATTGCACCGAGCTCATACAGTTCTCTGTACTTTTCGGCAATCATCATTGCCTGCTGGCTGACCTGCTGAACATATGCAGGCTGCTGGGCATACATCTGCTGTGGTGCCTGCTGGGGGTATGCGGGCTGGGAATACATCGGCTGCTTATATACGGGCTGCTGCACAGGCTGAGAATACGCCGGCTGCTGATTATATACCTGAGGCGGTGTCTGCTGAGGCTGAGCTGCATATCCCTGCTTTGCATCTGACTCGTAAGCCATAAACTCATTTACATCAATATTTGCTGTGCTTGATCTGACTCCCAGAATCGAATCAACATATGTGGTCAGATCTCTTGCATGAGCTCCGTAACGTGCGCCCATTGCCTGAGCAATGGAGTATCGCAGGTTGACCGCTGTTCCGTTCTGCCACGGCATAAGACGTATTGTAACCGCTCCGCCGTTCATATTGTACTTCATTGAGAAGTTCAGAGCGAAGGAAATTGTGTAAGGCGGTTCACCTTTACACTCCTTTCCGAATTTCTGATTGGCAGATTGAATAAATGCATTGTACACATCTGTCATATGGCAGGGGTAAAAATAACAAAGATCCCTTTTCATCCCAAACATCCTCCTTTTTATTTATAAATCCGTTTGTAAACCTCAAGAATTCGTTTTGCGCAGACCTCAAGATCAGCTCTTGTCAGCTCTCCTTTTCTCAGTGCTTCTTTAAGGTCGTCAGGATAGCCTATGTGCATTTTCATGTCATTGCCTGCTTTTACTTCCTTAACGGGGTCGTTCTTTATTCCCCAGTCGGTAGTTATCATTCCCTTAAAGCCCCATTCACTGCGAAGTATGCCCATAATGAGATCATAGCTTTCTGACGTATGAATACCGTTAAGGAGATTATATGATGTCATTATAGTCCAGGGGTCTGATTCTCTGACACATATCTCAAACCCTCTGAGATATATTTCACGCAGAGCTCTTTCAGATACTCTCGAATCGTTTGCAAATCGGTTGTTTTCTCTGTTGTTGCAGGCGAAATGCTTTACCGAGCAGGCTACCTTTTCGGACTGTATTCCTCTTACCTTTGCTGCTGCCATTTTGCCTGCAACAAGAGGATCTTCGGAAAAATATTCAAAGTTTCTTCCGCAGAGAGGTGTTCTGTGGATATTCATGGCAGGTGTTAGCCAGACCTTAAGGTCATTTGCTTTCATCTCTCTTGCACCTGCTGCACCGATCATTTCAACTATATCAGTATTCCATGTGCAGGCAAGAAGTGTTCCGCAGGGCCATGCAGTAACTGCCACCTCATGATTCCAGTCTATTCTTACTCCCGCAGGTCCGTCTGCAGTTGATACGGGTGATACACCAAGGCGTTCAAGACCTGAGAAGCATCCTGTATTGGCAACGCCTGTGCTGGGATCACCGCCCATGAATTCACAAAGTTCATCATCAGTAAACTGTGCGACAAATTCATCAAGGTTTTCAGCCTTGTCAAAGGTCACTGTTTCAGCAGGTGCCTTTGCACACGAAGGCTTGTTCGGCTCATATTCTGCGATCACCTTTCCCGTTGGGAGCTTTTCATATGTTCCGTCTGACAGCATACGCCTGTCAAGCTCATATGGTTTACAGCGGTTCTCAAGCTGCTGTGTGATTGTATCCTCACTGACAGTGTATATATATTCAGCTTTTTCGGTATCTCTTACCGATGTACCTATAAAAAATGTGTAATCGCCTTTTTCAAGGACATATGCTGCTTTGCAGATTTTCCCGAGGTCATCGTAACTTGCCATATCGGATGCCCTGAAGCTGAGTTTTATTTTCTCTGTTTCTCCCGGCGAGAGCAGCTTTGTCTTTGCAAAGGCAGCAAGCTCCTTTGATGGTTTTCCGAGCTTTCCCTGAGGTGCACCAAAATACATCTGCACAACCTGTTTACCGGGACATGAGCCTGTATTTTCAACATTTACCTCTGCTCTGATTTCCCCGTGAGTTTCACAGACTGATATGTCTGTCAGGTCAAAAGTGGTATAGCTCAATCCGTAACCAAAGGGGTAATTAACCTTTTCGGCTGCACCCGGTATGGTCTCAAAATATCGGTAACCGACATATATATCCTCGAAATATTCCACATAATCTTCAGAATCGTCAAAGTGCTCGGATGAAGGGTAATCAGCAAAGGTTTTAGCGAATGTATCAACCAGCTTACCCGAAGGATTTACATCTCCGCAAAGAATATCTGCTATTGCAAGGCCGCCTTCCATTCCTGCCTGCCACGCAAGAAGGACGGAAGGTATTTTATCGTTATCAATAAAGTAGGATGAATCAACCATTCCGCCGACATTGAGGACAAGAACGGTTTTTTCATAGGCATCTGTTACCGATGTGATGAGGGTCTTCTCCTCATCTGTAAGGTAAAAATCATTCTTTTCCCTTCGGTCAGCTCCTTCCCAGGAGTATCTGCCGATGGTCACTATTGCAACATCCGATTCTTCTGCAGAGGCTTTCACCAGTGTTTCAGGAAGAATCGGCTCTGCCGAGGCATTTCCGCCAACCAGCTCTCTTCCCCGTACTCCTTCTTTCAGTGCAAAATCTTTGTAGAATTCATACACGGAAGCATTGACTTTCACTTTGCCTTCATGCTCTTTTATTTTAAATCCATCGTATATATTACGCACATACTCACAATGCACATCGCCGCTGCCTCCGCCACCTTTTATGTAGGCAATGCTGCTCTTGCCAAAAAGTGCAATCCTTGTACCTTCTGCAAGCGGAAGTACATTGCTGTTGTTTTTAAGCAGCACCATTCCTTCTCCTGCTGCTATGCGGGAAAGTTCACTGTGATTTCTGTCTGTACTGTTCATCAGATTACCACCTTTTTTCAATAAGCACATATAGCTATGCTATTTTATTATAAGGCAATACACTGAAATATACAAGTATGTATCTGAGATTTATGCAGGACTGAATACTGCCGTAACATTCATTGTTCCGTCTTTGATTTCTGCAAAAACCTCGCCATTCATTCTGTTCATTATACAGCGGCATATATAAAGTCCCAGTCCGTTTCCTGCCTGACCTGCAGAATTTGTGCCTCGCCAGAAGCTGTCGAACATATGCGGCAATTCGGATTCGGGCAGTGTGCAGCCCGTGTTTGTAACGGTCACAAGGCGGCAGCCCTCTTCTTCGGTTACGTCTATTGATATTCTTTTGCCGTCGCCGTATTTTATGGCGTTCTCCATTATATTCTGGAGCACCTCTGTCCCTCGGTCACAGTCGCCGCGAATCAGGCAATTGCTGTAGTCGGAAACGGAAAATTCCGTCTTTAACAGGCGCAGCTTGTCCTTATAGAAATCGGTCACTCCGCCGAGCATTTCGGAAAGGTAAAATTCGCCGTCTCGCACTTCTATCGACAGGAAATCCTCCTTCGATGCCCTGACTATGCCCGAGACGTAGCCCTCTATCTCATCTGCCTTTTCGTTTATGCTCTCTGCTATTTCCGCCTGCTTCTGTGCGTCATCGTAAAGACCCTTTGAAAGCGCCTTTGAATAAAGCTTGATTGCGGAAAGGGGAATCTTGATGTCGTGAGACAGGGAGAGTATCAGCTTTTTGCGCTCTGCCTGCAGATTCATCTCTGCTTCCTTATTCTGTTCGAGCTTTTCTCTGAGCATGTCCATGCCCCATATGAATCTGCCGAAATAACGCTGGCGGGTTTCCTTCAGTGGCATTGTAAGATTGCCTTTTGAAAGCTCTACCGGCATTTCACGAAGTGTAAAAAATGGCTTTAAAACACGTATTCTTAAATATAAAAGCACTGCCAGAAGCAAGACCGTCATAACAAGGAGAGAAACATTCACTGTAATTTTTATGTCTTTTTCAATTTCCTCTGAAGCAGAATAATCAAAACGGTAGTATGTGCCGTTTATTTCTTTGATCAGATAGTCGTGATTTTCACCCGTTATTCCATTATGCTCATCAACTTCTGTAACTGCAATAATGGTGGAATAATCCGAAAGACATAGAGAGTCGATGCCTTTTTCTTCTATAACCGCAGCTGCACGAGCTGCATCAACACGGTGCTGTCTGCCTTCTGTCCTCTCTGCTTTAAAAAGCCACATATTTACTCCCGCAAGCATCAGCAAAGCAAGAATTATGACTGCTGCAAACATTCGATTAAATGCTTTCATATTTGTATCTCCTCAGAGCAGTTTTCTGTAACTACTCTTTGCGTGATTTGTATTTTGTTCCCGTAAGAAAACAAAGAAGCGGTATTCTTACTGTTATTTCACAGCATATAAAGGTCATGACGTAAGAAAAAATTACCGTGCAAGCAAATAAAACAACGGTATTGTTTCCGAAATACCGACACAGCAGATACTGGAATAAAACCACCCAGATATAATGCCAGATATAGAAAACAAAAGATCTTCGGCTCATATAAACTGACACTTTTCCGCTAAAATCAAGATATCTTTTTGCAAGACCTATCAGTGCAAGTATCATAAAGTATCTGCTTATACTGTCACACAAAGAACTTCCTTTACCGAGCCATATGAAGAAATACACATTGAGCACAGTTGCAGTTATTCCGATGCCGGTCAGTATGAAACGGTATTTCTCTGCTTTATTTATCACTTCTTCCTCTGAGAAAACGAAATAGCCGAGGAGGAAGAGATACAAAAATTCGATAATGCTTTTTCCTCCTATTGACAGCAGCTCACCCAGCAAAGGCAGAGGCAGACCAAGAACGATAACCAACCAGAATGATATTGTTCTTTCTGACTTGCAGACAGTCTTTTCAAGCAGCGATATCAATCCGATTCCTAAAGCCGATACAATCAGCAGGAAAAGCAGAAACCAGAACTGGCCTAATGAAAAGCCTCCGTCAGCGCCTGTCAGGTCAGTGTATTTTGTAAAGAACACCTTGTAATGTTCAAAGAAGTTGCCGTTATAGGAAAAATTGAATTTATCCGCTGTATATGTCATTACAGGCATGAGCACTATTGTTCCGAAAAGCAGAGGCATCAGAAGCCTTTTTACACGTTCTGAAAGGTATTCCTTTTTTGTTCTTTTCATAAGTGCGAATTTTGTACTTATTCCCGCAAGAACAAAGAGCAAGCGCATGAAATATGGACTGAAAAATACAACTATACTGCTGATTGCTCTGTTTCCATCAAGAGTAATGTAATTAGGCTCGTTCCAGATATTCCATGCCATTGCAGTGTGGTACGGAATAAGCACAAGAAGTATCATCCATCTCAGATTGTCAATATAATGTTTACGCATCCCAATAATCATCTCTTTTCGATGTTAAGTTTATTTTTACTCCTCAAATCTGTAGCCTGTGCCCCACACGGTAAGAATGTGTTTTGGATTCTTTGGGTCTTCTTCGATTTTTTCTCTCAGCCACTTTATGTGGACCGTGAGAGTCTGAGGCTCGGAATCACTGTCAAAGCCCCATATTCTCGAAAACAGCATATCCTTTGAAAGGGTCGTTCCTCTGTTTTCCATGAACAGCTCAAGAAGATCCACTTCCTTGGCGGTCATTTTGAGTTCGTGTCCGTTTTTTAATGCTGTGCGGCGCACTCTGTCAAGGGTGATATTTCCGCAGGTAAGGCTGTCACTGTCGTATCTCCTGCGGAAGATGCCCTTGATTTTGGCTATCATGATGTCGATATCAAAGGGCTTTTCGATATAGTCGTCTGCGCCGAGAATAAGTCCGTTGAGCTTATCTTCTTTGGTTATTCGTGCACTGACTATGAATATGGGCGTGTTTTCCTTTTCTCGGATTTTCCTGCACACCGCAAAGCCATCTATTCCGGGAAGCATTACATCAAGAATCACGAGCTTTGCACCGTATTTTTCAAATATGGAAAGTGCCTTTTCGCCGCTGTCGGCATGGCTTACCGCATACCCTTCCGCTCGCAAAAAATCACATAGAAGGGTTGATATTTCGATATTGTCTTCAACTACAAGTATGTCAGTCATATTCTGCACTCACCTTTTGAAACAGATTCAGCAGAGGCGTAAAAACGCCTCTGCCTGAGTTTATCAAAGCGGTCTGTCACTCCCTCCGTCAGCTTCGCTGACACCTCTCTTATCATCGGGATGCTTTGGTCGGGTGTTTTGTCTTTTTTACCAGCCCATTTCCATCAGCCAGTTTGAAATTGCACGCTCTCTGTCACGAAGCGGCGATACGCCGTCGTACACATCAAGATTATACTCGCCCTTTATGTTTCCGTCAACGATGTACATTACCCTCGTGCATCTTGCGGCGACCTTTGTATCGTGGGTTACCAGCATTACGGTGGTACCCTCGCGGTTTACAGCGCCCAGCATATCCATTACTTCGTCAGAGGCTGAGCGGTTGAGTGCGCCTGTGGGTTCATCTGCAAAGATCATCTTCGGCTTGTTGATAAGGCTTCTGCACAGGCAGGCGCGCTGGAGCTGACCGCCTGATACTTCGTCTATGCCGTTGTCGGCAGTTTCGATTATGCCCTGCTTTCTCATAAGCTCGCGTCCGCGCTCGGCTTTTTCTTTTCTGCTTTCCTTTATCTTTTTCGACTGGCAGGAGGGCAGGAGAATGTTGTCGAGAATATTCAGATTCTTGAGCATGTACATCTGCTGGAAGATAAAGCCCATGTGGTCAAGTCTGAGAGCGGAAAGCTCCTTATCGTTCATTGCGGTAATGCTCTTACCGTCAAAGAGAACGTCTCCTGCGGTGAGCTTATCCATGCCCGACACCGCATAGAGCAGTGTGGATTTTCCTGAGCCCGAGGGTCCCATGACAGCTACCATTTCGCCCTCGCTGACAGAAAAGTTTACATTCTTGAGTACATTGTTCTGACGCTTGTTGAGTACATAGGTCTTGCAGAGATCCTTTACTTCGAGAATTTTATTCATAACAGGATTATCCTTTCTTTATTCAATACTGGAGGTCTGGGAGGCGGTTATCTTCTTCGTGCTCTGTGCGGCAATGAATACCGCAATGAGTGTTGCTCCTATGAGCATAAGGGGATAAATCACATAAGCCTCAAGAGGTACTATGTCGTATTTTATAAAATCTGCACCCATCATTTTAAATATCGGGGTGATAAGAAGCTGGGTTGCAGGGGTGGAAAGTGCTATGCCGAGAACAGCGGATATTATCAGCACTATACCCATTCTCAGAACATGCCAGCGGACTGTGAAGCCCTTTGTAAAGCCCGCTGCCTTGAGCATTGCGATCTGTCCTTTTTCTTTTGCGATAAAGGAACGCTCCATGAGCATGGCGATCATCATGCAGATGATTATCATAATCGGTGTGAGCAGATTGCGGATGGATTCGACCATTTCAGCAGAGCCTGTGAAATAGTTTGCATATTCTCCGCCATTCATAACTCTTGATTCCGGGTAAAGCTCCGCAAGGCGCTCCTTGCGTCTCTCAAGCTCTTTTTCGTCGGGGTTATCACAGAAGGTTATCTGATAGGCATTGAAGCCTGCTGCCTGAGCGTAGTTTATTTCCGCATCTTCATGAAGTCTTACACCGTTGCCCCTGTTCATCATGGACTGGAATATTCCCACAACCAGCACTTCACGCTTTTTGTCCATATCGGTGTAGGTAAAGGTGTCGCCTATGGTTACGTCAAGGGCCTCTGCCACCTTTGTGGTTATTGCTACCTCATCAGGATTCTGCGGTGCTGAGCCTTCGGAATAAACATAATCCGAAGCCTTTACACCTGTTCCCTGGAAAATCATTCCTGCATAAGAATTTTCTCCTGCATCAAGGGTGCTGAACATGAATATCTCGCCGAAGGCATGACAAGGCATTCCTTCTTCTTCAAGGGTCTTTTCTATTTCGGTAAGGTCACGTCTGAAATTGTCTCTGCCCTTTTCCTCGAAATAGTCAACATATGTTGCATCAACCAGATAAACATCGCTTTCTGCAGTTCCGAAATAGGCTACCAGCTTATCACTTTTCAGGGTGTTTATTGTGTTGATGACAACTATTGTCATAACAAGGCACAGCGTAAAGGCTATTATCATAGTGATATAGCGTTTTGCGTTGCTCAGAATATCATTGAGCGACAGGAAGGATACAGGTCTCATTCGTCCTTTTGCAAGGGACAGGGGACTTCTTTTTGAGAATCTCTCGCCCTCTGAGCCGTCACGGACTGCCGCTACAGGTGAAAGCTTCTTTACTCTCTTTGTGCCGCCCCAGCAGAATATCATTACAACGAAAACCACCAGTACAACGCAGATGACATTTACAAAATAAAGTCTGCTGCCGTTTATTATCATTATCTGAGAAGCTTTTTCAAGCAGCATATTGCCGAAGGGAATACCTGCTGCAAGTCCCAGCACAGCGCCGACTACAGAAATCGCAAAGTATTTTACGAGATACAGACCTCTTATCTTTCTGTCCGATATGCCCACTGCCTTCATTACGCCGATCTCACGGAACTCCTGAGAGAGGGTGAAGTTGATGGTAAAGCGAAGCACCACTATCGCTATGAGCACAAGGCAGATGCTGACTACAAGAAATACTCCTGCAACTGCCATGTCAAGAATATACATGGACTGCATCAGGTCGGAGTCTGCCACCAGAACTGTGCTCAGATCTGTATCCATGAGCTCATTTGCAAATTCCTTTGTGTCTTTTGTCTCTATGGAGCAGAGTGCTCCTGCACGCTGCTGTTCCTTTACAAGAGGCTCTGAATAAATATCTTTAAAATCATCGTATGATATTACGCATCTTGTTGAGCCTACATTGGGAGAGCCTAAAAGTGCATCCTTGATAAAAGCTTCAACAGTAAATTCTTTTTTTGTTTCTCCGAGGGTTACCATAATGGTATCGCCGACTTTGATATCATTCTTGTTTCTTAATTTGACAGGCAGATATATCTTGCCGCTTTCTATCGACTCAATGAGTATGTCGTCCTCTGTGAAATAAGAAAGGGACGCTTCCTCGAAAGCGAAAAGAGTCAGTGTCGGTGCGTTTTCTATCTCTTCGCCGTTTAATAACGCATCGTCCGCACTCAGATAAACAAGCGGCTCGGTGTGATGGGAATCGGCAAGCTCTATAGAACCGATCACACTGTTGAGCTCTTCTGCCTCCGTTCCCTTTGTCATTACAACGTAGTCGCTCATGCCTGCCATTTCAAAGAAATCGTCCTGCGCATTGATTATGGTCAGAATGTTGTTTGCACTGCTCGATACAAACACCGCCGACAGGGTTATGAATACAAGCAGTATGATGTTCATTACCTTATTTCGCTTAAGGTCTTTTTTAAGTATTCTAAGATACATAAGGCTTTTCTGTCCTTTCTATGAAAGTGCTCTCAGGGCGTCCCCCTCCGAACTGACTACAGTTTAGCACGACAATTATTAAACAATCCTTAAATGATTTAATATTTATTATTTTATATCATATCCCAGGATTTTCAATCAGTAAAAAAGACCTTTTCCCTATGCGGGAAAAGGTCTTTTGTTCAATTTTTATTTTTTACCGAACATACGGGCAAACAAACCTTTTTTCTTTTTGGCTTCAGGTTTTTCCAGCACGATGAATGTACAACCGCCGGGTACAATTTCAATCTTTCCTGCCTGCACTGCCTCACCCTTTATTTCGGGAAGACTGTCATTTTCACCGAGCGAAAGCTCATTGCCGTTGAGAAGCATTGTACGGCTTCGCATACTGCCGTTTCCGCTAAGAGCGTAAACCTCTGCTGCAGCGGGAATCTCAACCTCAGTGGTTTCGCTCCAGGAATTATTGATTACAAGATATACGCAGCCTTCTTTTCCGTCTTTTCTTGAGTGGACATATACATGAGCGCCTTCACGGATTGCTTCCGGAGATTCATATACTGTGTCGCCCATAAGACGTTTCCAGAGAAGTGATGCAAAATAGCCGGGACGGGGTACGAATGTACCGTGCTTAAGCCATCCGTAATCGGAAGATGCAAGGGTATTGTGGAATATCACTCCGTTTGTAACGGATGCAAAATCACCGTATTCATTGAGTGTACGTGGTACTTCAAGATATGTGGATGCCCATGTATGACCGCCTGCGCCTGCATCGCCGCTTTCGGTTACCCACATTTCTCCGCCGGGTACATATTTGTCACGGTAAGGAGCAAATGCTCGAGCACACATTCCTGCCATGCCGAGGTAGCCTTCGCTCAGCGCACCCTCTGCGGGAGTAAACATTGCAGGCACCATAGCTGCCATACGCTCGGAAATACCGTTGTAGTAATGATAACTGAATACATCAAGCTTCTCTGTACAACCGTCCATCAGGTCACCTGTTGTACAGCTGGGCAGGACATCAGCGATGCCTGCGCCGCCTGAGGAATCCTTACCCATATTCATTGCTTCCGGGTCACAGGTACAGGGGCCTACTACAAGGCAATCAGGATAGTTTTCTCTTACCCACTTATGGAAAAGATCCTGGTCACGGCGGAAATGCTCAGGAGTATATCCCTTGGGAAATCCTGTCATTTCCATCATATTTGGCTCATTTGTAAATTCGACTGCATTGATGGGTACACCATGCTCGGTACTGAGAGCAAACAGCTGCTCTGCCTGAGTGGGATTCCAGGGTTCATCAGCAGAATGGAGTCCTTCGCAGTTTGCAACAGAAACAAGCAGCTTTCCGCCTATTGCCTTTACAAAATCAAGAAGATTTATCCACTGCTGCTTTTTCAGCACATTCTGATAGCCCTCGGGCGAAGTGCCTGCTTCGTATTTATCGTCAAAATCGTAATAGGTCTTTGTTGCCCATGTTCCCGATACACGAACCCAGCAGTCGCCGAGATCCTTTGCAAGCTTGATAAGACGGGGATTTGTGGTGTCAATGGGATCGTACCACTGATGCATTGCAGACATTCCCTTACTGAAATCGGGAGGCGGTACCTGCTCGGTTCCGTCTATCTGTGCATCGGTATATGCTTTCCAGAATGTTCCGCCTGTTACCTCTGTCATTTCTACATTATATGAAACCATACAGGGATTCATTGTTCTGAGTTCTTTAAGACCGTCAAAAACAAGCTTTACTGTTTCTGCCATAATTATCCTCCTTTTATTTTCCGCTTATCGGATTATAGACACTACTATTATACTGCATTTTTGTGCTGATTTCAATAAAAAGAACAACATCCGAATATGAATTTCAGGTGTTGTTCTTTTATGAATTATATACGTTTACGGACACCACCACATCGTTGCCTGCTATATACAGACGGTGCAGAGCTTCCATATAAGAGCCGGGGGTATATACTCCCGGAATCACTATGTTTCCTGCTGCTGTACCTTTCAGAAGGCTGCTTGTCAGAGTTACACAGTTGATTGTGGGAAGGAAATATGTCTTGAATCTACCTTCATTTATTCGGTATATTTCTGCATCAAGTCCTTCAAGCACACGGTGGATATATTCCTTTTGGGGTGTTGCCTCCGCCTCTTTTCTCCAGTGAATCAGTGATGCATCAAAGTCGGAAAGCTTGCTTCGGAATTCCTTACGTTGTTCATCGTTGAATTTCAGTCCGTACACTACCACCGTACGATTGTTTGACTTAAGAAAATCTATGTATTTTTTCTTTTCGGCACGGAAAATTATTCCGTTGCCCATAGTCTGAAGAATTGCCCGTGAATCGGGATCATAATTTCCGTATGTATATGTCCGTCCGTCAACACACAGCTCACAGTGACCTGCCAGACCGTTGCCGTTTCTGCCGTAATTGAAAATTACCTCTGCATCGATATTGTTGTCGTTCTGGTCATTACGCAGAATACGAAGCAGTCTGAATGGAATTCCAAGACCGGAAAAGCCCGGCATGATTATTGAAATTTTTCGGAATACACCTGCTGCTCGTTTATTTTTGAGTCTGATTGAAAGTATTTCACAGATATAGGAGTGTCCCAGCATGGAAAGGACAAAACCCGCTCCGCTCATTACAAATCTGTGGCGTATATCATCGGGCAGGAAAAGGACTCCTGCAAAAAGATTGAAGAAAAGCACCGTCTGGCAAAGGGAGGGAATAAAATACTGACGTATTCTGTTTCGTCTGTATATTACAGTGTTTACTCCGTGCACTGCCATCTGCAGTGAGAAGTAAATTGCGAGAATTACGAGAAATGAATGATATGAAAAATTTGGAAGAAAAATAATAACAGGGACTATTGCAATCTCAAGCATTGTCTGAATAAGCATACTCAGGCGAATCTGCGTTTTTTTGCGTATCGCATAAATTATGTACCATATTCCTCTTAAAGGAAGCATACAGCCTGCCATTATATTTATGAAGTTGAAAATCATCATTTCGTCGGTTGTTGCCATTGTGCCAACACCAAGAACTCCTGCTGTCTGCAGAAACGGCCACACCAGCCAGAACAACGAAAAAAGCAAGTCTGTCACCTCCCTGAATATGTATGATATTATTACTGATTTCTTCACGATTATATCACATACCGACAGAAAAAACAATGTAGTTGTGTTTTTCGACAGATGTACCGATGGATTTTGTTTTTTTGCAATTTATAAAAAGCAATGAGTCAAGTACCGGCATCGCTTAACGCACTCTTGAAAACTGTCAATCGCATAGTGTGCATCATTACCGGCCTTATGGTCGATAAAAAGACGGAGGGAGCGAAAAACATCAGTTTTCACTTACTAATACCCCTCCGAATTATGCCTGCATATGTTTTCTGGCTGCTTCTTTTACTGCATCTGCTTCTTTTACTACCCCTCCGTCTTTGCCTTACGGCAAACCCACCTCCCCTGACAAGGGGAGGCAATGGTGTGAAGTGAGGCTTTGCCCTGACATGGGGAGGCGATTACTGTCCATAGCTTAAGCTTTTATCCACCAGCATAGCCGGTGGTTGATTTAT
>JAZUNN010000065.1:0-84102 GCA_045604155.1 Acutalibacteraceae bacterium
ATTTGTTTAAAACCTCCTTGATACTTTTGTGATGCGGTCGCCAAACCTTCACCATTGTATCATCGAGGTTTTATTTTTACCAAGGTGTTTTTATTTACCCCTGGCAGAACCAGGGGTTTATTCAAGCCTAAAGGCGTCCAATAATAAAAAGCGCTCGGCATCCCGAGCTCTTTTTATTATTATAAATTAGTAACGTGTCTGATGGTTTCGCTGCCCTTTTCAAGGGAAACAATACCGGTACGGCAGATTTCAAGGATCTGATAATCACGCATGAGGTCGATAAAATCATCAATCCTTCTGCGCTCGCCTGTTAATCTGAGAACAATGGAATCCTTGGAATAATCCACAGTCTTGGCTTCAAATGCCTTTGCTGCGGTGAGAATATCATCACGGCTGTGAGGCTCATTAGCCATCTTGATAAGCATAAGCTCGCAGCTGACGCAGTTTTCATTGTTCAGTTCCTTTATGGAGCAGACATCTGGAAGCTTGTACAGCTGATTTACAAGCTGCTGCTTGTTAAGCTCATCACCGTCAAAGGTAACGGTGATACGTGAAAACTCATTGGATTCTGTTTCACTTACGGTAAGGCAGTTTATATTGAACTGTCTGCGGCGGAACATACTGGTTACTCTGTTCAGCACACCGAACTGGTTGCGGACGAGTACAGCAACGGTATAGCGGTTCATTTCAGTCACCTGTTTTAACAATAATATCGTCCATAGAGCCGCCGGGAGGCAGCATGGGAAGGACAAATTCGTCCTTGTTTACAGAACAGTCTATAACATAAGGACCGTTATAATTAAAAGCATTTTGGAGAGATTTGTCAAGTCCTTCAATGGAATCGACCTTTTCGCCCTCAGCACCGAATGCCTTGGAGAGAGCAACAAAGTCTGTCTTTCGATCAAGGACAGTAGCGGAATAGTGCTTATCAAAGAAAAGAGTCTGCCACTGGCGTACCATACCAAGGACACCGTTGTTGAAAATGAGAATAACCATGGGAATGTTGTATGAAACAGCAGTTGCCAGTTCATTGAGGCTCATGCCGAATCCTCCGTCGCCGGTAACGAGTACGCTTCGCTGGCCTGTGCCGAAGGCTGCGCCTATTGCAGCACCCATGCCGAAGCCCATGGTACCGAGACCGCCGCTTGAAATAAATCTGCGTCGGGATTTAAGATGAATATTCTGAGCAGTCCACATCTGATGCTGACCGACATCGGTACAGACAGGAGTGTTTTCACCGATATGTCTGTTAAGAGTGAGAATAATATTCCTGGGAGTCATTCCGGGACGGCTGTCAGCATAAGTTGACTCCTCGTTGCGAAGTGAAGCAATCTTTTCCTGCCACGAAGGACGTTTTACTTCTTTTATAAGGGGAAGAAGACATTCGAGAGTGCATTTTATGTCAGCACGCAGAGTGTGAACGGCAGTGACATTCTTTGAAAGCTCAGAGCCGTCTATATCAATGTGTACTATCTTTGCATTCTGGGCAAATTTGAGTCTGTTTCCCGTTGAACGGTCGTTGAAGCGAACACCGAGAGCAATTATGCAGTCAGCCTTGTGCATGGCCATAGAGCAGGCATAGTGACCGTGCATACCCTGCATTCCGAGAAATCTCGGATGAGATGTGGGAAGGACAGAAAGCCCCATCATGGAACAACCCACAGGTGCGTCTATCTTCTCTGCAAGAGCCAGCATTTCATCCTGAGCATTGCTTGAAACAACACCGCCTCCGAAATAAATAAAGGGTCTTTTGCAGTCGTTTATACATTCTGCAGCCTGAGTTATACGTATTTCCTTTGCAGGGAACGGAGACTCCGGCTCAGCGGGAGGGAGGGGTGTGTATTCACATTCTGCGATCTGAATATCCTTTGGCACATCAATCAGCACAGGTCCGGGTCTGCCTGACATGGCAAGACGGAATGCCTCACGTATGGTGTCTGCAAGTCTGCTGATATCCGTGACAAAATAATTGTGTTTTGTTATGGGGAGAGTGACACCGGTGATGTCAACTTCCTGAAAGGAATCGGTTGCAATCTGAGAGGTGGGAACATTGCCGCAGATTGCAACAAGAGGGATAGAGTCAAGATGAGCGGTTGCAATACCGGTTACAAGATTTGTAGCGCCGGGACCCGATGTTGCCATTACAACACCGACCTTGCCGGTGGAGCGTGCATATCCGTCCGCCGCATGAACAGCACCCTGCTCATGAGCGGTGAGAATATGCTTTATTTCGCTGCTGTATTTATAAAGTGAATCGTACACATGGACTATCTGTCCGCCGGGATAACCGAATATGGTATCACAGCCCTGCTCGATAAGTGTTTTTACGATTATGTCCGCACCGGAAAGAATCATGAAAATCAATCCTTTGTAATATATTCGGGATAATGTAAAATATATTTTCAATCATTATACAACAATTTTTTTCTTAACGCTACATATCATACGCACAAAAAACATATTTCTGACATTAAGTTTTTCTGTGTCTTTGTTGACATGATCGGTTTTAAGGTGGTAAAATAACTGTATAAATGTACAAAAGGGCGTGCAAAAAATGAGCTATAAAATTTTGGAGTACGATCCGTATCTGAAGCCTTTTGAAAAAGACCTTGATCTGCGGATGAAAAACTATGCCATAAAGAGAAAAATGCTTCTGGGTGAAAAAGATGATATTTCATCCTTTGCTCAGGGCTATAAATATTTCGGTATTCACAAAACTGCAAAGGGATGGGTATACCGTGAATGGGCACCCGGTGCACAGAAGATGTATTTTACAGGCGACTTCTGCGACTGGGAGCTTTATAAGCATGAAATGAAGGCTCTTGAAAACGGGGTCTTTGAAATTGAACTCAAGGGCAAGGATGCTCTTAAAATCGGACAGAAGGTGCAGGCTGTTGTCATTCATAACGGAGAAACTCTGCGCCGTGTTCCCACATACGCAACAAGAGTGGTTCAGGACCCTGTGACATATCTCTGGTGTGCGGAGGTTGATGATGTCCTCTGGGATGGATTCAAATGGACTGATTCTGACTTTGTACCATGCACAACTCCTTATATATATGAATGCCACATCGGTATGGCTCAGGAGAGCTACAGTGTGGGCACATATGATGAATTTACAGAAAAAATTCTTCCGAAAATCAAGAAACTCGGATACAATACCATTCAGATCATGGCTGTAATGGAGCATCCTTATTACGGTTCCTTCGGTTATCAGGTTTCCAATTTCTATGCTGCATCCTCCCGTTACGGACAGGGCAGAGATCTTAAAAAGCTGATCGATACGGCTCATAAAATGGGCATAACTGTTCTTCTTGACGTTGTTCATTCCCATGCGGTAAAGAATACCAATGAAGGTCTGAATCTCTTTGACGGAACAGTGTATCAGTTCTTCCATGAAGGCGGCAGAGGCGAGCACAGCGCATGGGGAACAAAGCTTTTCAATTACGGAAAGGTTGAAGTTATTCACTTCCTGCTTTCAAATCTCCGTTTCTGGATGGAAACATATCATTTTGATGGTTTCCGCTTTGACGGCGTTACCTCGATGCTTTATCACGACCATGGGCTTGGCAGTGCATTCTCAAGCTACGATATGTATTTCTCGCTTAACACCGATACCGATGCGGTGACATATCTGCAGCTTGCCAATGAGTTTGTTCATTCCTTCAATCCAAAAGCACTTACAATAGCCGAGGATATGTCAGGTATGCCCGGTATGTGTATTTCAATTCCCGACGGCGGAATAGGCTTTGATTACAGACTTTCAATGGGCGTTCCCGATCTGTGGATAAAGCTTATAAAGGAATACAAGGACGAGCAGTGGGATATGTTCAAGCTCTGGTACGAGCTTACAAACAGACGTCCAAAAGAAAAGAACATCGGCTACAGCGAATCTCACGACCAGGCACTTGTGGGTGATAAGACCATAATGTTCAGGCTTTGCGATGCGGAGATGTATACCTCCATGAGCAAGCATATAGAGAGCAGTGTAATTGACAGAGGTGTTGCACTTCACAAGATGATTCGCCTGCTTACCGCAACTCTTGCAGGTGAGGGCTATCTCAATTTCATGGGCAATGAGTTCGGTCATCCCGAATGGATTGACTTTCCCCGTGAAGGCAACGGCTGGAGCTATCATTATTGCCGCCGTCAGTGGAGTCTTGCAGAGAATGATGATCTTCGCTACAAGGGACTCAATGAGTTTGACAAAGCCATGATTTCTCTGATAAAGGACAATGATCTGCTGCCCAAGAAGGCAGAAAGCCGCTGGATAGGCAACGATGAAAAGGTTCTTGTCTACACTGTGGGCGATTTTGCATTCGCTTTCAATTTCAATCCTTCAAAGTCAATGGAGGGATATTTCATCCCGGTAGGTGAGCTTGGGGATTACAAAGCGGTTCTTTCAACAGATGATTCAGAATTTGGCGGCTTTGACAGAATTGATATGCAGTATGTCTATAAAGCAGAGCCTCAGGAAGACGGAAGAACAGGCTTCAAATGCTATCTGCCTTCAAGAACAGCAGTTGTTTTTGAGAAAAAAGGATAAAATAAAGCTCAGGCAAAACCAGATGGTTGTGCCTGAGCTTTTTGTGTCTGTGCATCAGATTCGTTGTACACATAAATTATTGCATGTCTGCATCCTGTGGCTCGTTTCCGTTGACCCATAGCTTGTAGCCTTCATCATAATAATCATATGCTGATGGTACATCTGCGGCATGGATGATTGTATTGCTGCAGCCTGAAAACGCCTGCCCGTCTATGGAGGTAACACTTTCAGGAATTGTTAAGGAAGTGAGTGCTCTGCAGTCTGTAAATGCGTAGCTGCCAATGGATTTTAATCCGGAGGGAAGTTCGACAGATTCAAGTGCATAACAATTTTTAAAAAGAGAACTGCTGATTGAAGTAACATTTTGAGGCATGGTTATATTTGGCAGTGATGTGCATCCTTCAAAAGCAGAATTACCGATGACAGTGACACTGTTGGGTATATATATACTATCCAGGGATAAACAGCCTTTGAAAGCAGAATTGCCGATGGTCGTAAGATTGTCTGAAAGGACAATACTGTCAAGGGAAATGCAGCCTTTGAATGCAGAGGCTTTGATGCTTGAAACACTGTTCGGTATGTAAATACTTTCAAGGGAAGAACACTGACAGAAAGTAAATTCATCTATTGTTTTGACTTTATTGGGGATTTTTATATGTTCCAGGCTGGTACAATTATAAAAAGCATACCAACTGATTGAAATAACACTGTCCGGTAATTCAATAAATGTGAGAGAAGAACAACCGGAAAATGCAGCATTTCCGATATGAAGAAGGCCATTCGGGAGTTTTATGCTTTCCAGTGATTCGTTTTCGCTGAATGCACCCGTTCCGATTTTTGTAACGGGAAGTCCTTCGATTTTTTGGGGAATTACAAGATCCTTTTCAGATGATCTGTATTTGGTTATGGTAATGGTGTTGTTGCTGATTTGGTATTCAAGACCATCAGGAACAGGCGAAGTATTACTGAATGAATCCGGCAGAAGAATAAGGGCAAATAATCCAAGAAGTGCGGCAATTATGGCAGAAAAAACAATGATTTTTTTCTTGTTCTTTTTTGCTGCATTGAATGATTTGTTTTTCGGGGGAATCTGAATCGAGGGTGTTTTTTTATCCTGATTCTTACTGATTGTTATAGAGTTTACACGGTTATCTATGCCTCTTCGCAGTGGTTTGCGATTCAGAGATGTGCGTATGCTTCTGCCTGCTATGTGCTTTTCAGAAACAATTACAGCAGGTGGGGCAGGGTATGGCGTGTTCTGATAAGCAGCCTGGTCAATCTGAAAAGCCGCATTGAGCGAATCTCTGAACTCAGAGGCTGATCTGAATCTGTCACGCATATTGTAGGAACATGCTTTAAGAATTACAGCGGCAAGATGTGAGGATGCATTTATGGGAGGCGGCATCGGCACACCACTGACTGTTTTAAGAAGAGCAGCTTCCTGGTCCTGGGCACGGATACGTTCACTAACAGGCATAAAGGGAAGACGATTATTATTTAGTATTCTGTAAAGTACAACACCGAGTGAATAGATGTCAGAAGTGAAATTTGCAGGTTCACATTTGTAGATTTCGGGAGCCATATAGGAATAGGTGCCTTTTTTACTGACACCCATAGTCGTATTGCTCAGAACACGTGCAATACCGAAATCGCCTAATTTGTAATCTCCGTTTTCATTGACGAAGATATTTGAGGGCTTGATATCTCTATGTATGATTTTAGATCTTGCGCATACTTCGAGGGCTGTGCATATGTCGCTGCCGATTTTTACAGCATCGTAAGCAGACATATTATCCGACATTATACTGCTCAGGTCCTGCAGCAGTTCCATGCGTATAAAAATATCACTGCCGATACCGTCTGGCTTGGGGATTATCATATGATCCTCGTAGGATACAATGTTTGTGTTTGCCTTAAGTCTGTACATGAGGTCAATTTCACGCTGAACATCACGTGCGACATCATTGAAATAATCGGCAATCTCCCTTTCGCTGCGATACATTCCCGATTTTCGTGCTTCGTCGAGCTGATCGTCGTCAGGGACTGATATGTGCTTGACAGCGGAATAATAAATGTGATCACCGTCATGACGTACGGCCTTATATACTTTGCCGAATCCGCCTTTTCCAAGCACACTTTCACACCGCCATACACCCCACAGCGGCTCGAATTTTTTTATTCTATCCATTTCTGCATCTCCAGGTTGAGTTTAATTATTATTATATATTTTACTTTTTATAAAGTCAACCGGATATACTGATTGTAAACTTACGGTTAAATTTTGCACAAACCTATTTACAAACAAATGTTCGATATTGTATAATAAAAGTGCGATGGGGAAACATCGCATATTTTTTTATAAGGAGATGTAATATTATTAAAACAAGCGAATTTGAGAATGATTACAGTTGGTCTGACAGAAAACCTGACTTCAGTTTTTACAGAATACCAAAGTTCCTTTTTTACGTTGAATCGTACATTGATCTGTCGTCAACAGCAAAAATGCTGTACGGTGTTCTGCTTGACCGTGTAAGTCTTTCGGCTGTAAATGATTTCAGGGATGAAAAGGGGAGAGTGTTTGTTTACTACACGATAAAGCATCTGTGCGAGCTTTTCAGATGCGGCAGGGAAAAGATGGGAAAACACCTGAAAGAGCTCGAAAACAAGCATATGATATTCAGAAGAAAACAGGGTCAGGGCAAACCCGATATGATATTTGTAAGACAGCTGCCCGAAATGTATGCAGGAAAATCAGACTTTGGAGTGAAGGGAAAACAGATTTCTGAGAATACGAAAACCGAACTTCCTGAAGTACGAAAATCGGGCTCTAATAATACTGAATATAATAATACAGAGAATAGTTATACTGATCTATCTATCATTGACTACGACGAGAAAGAGATGGAGCGGCAGATAAAGGAGCAAATAAATTACAAACAGCTGTGCAAGGACAATGACAGTGTGAGGGTGGATGAGATTCTGAAAATTATAATTGAAATCTTATCCGTGCAAAGTCCCGTAATCAGAATCGGAGGAACTGATTATCCCACAAGGCTTGTTCATCGCTGGTTTTACCAGATCGATTCCGATCATGTGAACTTTGTCATAGACAATATGAATGAGAAAAGAATCAAAGTGCACAATATGAAGTCATATCTCATAACGGCACTTTTCAATGCTGTGTCTACAATAAACCATGTCTATTGGGACGAAATAAGGGGAATACACGAATAAAAAAGACCCTCCATTTTTCAGGAGGGTCTGAATTTAAAGCCTTACGGGTATTTCCTTTGTGGCAAGAAGTGAATCGGGTGTAACACTGCATTCATATGCAAGGATACAGACTCCGTTTCCGGAAGCTGAACGCAGTGCATCGCCAAAGGCAGGATGCCGTTCATCATTAGGAGTTACATACTTCATTCCCTCCATCTGAACAACAAATATGACATAAGCAAGAAAGCCTTCCTTATGTGCTGCAGTAAGCTCATTGAGATGCTTTATGCCACGTTCTGTTGGAGCATCGGGGAATGAGGCTGCATTATCAGATTCAAGAGTAACACCCTTGACTTCTATAAAGCCTTCTTTTCCTGATTCATCCCTGACAAAAAAGTCAAAACGGGAAGAATTGAATGTGGTTTCGGGTCTGATCAACTCAAGGCATCCCATACCGGGCAGGCGGATGACTCCGTTTTCCAGAGCCTCTCTGACAACCTTATTGGGTGCCTGAGAGTCCATGTTTATAAGCAGATCGCCTTTTCTGACAGCAACAAGGTCATACAGCAGCTTGCGCTCACCCTGACGGTGAGTATGATCTTCCAGAAAAACCTCTGCCTGAGGCACAAGAAGCTCACGGCATCTGCCGGTATTTTTTACGTGTACAGAGGTTTCGACGCCGTTAATGTCAACAAGGGCAACGAAGCGATTTGGTCTTGAAAGAAAAGAGGCACTTACAATCTTTCCGTATTTCATTATCTGAGTTCCAGTCCGTCCTTGAATGCGTTGCCTACCTTTACACCGATGGCACGGTATACGTTGTAGACGGGATCAAAGGTTATAGGCTTGAGAAGATTTGTATCTATCTTGCCGTTTTCGTCAATAACAGATTCGTCGGCAGATACATTGACTATCTCACCGAGAAGAATGCAGGTTTCGGGATTGTAGCTTATAAGATTGCATTCAACAGCCATGGGGAGCTCGTTGATGACAGGAGCATTTACAAACTTTGATTTTTCTGTTGTAAAGCCTGCTTTCTGCATTTTTTCAGGCTCATTATTACCCGAAACAATACCCACATAATCGCAGGCAGCTACAGTGTCAACGGTTGCCATGCTGACGGTGAAAGCCTTGCTTAAAAGAATATTTTCAGTTGTCTTGTGGTCTGCACTGATGCAGATTGCTATCTGATTTTCCTCGCTGATACCACCCCATGCGGCATTCATTGCGTTTGCATTGCCCTTTTCATCGTAGGCAGCAAGAATAAAAACGGGCTGGGGATAGGTCCAGGGCTTTGCACCAAAATTTTTTCTCATATTATTTACCTCGTTTCTGTGTATTGGTCAGTTTTCTGTAAGCACTATGCGGCTGTTTTCGGATACACGGATAAGATTTCTGTTCTGGAAATATTCTTCGAGGATATCCATATCCTTTGCGGCGATTTTTCTCGGTGCTGCATTTTTGCATATTTCATCATAAGATACATCGAGAAATTCACCGATGTTGCTTAAATGAAAGCCCTGCATTCCGATGGTGAAGGTATCATTTTCTTCAACCTCTTTGCCATTGAAGGAAAGGCTGAGAAGTCTGTTTTCCTTTGTGCTGTATTCAACTCTGATTCCATCTGAAAGCTGATAGAATTCCGTGTGCTTGCCTGAAAAAGCATCAGGACGGAGCATGAATTTTATCATTCTTCGAAGTTGATTTCCGTTTACGGTTATCTGGAAAATCTCATCGTTGAAGGGAAGAGTCTGAATAAGATCGCCGTATAGAACAATGGGACCGAGGGATTTTACACGGATGCTTCCCGATGCAAGGAGCATGATATCAAGCCCGAGCATTTCCCTGAATGCATCGCTCATAAGTCTGCCCAGCGAAGTTTCCTGATGTCTTGACGGATGGGTGTATTTGTCTGCAAAACGGGCAATCACCCGTCCGTATTTTCTGTCGGTTTCCTTTTTGTATTTGAGTATGGTTTTTTCAAGATCTCTGTCTCTGGGACAGTTTCGGTTGTTTATGGATATAAGCTTCCATGTGTAATCGTGAATACAGTTGTTGTCAGTATCTATTGTAATATCAAAACGACCGATCTGAGCAGTGCCTGAAGCGGCCTGAACGATAGGAATGGAATTGACAACAGTGGGTTTTCTCATTTCGGTGTGGCTGTGACCTCCGATAATCAGATCAATACCCCATGCAGGATCGAGTGCAGCGGCAAGCTCCTTGTCCGCTTCAAAGCCGATGTGGGTGAGAAGGACGGTAAGATCTATGTCGGTGGTTTTATAGGCATTGCAGACCTTTCCGATTTCCTCCGCCGCACTGCGTACATCAATAAGCTCACTTATAAGCGGTTCATGCTTTGCCTTTACAAGTGCTTCATCGGTAAGAACACCTATAAACAGAATTTTCATCCCGTCAATTTTCTTTATATAATGAGGTCTGAACATTCGGGTGCCGTTGGTGGAGAGGTACATATTTGCGTTGATTATAGGGAAGTGAGCACACTTCTCAATAAACAGAAGGTGTCCGATTCCGTAATCGACCTCATGGTTTCCGATGGTGACAATATCAGGGGAGATCATGTTCATTATTTCGATGGTTGAAAGTCCCTGATATTCGCTGTCGATTACCGAGCCTCTGAACATATCGCCGGATATGGCATATATAACGTTCTTTTCATTCCTGCGTACCTTGCTGACGTATCCTGACAGCATGGATGTGCCGCCGAGAAGGGTGCTGTCCACTTCACGGGCGAGGAAATCGCCGTGAAGATCATTTGAATGAAGAAGTGTGAGTTTTTTTAATTTGCTCATGCTTTAAATCCTTTCATAGGAAAGATGCATATATAAAAAAATCAACTTATTATAGCATAATTCATTTATTTTGAAAATAAAAATTGAAAAATATACTGTTATATTGAAAAAATATGTGGTATTATTTACATGATTCATATCAAACCTTTGGAAGGAGCACATAAAATGGCACAACAGCACGGCAGAAGACGTACAGGCTCAGGCGGCAAAGCCTCCATGGGCAAAAAAGGGTCTTCCATTGGCAGCAGCAGACCGGCAGGAAAACCGGCAGGCAGCAGACCGGCATCGGGTTCCGGCAGACCGGCGTCAGGCTCATCGGGCCAGAGAAATTCCACAGGCACAAGAGCGGGATTCCCCATTTCGGGACTTGGCTCATCGGCTGCATTATCGGGAATTCTTTCTCTGCTGAAGAAAAACAAAACTGCAAGAATCATTGCAATCGTTCTTGTTATCCTCCTTGTTCTGTATATGATCAAGGGCGGTACCTGCGGCGGCAATATGTGCGCAGGCGGCGGAAGCAATCTTGGTATAACCGAATCCTTCGGCACAGGAATCATTGCATCCACCGAAACCAGCGGTTCTCACTCGGCAGATTATAATGTTTCTTCTCTTGCACGTGAGAAATATGTTTCCTATCCTTCGAGGAATGCCACAATGACCATTATGGTCTATATGTGCGGTACTGACCTTGAGAGCCAGTACGGCATGGCAACAGCAGACCTTCAGGAAATGGCAAGTGCCAACCTGAGCGACAACATCAATATCATTGTTGAAACCGGCGGTACAAAGAAGTGGAAGACAGATGGTATCAGCAGCAGTAAAAACCAGAGATACATGGTCGAAGCCAATGGACTCAAACCCCTTGGCGATGTTGGCAAGAAGTCCATGGTTGAGCATGAGACCCTTACTGATTTCATCAAGTTCTGCAAGAAGAATTACGAAGCAGACAGATACGCACTTATCTTCTGGGATCACGGCGGCGGATCTGTAACAGGCTATGGCTATGACCAGCTTTATCCCAACGATTCCATGACCCTTGACGAGATTGACAAGGCACTTAAGAACAGCGGCTGCAAATTCGATTTCATCGGCTTTGACGCCTGCCTTATGGCAACTCTTGAAACCGCATTTGTTGCCGAGCGCTATTCTGACTACCTTATAGCTTCCGAGGAAACCGAGCCCGGCATCGGTTGGTATTACACCTCATGGCTCAATGCACTTTCCGCAGATACTTCCATGCCTACAGTTGAAATAGGCAAGAATATTATAGACAGCTTTGTTGAAAAGTGCGCATCCCAGACTCCCGGAAACAAGGCAACTCTTTCTATTATTGACCTTGCAGAATTCTCCGGAACAGTTCCCGATGCATTCAATGATTTCGCTGAGTCCACCTCTGAGCTTATCAGTGATAATAACTACGAGAAAATTTCCGATGCACGAAGCGAAGCAAGAGAGTTCTCCTCGAATATTCATCAGGTTGACTTTGTTGATCTCCTCAATCGCATAAATACAAGCGAATCGAGAGATCTTGCAGAGGCACTTTCCGGATGTGTAAAGTACAACCGTACATCCACAAATATCAATAATGCAAACGGTATTTCAATTTTCTTCCCCCACGGCAAGAGCAGCCAGATGTCCAGCGCACTCAAAACCTACGATAAGATAGGACTTGACGGTGCATACGGAAGATGCATCAAGGAATTTGCAAGCGTATCCGCTGCAGGTCAGATTGCAAACGGCGGAGGCAGTTCGATCTTTGATTCCTTCCTGGGCGGCTCTTCGTCTTCATCATCATCAATGGGTGGTTTTGGAGACCTGCTCGGTTCTCTTGGCGGTTCATCCTCATCGTCATCCTCCACGGGTTCTCTCGGAAGTCTTATCGGTTCTCTCGGCGGATCTTCCTCCGGCAGCAATTCCGATATGCTCGGCACCATGTTCGATCTTTTCCTCGGCTCCAAGAAGTCTTTGGAGAAAACAGGTCTTGACGTCGGTCAGGATGAAGACTGGTTTGACGAAGATAAGGTAAGTGAATATCAGGATTATGTTTCTGAGAATTACCTTGATCCCGATCATATCGTGATCACCCGGAATGAGGACGGTCAGAATGTTGTACGTCTTACCGAAAAAGAGTGGGATCTTGTTCAGACAATCGAACTCAATGTTTTCTTCGATGACGGTGAAGGCTATATCGATCTCGGCAGAGATAACATATTCGATCGTGATGAGGAAACAGGCGATCTCTATGTTGACTTTGACGGCGAATGGGTCACCCTCAACGGTCAGTTTGCACCCTATTATCTTATTTCCGAAGAGTACAGCGATGACGAAAAGGAATATGTTATGACAGGCTATATTCCTGCACTTCTCAATGATGCCCGTGTTGATCTCATTGTTGTCTTTGACAGCAGCAAGGAAGAAGGCGAGGTTGTCGGATACCGCACAGTATACGATGATCCCGCAGCTCCCGAGGCAAAGATAATGACCAATTTCAATATGGGTGATAAGATTCAGCTTATCTGCGATTACTACACTTATGATATTGAATTTGAAAGCAGTCACCTTTTTGGTGAACCTATTGTATACAACGGTGACTTTACAGTTGTTGACATGGAAATTGCCGAAGGAAGAATGCTCTATTCATATTACCTGACAGATATCTACGGCAACGAGATGTGGACACCTCAGAGTGAATATATCGTAAATAATTAAACACAAAAAAACATCCGTTTCTGCATTGCAGAAGCGGATGCTTTTTTGTTTGCACATAACCTTATATGCTTTTATTTTTCTATATTGAATGTTCCTCTTGTGTTTATTACAGATGTGCTGTAAATGAAAAGAACATCGCAATCATCTCTGATTTCAACAAAATTGCCGATAAGAGAGGGGTAGATATATCGTGTGTCTGCGACGATAATCTCGCTGTAGCCATCAATAAGAAGAGGAACAAGGCTGCTGCCGAAGGAATCTCTGAAAACAACAAGCTGTCTGCCGTTTGTCTGAGATGGGTTTTCGATTTTGAGCAGTGATTTTGCACCGCCCAGAAATACATCATAGGGATCGGTGTTTTTGAAATCATCAAGTTCATAAACAGCTCTTGTTTTGCCTGTTTCATAATCGGTAACGGTGCAGCTGTTTATGGCATCACTTGTCAGAAGCGTCACGCTTTCATCGGGAAGGGGAAGAGAAAGCTGACCGACATATGTGCCGCTGAAGTTTTCAAGCTTCTGTTCGGTGTAATCAATATCTGATACGGAAACACCCATTTCAGTGAGCAGATGCTGAGCAACGGGAAGTATATTTTTCTGATCCCAGTGAGGGTCGGTGATATAGTAATCATCGCCTTCGAGAAGTGGGAAGATGTCGATATACTCAATGTTTTCATTCAGACCCGACGAATATATTTCAAGAAGCTTTTCGTAGTCATAGTGCAGGTGACCGCTGCTTTCTGCGTAAAAATAATTCTTGTCGGGAATGACACTGTAATAGACATCGGTATTGCTTGCAAAATATCTGTCGTAAAGGGAATTTACGCTTTCGACAGAGCTTTCCAGGGCATCTGTGTTCAGATCAGGATCAACCTTACAGGCAGAGCCGTCTGCAATATAATATCCGTTGCTGTCACTCTGATTGAAAAGATAGAAGCGGGATATTGCAGTAAGTGATCTGAAATTATCACGGGAGGGGAACTGATCGAGGAAATAATCCTCAAGCCAGGAAAAATACTGTGTAAGACTGTAGTCTTTTCCTTTTTTCTCCTCGCTCTCATGTTTTTCGGAATAGGTTTCAAACTGTTCAAGCTTGCGGCGTTCAGAAACTGAGTGATCCTTGTCCTTGAGGACGAGGGACAGGACAGCAAAAACTGCAAGCCATCCGACGAAAAGTACGGATATTATTATTTTTTTGACTTTCATTTAAATCCCCTCCTCAGAATCTGAAATACAAGAACGGCGAGAAAGAACCGTCTACAATAAATCCGGTGCAGATTAAAAGAAGTGCCATACAGAAAACAGGCTCTGCAACAACGGATATCTTTCTGACTGCAGAGAAAGTATAAAGCTTACGTACAAGCTTCATGGGATAGGGAGTTGCAAATACAATTGCAAGGAGTATGAGAACAAGAGCACTTCTGAGATAATAGAGAGCTGATGCATCGTAAAGAGCAAGATCACCGAATCCGAACATACCGCAAAGCTGTGTGAATGCATCGGAAAGTGTGGGTGCATTGAAAATTACGAAGCTGATATTTACAAAGAAAAGAACATAGATTATGCCGAGAAAATGAGGGATTTTATCGAGAATTTTTCCGAGGAAAAGCTTTTCAATAAGAAGGAAAAATGCAAAAAACAGACCCCATACAACAAAGTTCCATGCAGCACCGTGCCATAAGCCTGTCAATGACCAGACAACAAGGATATTAAGGAACCAGCGCCGGCGGGAGCAGCGGTTGCCGCCAAGGGGAATATAGACATAATCTCTGAACCAGGAGCCGAGAGACATATGCCAGCGACGCCAGAATTCGGAAATGCTGCGGGAAATATACGGATAATTGAAGTTTTCAAGGAAATTAAAGCCGAACATTCTTCCCATGCCTATGGCCATATCGGAGTAGCCTGAAAAATCGAAATAAATCTGCAGCATGAAGCAGATTGCGGAAAGCCAGCATGAAAGGACGGTGCTTGTTCCGAAGTTTGCGGCAAATGCAGCAATGGAGTCGGCAATAAGCACTTTCTTTGAAAGACCGAGAACAAATCTGATTACACCCGAAGAAAACTTCTCAAAAGAGTGAGTCCTGTGCTGCAGCTCATTGGCAACGGTCTGGTATCTGACAATAGGACCTGCAATAAGCTGGGGGAAAAGGGATACGTATGCGGCAAGTTGGAAAGGATTTTTCTGAGCGGGAACTTCGCATCGATAGACGTCAATTATATAGGAGATGATCTGGAAGGTATAGAAACTGATTCCGATAGGGAGGACAATGTCAAGAAGCTTTGATTCGATTCCTGTCAGAGATGAAAATGTGGAAATAAAAAAGTTTGTATATTTGAAAAATGCCAGTGAAAGCAGAAGCAGACCGACAGAAACGATCATTGCAGCTTTTTTGCCTTTTTTATATTTTGATTTCTCAACCAGAAGTCCGCCAATATATCCGACAACGCAGGCAAAGAGCATCAGCAGAGAATATTTCGGCTCACCCCAGAAATAGAAAAAGAAGCTTGCAGCAAGCAGAACATAGTTCTTTGCCTTGAAAGGAACTGCGAAGTAAATCAGAATTACAGCAGGCAGAAACCAGTATAAAAAAGTAATGCTTGAAAAAAGCATGACCTGACCTCCTTACATGAAAAACAGCGCACGGTGAATGCCGTGCGCTGTATCACCTTGATTTAATGATATCAGATAGCGTTATAAGCAGTGAGGATAGCGTCAACTTCGACCTGGGAACCCATTACGAAGAGGACGGTCTTGCCGCTTACGACAGTTTCCATTGTCTCAGCCTGAACGCATACGAGCTTGCCGAGGTTGGTCTCGTTCTCGAGCTCTTCAGCAAGGGTAGCAGCGGTAGCCTCATCAGCAGTTCTGAAAACGATGAGTGCGAAGGGGTTGGTGTTCATCATGGGAACATGAGCAACTGCCTCAACAAAGGGAGTGTCGATAACATCGGTGCCGATGAAGTAAGCAGCCATCTCGCTGTCGATGGTTTCGGTCATGAAGGAATAGAACTCGATATCAGAGCCGCTTGCGGTCTGAGCAACGATGTCAGAAACAGAGATTTCGTCCATAACGGTGGTGCTGCCGGTGTTGGTGTCAGCATCGTCGGTCTTCTTGTCGCTGCCGCATGCAGCAAAGGAAAGTACAAGTACGAGGGAGAGGATAAGTGCGATAATTTTCTTCATTTTAAAAACTCCTGTTTTTTATATTTTTACCCGTGCATAGTGGTATATTCATCGGGCATCAATAAGTATAACACGTAAACTTATTGTTTGGTTGGGAAAAATAAAAATTTTTTTACTGAGCAAGATATTCTTCGAGGCAAAGACCGCTGGAATACATTTCGGCAGCCACATCTCTGCCAACATAGCGATAGTGCCAGGGCTCATATCCTATGCCGGTGATTTCAATTTTCTCATCGGGATATCTTCTTATAAAGCCGTATTTCCAGCTGTTTGTTTCAAACCAGTCGTAGAATGTATCAATGGACATATCATCGATGATACCTATATCAAATGCAATTCCCAGGTGATGCTCGCTGGTGCCGACAGGAGCAACCCAGTGACTTGCTTCGATTGTTGCATCGTAAGCGGAGTAACCGTCTGCGATAAGCTGATCATATTTCTCATCCCAGAGCTGCTGCTGGGTTTCATAGCTTCTGTAGCCGGAGCTGACAACAGGGCTGAGACCTGCTGCACGGGCATCGTCAAACATTTCCTGAAGATCGGGATAGATTCTGGAGTCAATGAGTCTGCCGTCAGAAAGCTCCGTTGTTTCGGGAATTACCCAGTTATCGGGAACAGGATTTTCACCGTTTACAAGAATAAGATTCCAGCCTTCATCTGTTGCAGGATTTCCGCTGGAAACGGTAGTGCCGGCATTATTATCGCTGCTGTCTTCCTTTTTGTCATCTCCGCCGCAGGCAGCGAAAACAGAAAGACAAAGGATAAGGACCATAATAAGGGATAAAAGCTTTGAAAATAAAGATTTCAAAATAAGTCTTTCCTTTCTTTATATAATTTAATGTTGATTTTAACATATGAAAACTGATAAATAAACCTCAGTTACAAAAAATTTACCAAATATATTATACTTTAATTTTTATTTACTTTACAGGAAGAGTGAAGGGTGATATAATATAAAATATTAAAAACAGAAAGAAGAATACCATGTTTAAGATATTCACAGAATCGTCATGCAATCTCCCCAAGTCACATCTCGATAAACACGATGTGAGCGTTATCTGCTGGACATACCTTCTGGACGGCAAGGAAGTCACAACCAAGGAAAGCGTTGACGATTTTGACGGACATAAGTATTATGACCGACTGAGAAATGGTGCCGAGGCAAAGACCTCTCTTATCAATGCAGACAGATTTGTCAACGAGTTTGAACCTACCCTGGCAGAGGGAAAGGATATTGTATTCATCCTCCTTTCTTCTGGCATCAGCGGAACATATCAGGCTGCTGTCATGGCTGCTGATATGCTTTCGGAAAAATATGAAAACAAGGTCTATGTTGTTGACTCAAAGGGTGCTGGATTCGGTGTAGGACTTCTTGTATGCCGTGCAGGTGAGCTTCGTAAGAAGGGAAAAACTGCAAAGGAGACATATGAAATCCTTACAGGCGAAACAAAAAATCTCTGCCAGTTCTTTACAGTAGGAAATCTTTCCGCATTGAGAAAAGGCGGAAGAATATCTGCTACATCTGCTATTATCGGAACAGCACTGCAGATAAAACCCATTCTTTACGGCTGCAAGGGTAAAATTGAAGCATTCAAGAAGGTCAGAGGCCGCAGAGCTTCAATACTTGAGCTTGCTGAGCTTTACAGACAGAAGGTTGTCGATGCAGGAAAGCAGCTTGTTGCAATCTCTCACTGCGACTGTCCTGAGGATGCAGGAATACTTGCAGAGCTGATTAACTCTATAGCAAAACCCCTTGAACTCCTTGTCCGCTGCCATGAGCCCATGACAGGAAGCCATCTTGGTCCCGATTCACTTGCTGTATTTTTCTTCGGAAATATATAATGTATAACAAAAGCCTCGCTTAAAGCGAGGCTTTTAATTTAGTCTTCTAATTTATATTTGCATCTGACAGAGGAAAAGACTGCAGGTTTTTCGCATTCGACACCGTTGCCGGTTGCATAGATGCCGTACATTACACCGGTAAATCCGCAGGCAACTTCGGTTGAAAGATATCTGGAGCGCTGTGAAGCCAGTTCAACATAATCTCCGTCCTGAGCAGCAAGGAGAGTGTAGCTTCTTGCTGTTGAAACAATTTTCAGACTTACAGGTCTGCTCATATCAACCGAAAGAGCGTTATCGCAGATGTGTTTTACGGTTCCGATTACAATTCTTGCCCTGACAGTGCCGCTTTCATCTGCAAATACTTCAAAATGATGAGTGTCATCCATAATTACGGTCAGACCTGCTTCGCCATCTCCGGGAATGAGGGTGCAGGTGATTTCTGCATCAAACTCTTTCTGAGCAGTACCGACATATGTGGGTGAAGCGATATCATTGAGGGTGTACTTGCATCCTCTGAGATATATTCTGTCGTCTTCAAATCTGTAATTATCGTATTGGGGATTGCGGATGTAGCACATGGTATTGCAGGGAAGAGTTTCCTCGGTAACAAATGTCTGTACGGTATTGAGCGCATCACTTTCCATTTCACCCATGACTTTTCCGTCATTTGCTGCTTCAAACCAGCCGTCCTCACGCCAGTAAACGGGAGTCAGGAAGGTTTCTCTGCCAAGCTGATGGAATGGAAGCCACATATCAAGCTGACGGAATCCCAGGTTAACAAACCACCAGTTGCCGTTGATATCTTCAAAAAGATCACCGTGTCCCATGCCCTGATAGATGCAGCAGCCAAGATTTCTGTTTGTTATAACAGGATTGCCTGCGTAGCCTTCATAAGGTCCGAAAAGGTTTTCTGAACGTGCATATGTTATCATATGACCGTATTCTGTACCGCCTTCGGCAACGGTGAGATAATAGTAATTGCCGACCTTGTATACATGAGGGGATTCAAGGTATCTTCCGCCTGAGCCGCTCCACAGAGGAACAACTTCGGAAAGCTTTTCACCGGTTTCAATATCTATTTCGCACTGAAGCACAGCGGCGATGTTGTCAGGACCGTAGTTGCCGTTGCCAACAAAATAAACATGACCGTCTTCAAAATAAAGAGAAGGATCAATTCCCTTGTGATCGATATATATGGGATCAGACCACTCACCGTAGATATCATCTGTCCAGACTATGAAATTCTGTCCGGTGGATGCATTGGTGGTTATCATGTAGAAACGACCGTCATTATAACGAATTGTAGCTGCATAAATACCGCCTGAAGCACCTATATCGCTCAGATCTATCTGACTTTTTCTTGTCAGACAGTGACCGATCATTTTCCAGTTGAGAAGATCTTCACTTTCGTAGATGGGAACTCCGGGGAAATAGTGAAAGGAACTGGTTACCAGATAATACTTTCCGTTTGCAACACAGATGCTGGGATCGGGAGCCATACCCGTGATAATAGGATTTCTGTATTTCATAAAAAGTTCTCCTTGCTTTTTTATGCTTTGAATATAGCAAAAAGAAAATCCGCCTGCAATAAATGGAAGAAGGTTGTTCGGAAAGTTACTGTCTGTGTCTGTTTTATGCTATAATACCCTTGAGGAGAATTGCTCTGCAGGGTGATCCTTCTGCTCCTTTTATCTTGAGTGGTGCGGCAACAAGATAATAATCGCCTACGGGTACCTTTGACAGATTAAGACCTTCAAGAAGTGCTGCTCCTTCGCCGAGAAGCTCAAGATGAACTGCTCTCGGTGCATTGACATCGCCTACGGAAAGAGTTTCAACGCCTACAAGTTTTATGCCGCCTTCCCTGAGGACGAATGCAGCACTCTGTGTGATTGCGCCGTTGCCTTTTATCAGAAGACGCTTCTGAATGTGAGGAAGAAGATCTTCGGCACGACTGCCTGTAAGAGGCTCGTCACATTCTATTACAGAACAGTATCCGACGCACTTGTCGAGAGATAAGGATTCTATTGATTCACCGTCATCGATAAAGTGAAGAGGTGCATCAACATGAGTGCCGTTATGCACGCACATATGAAGATTTGAAAGGTTATACAGGGATCCTTCTTTCATGCTCATTACGGTTTCAAGCTTAGGACCGTCATCGTCGGGGAAAAGGGGAGCGGACAGAAGCTCACGTGAAATATCATAAATTGTCATATATATCACCTCGCCTGAATTTTACCATATAAAAAAACTCTGTGCAATTAAAAGCACAAAATTCTTCAAGGGTATGGTAATAAAACAAATGTTGTGATATAATTGTTTAAACTAATAAATGAATGGAAGCGCTTATCGTATGAACAACACAAAATATGCAGTTGTACTCTGTGACGGAATGTCTGATTATCCTGTGGATGCACTGGGCGGAAAGACCCCCATGGAGTATGCTGACAAACCCAATATGAATTACTTCGCCGCAAACGGAATATGCGGACTTGCTTCAAATGTTCCTCAGGGACTCAAGCCCGGAAGTGATGTTGCAAACCTTTCCGTAATGGGCTATGACCCTGCTGTATATTATTCCGGACGTTCTCCGCTGGAGGCAGTGAGCATGGGCATAAAGCTTGCTGATACGGATGTTGCACTCAGATGCAATCTTGTAACCCTTTCCGATGAGGAAAATTACGAAGAAAAGACAATGGTAGACTACTGCGCAGGTGATATTTCCACCGAAGAGGCAGCAGAACTTATCAAGGCAGTCCATGAAGCTTTCGGAAACGAAAAGTTTGATTTCTATCCCGGTTTTTCCTACAGACACTGCCTTGTATGGCACAACGGAAATGCGGATATCGGAAATCTCACACCTCCTCATGATATTTCGGGCAGAGTTGTCGGTGAATACCTCAAAACCTTCTCGCTTGTCCCTGAAATGCTCGAAATGATGAAAAAGAGTGTTGAGGTGCTTAAGAATCATCCTGTGAACATTGCAAGAGTGAATGCAGGAAAACGTCCTGCAAATTCCATATGGCTCTGGGGTCAGGGTACAGCACCTTCTCTTGATCTTTTTGAAGAAAAGTACGGCAAAAAAGGCGTTGTTGTTTCCGCTGTTGACCTTATAAAGGGAATCGGCATCTGCGCAGGCATGAAGGTCTGCGAGGTTGAAGGTGCAACAGGCTATGTGGACACAAATTTTGACGGCAAGGTAAGAGCTGCTGTTGATGAACTCAATAATGGTGCTGATTTTGCATATCTCCATTTTGAGGCACCTGACGAATGCGGACACAGAGGCGAGATGGAAAACAAGATAAAATCCATCGAGCTTATTGACGAAAAAGTTCTCGGAGTTCTTCGCCGTGAGCTTGAAAAGTATGATAACTACCGACTGCTTATTCTTCCCGACCATCCCACACCGCTGGCAACAATGACTCACGAAATGGATCCTGTGCCTTTTATTCTTTATGACAGAAAAAATGACAAGGGTATTTCTGAGTGTGGTGCTGTATCGGAGAAAACTGCGGAAAATTCAGGTATCAGAGTCGAAAAGGGCTGTGACCTGATGAATATTCTTCTTGAAAACACAGATTTTTAAACCTGTATGTGAGGTGATTGTATGAAACGGTATATAACGGTGTTCATAGCTTCAATATTTGTGGCTGCAATGTTTCTGTCAGCAGGATGCGGAAAGAATAAGGAAAGCAAGCCTCAGGGCGATACAAATTATTCTGACAGTTTCCAGTCTGCAGCTGAGGTTGATTATGAAGATCTTGCTGTTCAGGTCAGAACAAGCTCAGCCGCTTATTTTACCGGTTCAATTATTTCGGTCACTGCTGTTATAGAAAATAAATCGGAGAACTATTATCTTGTTTCACCCCAGGGAAACGGATTTGATATCACTGTTTCTGCCGATGGCTACGAGTTTGTTCCTTCCGGTGCTGCTTCGCCTTCCGATATTCCTCTTGTGCTTGAGCCTTTTGGAAGTGTCAGCATGACAAAGGAATATAAATCCAAGGTAAATGTAAACGGCGAGGAAATCCCTGCATGGGAGTGTGAGCCTGCTGCAGTTGCTTTTGTCAGGATCAGCAAACCTGCAGTATCCCGTCAGAGTGCTCTTGAGATGCCTCTGTCTGAAGAAAAGTCTGCAAAAACATCATTTATGATGTACGGAACAGGCGAAAAACCTTAAAGCATAAAACGAAGCTGCTGTTTTACGGTAGCTTCGTTTTAACTGTATATAAATAGATAAGAGGGTATAACTTTGAAAAACAAGAAAAACAAGAAAGACCGTACAATGCCGACAAGTAAATTTATACGCAGATTTTTGCCCTATTACAAGCCCTATGCATGGCTGATGATCTTCGATCTTTTCTGTGCACTGCTTACAACGGGATGCGATCTTTATCTTCCGACAATAGTACAGCAGATAACAAAGGACGGCATGGAAAACCCTCAGGCAATGGCTGTACGCTCGATACTTATCATAGGCGGTATCTATCTTGCGATGCGTCTTGTGGATACTGTTGCAAATTTCTTTATGGCAAGTGTGGGTCATATTACGGGTACAAAGATGGAAACAGATATGCGCAGGGACCTTTTTGCACATCTGCAGAAGCTTTCATTCTCATATTATGACGAAACAAAGGTCGGTCAGCTTATGAGCAGAATTACAAACGATCTTTTCGACGTCACTGAATTTGCTCATCACTGTCCCGAGGAGTTTTTCATCGCAGGCATAAAAATTATAGGTGCTTTTATAATTCTCTGCTTTGTAAATGTTCCTCTGACCTGCATTATCTTCGCAGTAATTCCCCTTATTATTGTTGCAACAAGGTTCTTCAATAAAAAGATGCGTGCAGCATTTGCAGAGTCAAGAGTCAAGGTCGGAGAGCTGAATTCCCAGATAGAAGACAGCCTGCTGGGAGTGCGTGTTGTACGTTCATTTGCCAATGAGGCTATAGAAGAGGAAAAATTTAAAAAAGGAAATAATGATTTCCTTAAAGTAAAAAGCCACGCATATTATTACATGGGCGGATTCAGCTCATGTACTCGATTCTTTGACGGTCTGATGTATATTCTCGTTGTGGTTGCAGGTGCACTTTTTGTAAAGAGCAATGAAATAACCGCTCCTGAATTTGTAATGTATCTGCTCTATGTTTCAACTCTGCTTACTTCAATACGCCGTATAGTTGAATTTACCGAGCAGTTCCAGAGAGGTATGACCGGTATCGAGCGTTTTGCAGAGATACTGGATACACCTGTTACAATCAAAAATTCAGAGAATGCTGAAACCCTTGAAAACGTCAGAGGCGAGATCGAATTCAAGAATGTTGTATTCAGATATTCTGACAACAATGACTATGTTCTTACGAATATCAATCTCAAGGCTACAAAAGGCGAAAATATAGCCCTTGTAGGACCTTCCGGCGGAGGAAAAACAACCCTCTGCAGCCTTATTCCTCGTTTTTATGAAGTCACCGACGGTTCAATAACCATTGACGGAAAGGATATCCGTGATGTTACTCTTGAATCTCTGCGTGCAAATATCGGTGTGGTCCAGCAGGATGTTTACCTGTTCAGCGGCAGTGTTTTTGAAAACATTGAATACGGCAAGCCTGGTGCATCAAAGGAAGAAATAATCGAAGCTGCAAAGAAAGCAGGGGCACATGAATTTATCATGAAGCTTCCTGACGGCTACGACACATATGTGGGTGAGAGAGGCGTAAAGCTTTCAGGCGGTCAGAAACAGCGCATCTCCATTGCAAGAGTATTTCTTAAAGACCCTCCTGTGCTTATTCTTGACGAAGCAACCTCAGCACTTGATAATGAAAGCGAAAAGCTCGTTCAGAAGTCCCTTGAAGAGCTTGCTGTAGGAAGAACGACATTCACTGTTGCTCACCGACTTACAACAATAAAAAATGCAACAGAAATTCTTGTCCTTACCGAAAATGGCATTGAAGAGCAGGGTACACACACAGAGCTTGTTGCGAAAAACGGCATATACAGCGAACTTTACAATATGTACACGGAATAATGGTTGCTATTTCATGTGATATGTGATATCATGTGCAAAAATGCGAAGGGACTGTGTTGCGTATGCCTTATGATCCTCAGCCTACAGAGTATTTGTTCCCCGAAAAGACAGATCAGCATTATCTTCCTGTAAAACATAAAGTCGATACTGTATTTGATGAGAATTATCCTTTCGTTGATAAATCCTTTTCATATCGTTTCAAGGAAAGTCTGATGAGATTTCTTTGTGCTACTGTCGGATTTGCAGCAGTAAGAATCCGTTCACTTCTCAAGGTGGAAGGACGAAAGAATTTAAAGAAACATAAGGAAATTATCAAAAACGGCATTGTGTCGGCGGTAAACCATGTTTTCATATGGGATTTTATCGGTATTATGTATGCTGTGCGTCCGTACAGACCATGGATTCCCGTTTGGGATAAGAATATGAGAGGAGAAAACAGAATTCTCATTAGATACAACAGAGGAATTCCCCTTCCTACAGAGGGAAGACGTGCAACTGCTGCTTTTGCTCATTCAATAGATGAGCTGCTTACAGACAACAAACAATGGGTGCATTTTTCTGCAGAAGGCAGTATGTGGGAATATTATATGCCCATACGCCCGTTCAAAAAGGGTGCATTCACATTTGCTGTGCGAAACAATGTCCCGGTGCTTCCGCTGGCATATTCATACAGAAAACCAAAGGGATTGCAGAAGCTTTTCTGGAAAAAGCCTCTCCTGACCCTTCGCATCGGTGAGCCGATTTTCCATGATCAGACTCAGAATAAGGTAAATGCCGCAGATGATCTGGCAAAAAGAGTCCATGCAGAGGTTTGCAGACTTGCAGGAATTGATCCTGAAGAAAATATATACGAGCCTGTGTTTATGAATTCTGACAGAATCGATTATTACACAGATACATATGGTGTGAAGAAAAAGTATTTATGATGAAAAAACGCCCCGATCATGGGGCGTTGATTCTTTGAAAATTGTTTTTTTGCTGAAAGGAGTAGCTGTTATGGCTCTTAAATGGATATTGTTTGACCTTGACGGAACACTGCTTCCCATGGATCAGGATGATTTTATAAAAGTATACTTCGGTGGTCTGTCAAAGAAAATGGCAGTTCACGGCTATGATGCCGATACCCTTGTAAAAGCAGTCTGGAAAGGCACTGAATCAATGATAAAAAATGATGGCTCGGTAACAAATGACGTGGTTTTCTGGAAAGCATTCCGTGATATTTACGGCGAAAACGTAATGTCAGACATAGAGAAGTTCGATGAGTTTTATCAGACTGACTATGATAAAGTCAAAGATATCTGCGGATATAATGAAAAAGCAGCAAAGACAATAGATGCCCTTTCCGATATGGGGTATACGCTTGTACTTGCAACAAATCCCATATTTCCTTCCATTGCAACAGAAAAGAGAATGAAATGGGCAGGACTTGACAAAGAGAAATTCGTACTTTACACCACATACGAAAACAGCAGCTCCTGCAAGCCGAATCCTGCATACTATATTGAAATACTTGATAAAATCGGTGCAAAGCCCGAAGAGTGTCTTATGGTTGGCAATGATGTCAGTGAAGATATGGTTGCAGAAAAACTCGGAATGAAGGTCTTCCTGGTTACCGATTGCCTTATCAATAAGAAGGATGCGGATATTTCGGTTTATCCCAACGGCAGCTTTGATGAGCTTATGAAATATGTGAAAAAGCTCAGAAGAAGGAGAATTCGCAGATTAATGATGCTTAAATAAAAAAGACCCGTATGGGTCTTTTTTATTTATCTTGAAACAAGGATTACGCCGTAAACTCCCGGACCTACGTGAGTGCCGATGGTTGAACCGACCTGAAGTCTTTCTGCAACGGAGTAACCTTCATCATTGAGCTTTTCTTCAAGAATTTCGCAGTTTTCAGTGCCGTAGGTGTACAGAGAGCAGACGGGGAAGGAGTTATCAATTTCATAGGATTTTACACGGTCGAGAATGAACTGCATTGCCTTGGGACGACCGATGCACTTTCCTATGGACTCAACTTTTCCTTCTGTTGTGACAGTTATAACGGGCTTGATGTTGACAAGGGTGCCGACAATGGCGGATGCATTGCTGAGTCTGCCGCCTCGTCTGAGATATTCAAGGGTATCCACACCTGCAACAACTCTGATTCTTCCCTTGAGCTCTTCGCATCTGCTTACAATTTCCGCAGCGGAAACGCCTTCATTTATAAGCTTGCGGGCGTATTTTGCAAGATAGCTTATCATATGGGTAGCACCACGGGTGTCGATGATATGAATATTATCATAATCAACCATTGATTTTGCAATCATGGCACTCTGGTAGGTGCCGCTGAGCTCAGAGGAAAGAGCAAAATAGATAAGCTCGCAGCCTTCTTCCTTTATCTCATCAAAACGCTCAGCAAAAGACTGGGTGGAGGGCTGAGAAGTGTGAGGAGCACTCTTGGTGCTGAGAAGCATATCATAGAACATATCATTGTTGATATCTATGCCGTCAAGATACTCCTTGTCATCAATGTTGATTGCGATAGGCACAAAGTAATCATATAAATTATCTTCTTTGCTGCAGTCAGAAGCAGAGTCGACCATTATTTTAATCATTTTCATCATTTCCTTTTCTAAATCTTGTATCCGGAAGATGCTATTTTTTCAACAATTCGGATAAAGGTATCTGCATCGTCCTCTCCGATAATTTCCAGAATCTGATTTGCGACCACGAGGGAAGAAGCGTGTACATTGAGGAAAACATCAAGCTTATCTTCAACACACTTGACATAGAGAGTCCTTTTATCCTTTTCTCCCCGGCATTTTTCGAGTAACCCTTTGCTTTCAAGGGAATTGAGTGTTCTGTTCACAAGGGATTTGAGCATCTGGGTTTCGTGGATGATTTCCTGGACAGAAATCATTCCGCTGCCGTCTTCGCAGTATCTGTTATAAAGCATCAGCATAACAATTGCTTCGTTGTACATAAGACCTTTGGTTATGCGGCTGTTTTTCAGAATACCGGAAAGCTTGACCCAGGCATTGAGAAGATTGTCTTCACGGGAAAGTGCCATATTATCACCTGCCTAATAAAGTTCACTTTGTGAACGAATGAGATTATATATCAATGTAATATTGATGTCAAGGTGAATTTGTATATTTAATAATTTTGAAACATATTCGAAATATCTTCTTAAACTCTAATTTATCTTGAATATACGGTTGATTGTGATATAATATAATGAATAAGAAAGGGGAAGAAGTGCATGGCTCACACAATATGGGAGTGCGTAAAATCCGACAAGGAAAAATCACGGGAAATAGCACAGCTGTTTGATATACCTGCATATACCGCACATCTTCTTGCCACCAGAGGTTTTCTTGAAAATGATGCAATAGAAATGATGCTGGGAATGAATGAACCCTTTTTCAGAGACCCTCTTGAAATAAAGGATATGGACAAGGCGGCTGCAAGAATTGAGGCTGCTCTTGATACTTTTGAAAAAATCGCAGTTTTCGGCGATTACGATGTGGATGGAGTAACAGCAACTGCCATGCTTTATTCATATATTGAAATGAATGGCGGAAATGTATTTGCCGTGATTCCCGACAGAATAAACGACGGATACGGAATAAGAAAGAGTTCTATTGATTATATTGCAGATCTGGGTGCAACTTTAATTGTTACCGTGGACAACGGCGTTAATGCAGTTGAGGAAGCAGCATATGCCGCTTCACTTGGCATAGATATGGTCATAACCGACCATCATCAGCCGGGAGATGTACTGCCCCAAGCCGTTGCGGTTGTGGATCCCCACAGAAAAGACGATGAGTCAGCCTTCAAGCACTACTGCGGTGCAGGTGTTGTATTCAAGCTTCTGTGTGCGCTGTGCGGCGACTGGACAATAGTTGCGGAGAACTTTGCAGATCTTGCTGCTCTTGGAACTGTTGCTGACGTAATGCCTCTTGTGGATGAAAACAGACTGATAGTCAGGCTTGGTCTTGAGGCAATAAACACCAGGGAACGAGTGGGACTTGATGCACTTATCAGAGCAGCGGATGTCAGAGATGATATTCTCTCTGCCACTGATATTGCATTTACACTCTCTCCAAGAATCAATGCAGCAGGACGGATGGGACTTGCTGACAGAGCCTTCAGACTCCTTGTGTGCGAAGACCCTGAGGAAGCAGAGGGATATGCACGTGTTCTCTGTCAGGAAAACAGCCGCAGACAGAACTGTGAGCTGCAGATGGCAGCTGAAACTTCAAAAATGGCAAGTGAAAATCCTTTGATTTTCAATGATAAAATAATCGTTATCGATGGTGAAGGCTGGCACAGAGGCATAATCGGTATTTATGCTTCAAGGCTCTGCGACGGATACGGCAAGCCCTGTATTGTCATCAGCAGGGACGGAGAGTTAGCTTATGCATCAGGAAGAAGTCTGCCGGGATTTTCTCTTTATGAAGCATTGAAAAATTGTTCTGACCTGCTTGAAATATACGGCGGTCATGAGCTTGCTGCAGGCTTTACCATAAAAAGCGAAAACATACCTGCTTTCAAAAAGGCGATAAATGAATACGCTGACAAGACTGAGGAAATGCCGATACCGAAGCTGAGAATAGACTGCGAGCTTCAGGCAAAGCATCTGAATCTTGGTCTTGTGGAAGCGGCAAGAATGCTTGAACCATTCGGTGAAGGAAATCCGGTACCTGTTATAGGAATAAAGGAATGTACAATAAAAGACATTATTCCTCTAAAAAACGGAGAGCATCAGAAGCTTATTGTAGGCAATGATGCAGGAAATGTTGAAGTAATGGCATTTTCATTCCGTGAGTCATTTTTCCCGTACAAAAGAGGAGATAAGGTGGATATTGCAGTAAGACTGTCTGAGAACGTATTCAGAAACAGACATAATCTCAGTGCTGTAGCTGCTGCAATAAAGCCTTCGGATACTGACAGAAAGCAGATAATATCCGAAGAGCGCTTGTATGAATCCTTCCTGAGAGGAAAAAATCTTACAAGGGAAATGGCAGAAAAACTGACACCTGAGAGAAAGGATATAGAGGTACTGTATCGCTATCTCAGAGAGAGAGACGGATTTGGCGGCGATTTCGAGGTTCTTTATTCGGTGCTTCATAAGCAGGGGATAGATAACTACGCCAGACTTTTATGTGCCATTGATGTTATCAAGGAATCGGGTCTGGCGACAGTTTCGGGATCAGGCGCCAGAACAACAATCACCTTATGTCCCGTTTCGGGAAAAGTTGATATAAACGATTGCGCAACTCTCAGGAAATTACATAGCATTTGATTGAAAGGGGTGTCTGCCGGTGACGGGCGAACACAGTTCGATGTATCATTCATATGATGATCTTGTAAATCTAATTGCAAACAGTGGAAAGGAATATGATACAAAGCTTATTGAGCAGGCATATCTCTTTGCAAACAAGGCTCACGACGGACAGGTAAGAAAATCCGGACAGCCTTATATTATCCATCCCATTTCCGTTGCATACATTCTTGTGGAGCTGGGAATGGATACGGAATGTATTGTGGCTGCACTGCTCCACGATGTCATTGAGGATACTCCTGTTGAGCTTCAGGAGGTTATTGATAAATTCGGCAAACGTATATCTGTTCTTATTGACGGTGTTACAAAGCTTGAAAAAATAACACACAGCTCAAGAGGCGGTCTGTCAAGAGAAGAAACTCAGGCTGAGAATCTTCGTAAGATGCTTTTTGCAATGAACGAGGATATCAGAGTCATCATCATAAAGCTTGCTGACAGACTCAATAATATCAGAACTCTCGGTGCTCTGCCTCCGCAGAAACAGCGTGACATTGCAAGGGAAACAATGGAGGTCTTTGCTCCTCTTGCTCACAGAATGGGAATGCGCAAGATCAAGGAAGAGCTTGAGGACACATCCCTCAGATATCTTGACAGTGTGGGATATCAGGCTATATCCGAGCTCCTTTCAAGACAGCTTACCGACAGGGATCAGTTCCTTGCAAATCTCGAGCATACTCTTGAAGAAAAGATAAAGCAGTCCATTCCCAATGTTGTCGTATACGGAAGAATCAAGTCCGTAAACGGCATTTACCGCAAAATGTATATACAGGGAAAGGATTTTTCCGAGATATTCGATATCTATGCCGTGCGTGTTATCGTTGACACGGTTGAAGAGTGCTATGTTGCTCTTGGTATAATCCACAACGTGTTTATCATGGTGAGAAACCGCTTCAAGGATTACATCACCATGCCAAAACCCAACGGCTATCAGTCCCTTCACACAACGGTGCTTGGCAAGCAGTTTACCGAAAACGGCAGAACAATTCCCTTTGAAGTGCAGATACGTACCCAGCAGATGCATTACAAGGCTGAGTTCGGTATCGCAGCTCACTGGAAATACAAGCAGGGACTCAAAGGCTCTGATTCTCTTGATGAATATGTCGGCTGGATCAGAAGGCAGATTGAGAATCAGCTTGAAGACAGCAGTGAGCCTATTGTCATTCCCCAGACCGATGAAGTATATGTGCTCACTCCCAAGGGAGATACAAAGGCACTTCCCAGAGGTGCTACCTGCATAGACTTTGCCTATGCTATCCACAGTGCGGTCGGTCACAGAATGATCGGAGCCAAGATAAACGGAAGAATTGTTCCCATAAATTCAGTTATTCACGACGGTGACATGGTTGAGATCATCACTGCAAAGGATCCCAATCACGGACCTAACAGAGATTGGCTCAATATTGTACGTACAGGTGAAGCACGAACCAAGATACGCACATGGTTCAAGAATGAAAGAAGAGAAGAAAACATTGAAGAGGGAAGAGAAACCGTCGAGCGTGAGTTCAAGAGAAACGGCATACGACTTCCCGATGATAAAATGCAGACATTCCTTACAGAGCTTGCTGTCCGTGCAAGGCTTGAAACAGTGGATGATTTCTATGCAGCCATAGGATATGGCGGAATAGTCCTTTCAAAGCTCATGCAGCGCATCAGAGATGATTATCAGAAGATGCTCAAGAGCATTGAAACAGTGGCTCCGGAAGAAATGATCACAAAGCAGCCTGTCAAGCGAGGTGCAGCAGACGGAGTCTATATCGAAGGCGTTGACAACTGTCTTATCAAGATGTCAAAATGCTGCGGACCCATGCCCGGGGATGAAATAATCGGATTCATCACAAGAGGATACGGTGTTTCAATTCATAAGAGAAGCTGCTCCAATGTCCCTGTAGATGTGGAAAACTGTGATGAGCCTGAACGCTGGGTAAAGGCTGTATGGTCTGACCAGATTACAGTAAAGGAATTCAAATCCACACTGCACCTTGAGTGCCATGACCGCAAGGGACTTCTTGCAGATGTCACTGTACTTCTTTCCAATATGCATGTTCCCATAAATATGCTCAACTCCAGACAGACAAAAAACGGCGAGGCTATAATTACCGTAACCATCGTTGTAACAGGCAAGGAGCATCTTGAGCAGATATGCAAAAAGCTTGCAAATGTAAAGGGTATAATATCCATAAGCAGATAATTTCGGAGGAAATATGAGAGCAGTTATTCAGCGTGTCGAACACGCATCATGCGAATGTGAAGGTGTAATAACAGGCAAAATTGAAAACGGATTCATGGTTTTGCTTGGTGTACACGAAAACGATGAAAAGCCGCAGGCTGAACTTATTGCAAAAAAGATTGCCAATATGCGTGTTTTTCGTGATGAAAATGATAAGATGAATCTGTCACTTGCTGATACTGGCGGCAGCATTCTCTGTATTTCACAGTTTACCCTTTTTGCAGACTGCAAAAAGGGTAACAGACCCTATTTTGTTGCAGCAGCAAGACCTGAAAAGGCTGAACCTCTTTATGAATACACGGTTTCGCTTCTTCGTGAAAAGTACGGACTGAGAGTTGAAACGGGTGTTTTCGGAGGAGATATGAAGATTAATCTCTGCAACAGCGGCCCTGTTACAATATTGCTTGATACAGATGAACTCTGATCGGAGGACATTTTATGAAAATCACAACAGTAACAACAAATCTGTTTTATACAAATTCCTATATACTTACAGATACTGAAACGGGATGCTCTGCATTGGTTGATCCCGGCCAGTGGACTGAAGAACTGGAGAATGCCTGCAATGAAGTCGGAATGGAAAATATTAAGTATATTCTTTTGACTCACGGACATTTTGATCATATTTTCGGACTTGACGAAGCAAAAGCTAAAACAGGTGCTCAGATTGCAGTTTCTGAGATTGATGCACCCATGCTCAAGGACACAATGCAGAATGCTTCCCGACTTATCGGAGCAAGCATTGTATGTCAGTCTGATGCTGATATTCTGCTCAATGACGGTGATGAAATAGAGCTTGGCAATCTGAAAATTCAGGTTATTTCAACTCCCGGTCATACAAAGGGAAGTGTCTGTTTCCTCTGCGGAAACACCCTTATTTCCGGTGATACAATGTTCTGCGGCGGCAACGGACGCACCGATCTGTACGGTGGAGATGACTTTGAACTGAGAATGTCATTCCGCAGACTTGCAGCATTGCCTGACGAATGCGAAGTCTATCCCGGACACGATATTCCGACCACCATCGGAAATGAGAGAATGAACAATTCTTTGATGAGAATGAGGTAATATGGTTATTTATTCAGATTGTCTTGGCAGCAGTTACGAAATTGAACAGCTTTGCAGACTGTTTTTTCCTGAAAAGAAAATAGTATCAGCACAGCATACAGACGAGTGTGACGAGTATGTACATATCAGCATTGCGGACAGTTCTGTATGCGTAAAGCTCTGTGTCGAAGGTGAATTGCTTGAAAAAGAAGCTGTTTTTGAGGATGTTTACGAGAAATCCGAACTCAGAGCTGCGCAGGTGCTTTACGGGCTTCTGACGAAAAAAACAGGATTTATGCCTCCGTGGGGAATGCTGACAGGTGTTCGTCCCATAAAACTGCTGCGTTCATTCTGTGATAATATGAGTGAAAGCGAAGCTCTCGATAAACTCCGCAGGGAATATTTTGTAAGCGAAGAGAAGCTTGATCTTGCGCAGAGAACATATAAGATTGAAACTCCTCTTCTTGATCTTTGCGGCGAAAAATCCTTCAGCTTATATATTTCGATTCCTTTCTGTCCCACAAGATGTGCTTATTGTTCTTTTGTTTCTCAGACAGTGGCTCAGGCCAAAAATCTTCTTCCCGAATACGTGGAGCTTCTTGTGCGTGAGATTGAATATACGGCTGAAATCACCAAAAAGCTCGGATTAAAGCTTGAAACTGTCTATATGGGAGGCGGAACACCGACAACACTGAGTGCAGAGCAGCTTGAAAAGGTGCTGGGTGCTGTGAAAGATAATTTCGATCTCAGCGAGATACGTGAGTTTACGGTTGAGGCAGGAAGACCTGATACAATAACAGCTGAAAAACTGCGTGCAATCAAGGCTGCGGGAGCAGGCAGAATAAGCATAAATCCTCAGACCATGAATGATCAGATTCTCTGTAATATCGGAAGAAAGCATACTGTTGCCCAGACTGTTGAGGCTTTCGAGCTTGCACGAAAAGAAGGCTTTGATGATATCAATATGGATCTTATTGCAGGTCTTTACGGAGATACGGTTGAGGGATTTTCAAAATCTCTTTCGGATGTCATCAATCTTTCACCTGAGGGCATCACAGTACACACTCTTTCACTTAAACGTGCATCAAATATTGTTATTGAAGGACAGGCTGATTACAGTGCAGATAACATGGGATGTACGCAGATGCTGAGAAATGCGGATGAAATGCTCAGTTCTGCAGGCTATAAACCATATTACCTTTACAGACAGACACGTATGCTTGGCAACCTTGAAAATGTAGGCTGGTCAAGAAAAGGTAATGAGGGACTTTATAACATATATATAATGGATGAATCACATACTATAATCGGTGTCGGTGCAGGTGCGGTGACAAAGCTGTGCAGGCAGAACGGATATATTGAAAGAATTTTTAACTTCAAGTTTCCATATGAATATATATCAAGATTTGATATGCTGCTTGATCGCAAAAAAGGAGTAATTGATTTCTATGAGAAACTATGTTGATTATTATATCAATTTCACTGAGGTAATGTCCGAGATAAATGATGCTGCATTGAAGGAGCCTCAGGAGCTTATCGCCCAGATGGAGCGTCTTTATGCCCAGACGATCAATTCCATTGCGGAATTCATTATCGGAGGCGAAAAAGGAAATAAGCTTCTCATGCTTGCAGGACCATCGGGCTCGGGAAAGACCACGACAGCTGCAATGCTGTGCAGAGCCATAGAAAATCATGGCGTCAATGCAATAAGAGTATCCCTTGATGATTTTTATCTTGGTGAGGAGCACACCCCAAAGGACAGCGACGGCAAGCCTGACTATGAATGTGTGGAGGCCCTTGATATTCCTCTTATGCACAGATGTCTTGCGGACATTGTAAACAACAGACCTGCCATTCTTCCGAAATTTGATTTTCACACAAAGAAAAGAATCCCGGAAGGTCATGTGCTTGACCTGAAAGGCGATAATGTTATAGTTGTTGAGGGCATCCATGCCCTTAATCCCGTTATCTGCGATGAACTTCCCGACAGCAAGCTTCTTAAGGTTTACTGCAGTGTAAAGCAGGGAATACGCAGAAGCAGAGGGGTAAAGCGCAATGTTATCGGACCCTATGACCTCAGACTTATCCGCAGAATGGTAAGAGATAATCAGTTCAGAAATACTCCCGCAGATGTCACCTTTGATATGTGGCCATCGGTCAGAAGGGGAGAGGAAACCTATCTTCGACCCCATAAGGGATGTGCGGATGTAACTATAAATTCCCTTCATATTTACGAGCCCTGTGTTATGGCGCAGCTGGCTTTGCCGCTTCTCAGAGCCATTGAAAAAGACAGCGTGCATTATAAACTTGCCTGCGATCTTATCAAAAAGCTTGATAAATTCAACAGCATTGATACGAAGTACGTCCCGGAAAATTCTCTTCTTAGAGAATTTATCGGCGGAAGTATTTATTAATAAAGAGTAAACATTTATACAATCGGATGTTGTGTTGTAAAAAATGTTGATTTTATGCTGTTTTGAGTGATATAATCAATAAATCGAAAGGGTGTGTTGTGTTTGGAGATTTTAGACAGCTTTGTAAACGGAACGCTTACAGCAGCCAATACAGTTACAAAAAAGGCAAAAAGTGCAGTTGAAATATCACGGCTTAAATTGAATGCTGTTGAGCTTAAAAGTGAGATATCCAAAAAGTATGAGGCTCTCGGCAGACTGGTTTATGAATCCCGTGTGGATTCAACAGATGCAGAGGACATGATTGCCGAATGTATTGATAACATCAATATTACATACAGACGGCTTGACGAGGTTAACGAGAAAATTGCAACTGCACTGAAGCGCAGACGCTGCAGCAGCTGCGGCTCTATAAATGCAAATGATGCATTGTACTGCAACAGATGCGGAAAAAGAATGAGCGAGAAAAAGAAAATCGTAAAATAACGGGGGGCTTTAAGCAAGTCCCCATTGCTTATTTTGAGTAATAAAAGCGGTTTTACTTTCATTACATATACTGACAAAGAAAATAGGGAGTGCATTTTAAGGTGGCCACTAAAAACAAGAACAATATGCAGCGGCGTGCTACAGCTGCAGCTATAGCACAGGAGCGAAAAAATGCAGGAGAGGAGAACAGAGGTCAGACCCTTGTAAAAGGTGCTATTATTCTGACCATGGCAACAATAATCGTAAAGATTATAGGCGCTGTTTTCAAAATCCCTCTTGCAAATATTATCGGCGAAGACGGAATGGGATATTTCAATAACGCCTATTCGCTTTACGTGCCTATCTATACATTGGCTGCATCAGGTTTTGCATCTGCTCTTTCAAGACAGATTGCAGAAAACATGGCTCTGAGAAGATACAGAAATGTAAAGAAGATTCATCAGGTTGCAAGAAGAATGTTCCTTGTAACAGGTATCGTAGGTACCATAATCATGGCACTGGGTTCATTCCTTTACATCAAGTTTGTAAATCCCCGTTCCATATATGCTATTCTTGCAATGTGTCCTTCTGTGCTTTTCTGCTGCATACAGGGATCTTACAGGGGATACTATGAGGGTACAAGAAATATGTACCCCACAGCTATTTCTCAGGTTATTGAAGCAATAGGCAAGCTTGTGCTGGGACTTGGTTTTGCAATGCTTGTAATGAGCATCGGAAACAATCAGATAAATGCAGCAAAGGAAATGCTTGGCGAATCCTTTGTAAGTGCATCAGATACAGCAGGAGCAACATTTACTGTTCTCGGTCAGTCTGTGGCAAATGAAGTTGAAGCAAAGCTTGTATGCTATATGTTTGCGGCAGCAGGTGCTGTTCTCGGTATTACACTTGGCTCAATGGCTTCGTGCTTCTACTTTATAATCAGACATAAGGTGAAGAAGGATGTTGTTTCCGACAAGGAAATAAGACTTTCTCCCAAGGCTGAAAAGTCCAATGATATTCTCAAAGCATTTGTACGCATCGGACTTCCTATTGCACTCGGTACTCTTGTCCTTAACATCACTCAGCTTATTGACTCGCTTACAATCAACGGAAGACTTGAATCTCTCAATCTTGAAAAGCTTAATGAGTATTACAGAAATCTCTGCGGAACAGTAAAAGATTCAGCTACAGGCGAGGAGAGAAACCTCTTTGATTACACCGGAATGCTTTCCGAAATCCCCAATGCACTCTGGGGATGTTATGGATATGCGCTTAACCTCTATAACCTTGTTCCGTATATAACTCAGGCTCTCGGTATCAGTGCACTTCCTGCCATAGCCGGTGCATGGGCAACAAAGAATATGGAAAGTGTAAAGGGCGGAATCAATTCTGTTGTAAGAATTGTTATCCTTCTTGGAATTCCCTCCGGTCTCGGAATTACCGCACTTGCAGGTCCTATCCTTGATCTTCTCTATCCCGGAAAAGCTGCAGCAATCATTGCTGAACCCATGCTTATGACACTGGGAATCATGGTGCTTTTCGGAACACTTGTAACACCTCTCAACAGTATGCTCCAGGCAGTAGGCAAGCAGACTGTTCCCGTCAAGCTTATGCTTATCGGATGCACCATAAAGATTGTACTGAACTATACACTGGTCGGCATCCAGAGCATCAACATAAAGGGTGCACCAATCGGTTCACTCTGCTGCTATGTGTTTATAGTTGCTGCAAGTCTTTATATTCTCTGCAGAAGAACAACCATGAAATTCAATCTGATGGGTACTTTTGTGAAACCTTTGATAGCCGGTATTCTTTGCGCAGCAGGCGCAAGAGGATCCTATGAGCTTTTCTCTCTTGCGATAAGCGGAAGACTTGCAACACTGCTTTCTATCTGTGTTGCGGTGGTTATTTACGCTGTAAGCATAATTTTACTTCGTGTATTGACGAAAGATGATGTTTTAATGCTTCCAAAAGGCGAAAAAATCGCGAAAATACTTGAAAAACGCAACTGGATAGGTTAAAATTAGTAAGGATTTTGTTTTTGGTTTCTATTTGAATAAATTTGTTGACTGAATTGAGGCATTTTATGGAGTTTTCATTTAAAGAAAAATATTCAGTTGAAGACCTTAGGGAAATAATGCGACTGCTTCGTTCTGAGAACGGCTGTCCCTGGGACAGAGAGCAGGATCATGCATCCATCAGAGGCGATCTTCTTGAAGAGGCATATGAAACTGCTGATGCAATAGATTCGGGTAATAAAGATGATCTCTGCGAGGAGCTTGGCGATCTTCTTCTTCAGGTTGTATTCCATTCTCAGATATCAAAGGAGAATGGGGAGTTCGATTTTGACGATGTTGCAGACGGAATCTGCAAAAAGCTGATAATCAGACATCCTCATGTCTTTGGCGATGTTGTGGCGGAAACATCTGATGAGGTTCTTACAAACTGGGATCAGATCAAGCGTGAAACCAAAAATCAGACCAGTTATACATCAACTCTTGAAAGTGTTCCCAGGGCTTTCCCCGCACTTATGAGAGCAAGAAAAGTTCAGAAAAGAGCTTCAAAGGCAGGGTATGACTGGAAATCCGTTGAAGGTGCACTGGATAAGGCTGAGGAGGAGCTTCGTGAGCTTCGCCGTGCTGTTGAATCGGGAGCAGCTGATGATGTTGCTGAGGAAATGGGAGATCTTCTCTTTGCTGTAGTAAATGTTTCCCGTTTTACGGGAACAGATCCCGAAAACGCACTGGCTTTTGGTGTTGATAAATTCATTTCCCGATTTGCCGAATGTGAAAAGATGGCAAATGAAGAGGGCTTTGACCTTTCTGAGGCATCGTCCGAAAAACTTGATGCTCTGTGGAACAGGGCAAAAACAAAGGATTCAAACAGAGAATAGATTCTGTTGGATTATAAATTTATTGGAGGTATAAAAATGAACAAAACAGAACTTATCGCAGCTGTTGCTGAAAAAGCTGGCATTTCTAAGAAGGACGCTGACAAGGCAGTATCTGCAACCATCGACGCTATCATGGAGGCTGTTGCATCCGGTGATAAGGTTCAGCTCGTAAACTTCGGTTCCTTCGAGGTTCGTGAGCGCAAGGAAAGAACCGGCAGAAACCCCAGAACCAAGGAAAACATCGTTATTCCCGCTTCCAAGCTTCCCGTATTCAAGGCTGGCAGACAGTTCAAGGACGCTGTATCCAAATAAGTTTATTGAATAAAATATTGAGCCGGCAATCAGCCGGCTCTTATTTTTGAAAGGAATCAGAATGAGATTAGACAAATATCTTAAAGTTTCAAGAATAATCAAAAGAAGAACCGTTGCAAACGAAGCCTGTGATGCAGGCAAGGTTGTTGTCAACGGAAAAGTTGCAAGAGCATCATATGATGTAAAGGTCGATGATGTTATTGAACTGACATTCGGCGTCAGAATTATCAAGGTGAAAGTTCTCTCTGTCAATGAGTATGCAACAAAGGAAACTGCAAATTCAATGTATATTGCAATAGAATAATTGAATGTGTGCATATCGACATCTGCCGCAGCATATAAATTCATAGAAAGCTGCTGCAGGGAGGGTCGATAATGAGCAATGGAGCAGAACGGAAAGCACAGGCACATAATGCGATTATCGAAAACAGAGAAAAGATCATGTTTTCGGGCGTATTGGATGTAATAAGTTTTGATGAAACTGAGCTTGAGATTTCCACGTCATTGGGCGAGCTTACAATAAGAGGGCAGATGCTCAACATTGAAAGTCTGAATCGGGATACAGGGGAGATGCTTGTTACCGGGAAGATTGATGAGCTTGCTTACTTTGACAAAAAGCCGGAATCAAAAGGCTTTATAAAAAGAATATTCTCATGAACGGCGAACTGAGTGTAACTGCCGTTGATCAGATTTCAGCATTGTTTTCTGCTGCTGCAGTCGGGTTTGTTGTTGGCTTGTTCTATGATGTTTTCAGGATATTCAGATTGTTTTTTGAATTCAGAAGAAATGCTGTAATTATTCAGGATATTATATTCTGGGTATTGTCATCCTTTATAGTGTTCTTTTCCTGTATATCCGTCAATGAAGGATATGTAAGAATCTACTATATTGCTGCGGTGCTTCTGTCGTGGCTGCTTTACTTTTTTACAGCAGGTCGTGTTGTTATGTTTATCTCAGGTACTGCTGCTGCGGCCATCAAAAAACTTGTTATTCCATTGTTTTTCAGGGTAATACGCTTTATTGGAGCCGGGATAACTAAAATTTTTATGTTAATTAGTCAAATTTTTTCCAAAATATTAATGCATATGACGAAATTTTCAAAAAAATACAAAAAGTGTTGAAATTCTAATGGATTTGTTATAAAATAATTTTATCTCAAAATAGGGTAAAAAGGACGGAGGAGTAAGATGCTGTCGGCAATTCGTAAAAAGCTTAAATCAATAAAGCTGACTAAGTTTAATCTTGGTCTTATTGCTGCTGCAATCGTATTCCTTATTATGGGTATAGCTGTCCTTCAGTCCTATATTTCAATCGGTGACAAGCAGGATGAGTATGACAGGATCGTTGAACAGTATAATGATCAGCTACTCCAGAATGCCGAGCTTAATGCTTTGCTTGAAGAGAGCGACGATGAGTACATCGAACGTGTTGCAAGAGAAAAGCTCGATATGGTTTATCCCGGCGAGAGAGTGTTTATAAATTCATCAGGCAACTGATGAGTGAAAAATATTGAGGGGGCACATTTTTTTCTATGCAGTTCGAGGTAGGGTCAATATTGACCGGAAAAGTTACGGGTATAACTAAGTTTGGCGCTTTTGTTGAACTTGAAGGCGGTAAGACCGGCATGGTTCACATTTCTGAAGTTGCTGCAACTTATGTTAAAGAAATTACCGATCATATTTCTGTTGGTCAGGAAGTAAAGGTTAAAATTCTTACAATCGGTGAAGATGGTAAGATCAGTCTTTCTATCAAGAAGGCAACAGAACAGTCTTCCGGTAATAGATCTGAGCAGCGTCATAATCAGAGACAGTTCCATAACAATGGATACAGAAATGACTTTAGCAAAAGTTCGCGCAATGCGGGCAATGAAACTGCAAGTTTTGATGATATGCTCTCAAAGTTCATGCAGACAAGTGATGAGAAAATGAGTGACCTCAAGCGTTTCGCTCAGCCTACACGTAATGCATCTCGCAGAAAATAATTTAAAGCGGAGTTTTACTCCGCTTTTTTATTTATGAAGATATCAAAGTATATCTGAAGCTGATAACCTGCTCGGTTCTTTCATGCAGAATTTAATAAAATTAAACGGCATTGAGTATTGTGCTTCAACGCCTACTTATAATATTATTAAACATTTCAAATAAAATTTACATTTTCCTCTTGAAAAAATTGTACATCATGTTATAATGTAGGTGTAATAAGTGATCTCACTTATTATCAAGCACATTCCGAAAGGAGAGACAGTGATGAAAACAACTATTTTTGGACGAAAGGTAAATCTCAGAGACTCCTACAAGGAAAGAGTAGAAAAGAAGTTATCAAAGTATGAAAGATACTTCGGGGAAGATGCTGATGCAAATGTAACTGTTACGCATGAACGCAACAGTTACAAGGTTGAAGTTACAATCAGAAGCAACAGCTTTATTTATAGAGTTGAACATACTTCCATGGATATTGATGAGGCTCTCGATGTTGCAGTTGAAAAGCTGAGCGGACAGATCCGAAAGAATAAGACCAAGCTGGAAAAGAGAAATAAGAGCGGTCAGAATCTTAATTTTGAGCCCATGTATGAAATTGCTGCTGAGCTTGGCGACGATGACGAGGAAGAGTATGAGGTTGTAAAAACCAAGTCGATCCCCGTAAAACCCATGGATGTTGAAGAGGCTATTCTTCAGATGAATCTTATCGGCCACCAGTTCTTCATGTTCCGCAATAATGATACTGATGAAATCAATGTGGTTTATGCAAGAAAAGACGGCGGATATGGATTGCTCCAGCCTTCTGACAGGTAATTATTGAATAAATCAAGCCCTGAGCCAATGGCTCAGGGCTTTTTCTTATCTTGATAGAGAAACTTTTCCGGCAAAGTCAGTGATGATTGCGGTTTCGGGATCAAGCCCGAGATACTGACACAGCAGGTAAGGAGCGGTTTCATAACGTCCTTTAATATATCTCATGATCATATCTGTCTTGCCGATAAACTGTTTATCGGCATTTGCTGCACCGTTGAATGCAGAAGAGCCGAAACGGATGTAATGGTCGTACATGAGATGCATATATTCATCGCAGAGATTGTCGATGATTTTCTGAGAATTTGAAGGGGAGAAGCGTTCATTTCTCATTTTAAGAAACTCATCAATGAACACATTTTTAAAATGCTCATTGTTCATCAGAGAATTGAAAATTGATCCGATATATGATGTGTTTCCTTCAAGAATTTCAAATGAGTTTTCGTCGTATGTCCTACCGTTATCGTAAAGTCCGAGAGAAAATTCGGTATCATAAACCATCAGTCTTATCTGACCGTCGTGATATGGTGCGTCTGATGTTTCAATTGCACGCCATGCACGCCAGTTGTTGCCGTGGAAAGGACCGTCATCACTGCCGATATAGAGATTGAGAGCACAGTATTGTGCAAGACCTTCAAGGTCAATCATTTTGCCTGCGGCGATATAGTTTTCCTCAATGCTCATATCGTTTGAAATAATGAAGTTCTGAACATCATAAAAAAGATTTATATCTTCATCGCTGCCTTCTTCAAGTTCACCTTTTTTTATCATTGCAACATTGTCGTTGTCAACGCCGTAGTTTTCCTGGATGTAACGATCATTGTAATCCTCTGTTACAGTGTATACACCCCAGAATTCTCCGTTGATAAACGCCACCGCAGCACGGGTCTGCTGAGTTGAGAAAGAACAATTGGAAACAGCCTGCTGGATAAAGGGATCACGGATTCTTGAATACTCAGAATCATTGCCGCCATTTCTCAGGACAAAACTGCGATAACGGGTGATATACTCATTCGAAAAACCGTCAGTTTTGTTGCCGTGGATAAGATCATAGTTGAAATATTTTTCTCCGTACTGACTTCTTGCGGTTATACGAAGACTTTTCTGTTTGTAAGTACGGGTTGCAGCACCTGCAACTCGCATTCCTGCAGTCTGAGAGTGAACAAGCTTATTGTTTTCAAAAAATTCTATGTTGATTTCCCGTTCCCATTCGCTGCCTTTCTGGGAAAAGTTTCCCTGATACTCCCAGTCGCCATACTGGGAAAATTTGGAACCGACTTCTTTTTTCCAGTCATCGAATCTTTTGCCCAGCATGAAAATACCATTTTCGTAACTGAAAAGACCGTCACGGTCAGTGACAATGGATACCACAAGAGTATCCTTGAAATCAAGCCCGACAAAATAGGTTGAAGTAACAGTAGGACTTCTCTTTCCGTCATCTGTAAAGGATGCAGCTTTTACAACAGTTCCCTTGAGGACCGGAGTTGACGGCACATAATCTCCGGTGGTGGATATTCCGGTTATGGTTGAAATATCGTTATCCTCCGAGGACCTGTCGGTTATTGTAACAGGTGAAGTGTATTCGGGAGAATTAAGATCGGGCTCAGTTCCGTCAAGTGTGTAACGGACAGTGTACTTGCCGTCAGATACTATTTCAAGCGCAAATTCATCCGTATAAAGCCCTGCAGGAGTGCCAAATGAAGGGATGGGGACAGAGAAGGAAACAGATGCCTGCGATACAGCAACTGAAGAATCCTCAGAAGAATTACCGCTGCACGCAGCAAATACAAAAATCAGTATAAAAAAAGCTGAAATAATAATTGGAATTTTACGCACTGCTCTCACACCCCGAAATAATCAGCATCAGATTTAACGAAACAGTAATTTTTTTCTTTTGTCTGCGTAGTAATTAGTATCAGCGAATTACAAGGTACAGAATAAAACCGATAAGCAGTATCTGAGCAATAATAATTGCAGGAATACCGATCATGAAGCTTTTGTGCTTGGTCTTGTGACGTATTTTCTTCATTGTAATAAGCATTGCTACAGAGCCGCCGAGGGCAGATGTGATGAAAAGTGTGCTCTCACGGATACGCCACTTTCCTTTCTGAGCCTTTTTCTTGTCTGCGATTGTAATTGCCACAGCAAAAATATTGATAAAAACAAAATAAATAATAATTACCCAATGATACCACTGCATTTTATCATCTCCACTATTTAAATGTTGTAATTATACTATAGTTTTTGATATAATTTGTCAAGAAAAGGAGTGACTTCAGTGAAGAAAGAAATATGGCTGCCCTTATGTGCAATTGTTCTTGTTGCTGCTGTTATTATTGCCATGGTATTTATGCCTGCGGATAACAGCTCATCCATTCCGGTTGTATCTGTTGTAAGTGATGGAGATGACAATAAAATTGAAAATGTTGAATCTCCTGAGGTTTATACTGAAATGAAGGCTGTATGGGTACCGTATATGTCCCTTTCAGGGGTTAATAAGGAAAAGATTGATTCCATAGTAAACAATTCCGAAAAATTCGGATACAATGCAATTATTTTCCATGTAAGACCCTTTGCTGATGCATTGTATGATTCGGATTATTTCCCTTCATCCCATCTTTTTGATGAAGTTCAGGGCGGAGTGGTGGATTTTGATCCTCTTGAATATGTTATAGAAGCCGCTCATGCAAGGAATATCGAGGTGCACGCATGGATCAATCCTCTGAGAATACAGCATAAGAACGGAAATCTGCCTCCGAAAATATCAGAGGATAATCCATACTCAATCTTCCGCAATGATAATGATCCTGCCAATGATCTGTACGTAATAGACTATCAGAAGGGAAAGTTTTTTAATCCCGGAGAAGAGGGTGCAAGGCAATATATAATTGACGGCATCTGTGAAATAGTCAGAAATTACGATGTTGACGGAATTCACTGGGATGACTATTTTTATCCTGCCGATGACGATACATTTGATGACAGCAAAAGCTACAGCAAATATTTAAACGACGGAGGAGAACTTGATCTTATTGACTGGCGTACAGAATGTGTAAATATACTGGTAAAGGATACATACGACGCAATAAAGGAGATCAAACCTGATGTTGTATTCGGCATAAGTCCTCAGGGTAATATAGGCAACTGTATCAATATGGGTGCTGATGTACATAAATGGGGCTCGGAAAAAGGCTATGTTGATTATATCTGCCCGCAGATATATTGGTCTTTTGATCATGAAGTGGCTCAGTACGATAAGATGTGCCTTAAGTGGAGAGATATTGTCACAGAGGAGTCTGTAAAACTGTATATCGGACTCGCTCTTTATAAAGCAGGGTCTGATGCAGACAAGGGCACATGGCTTTCGTCTGATGATATTCTTGCACAGGAAATCAGGTATGCAAGAGGAGAAGAGATAAACGCAGATGGATTTATGATATATTCCTACGAATATCTTTTTAAAGATGTTACGAAAAATGAAGTGGAAAATATGACCCTTGAGCTGCAGAAAAAAGACTAATCTGTCAAAAAATATTTTTATATAATATAAAATATTGCATTTGAAAATCGAATGTTGTATAATAATAAAAAATAAAGAGAAGATTTTGATATTTTGTTCATGATGCAACCTTTCGGGGGTGAAAAAATGTCTGATGGGTACATTGGTGATTTAAAACTGAACACCGGTTCTGTTGCAGGATTCCTTTCCCATGATGAGACATTTACTGCAATTAAATATTATTTTAAAGGGCAGAAGGCAGAAGGCTTTCATGCCCTTATTGCAGTTAAGGCAGAATTTGAACGTCCTGCTTCGTGGAATGAAAACTGTGATATTGATAAATGTGTTGCCGATGAAATATCAGAAATAATAAAACAATATACAAAACCGGAGGATATCTGCGGTCGTGAAGATTCAGACGAATATCTTATTTTTACTGCCGGATACGCTTCTGAAGAAGAGATAATTGATTATGCTCATTTCCTTTCCGAAAAAATGAGCATTACTCTGAGAGAAAATGATACCTGTATTGATGTGAAAATCTATGCAGGTGTCTTCATTGCGCCTGCAGATAATCATGATGCCGGAGAGCTTTATTTCAAGTCGGACGTTGCACTTGAATATTCAATCAATAATAACAAAAACATAACTGTATATTCCTACGAAATCGATCCTGAGAGTATTCGTGCAGAAGAAAAGCAGAATATGATAAAGCTGCGTACACTTCTTGAATACATGGATGGCGGTGTTATACTTGCTGAGGTTTCCGACAGCATAAATGTTTATTATGCAAGCCCCAGCTTTTATAAGATGTCAAACAGAACAACGGCTGAGATCGGAGAAAATGCAGAGAATCTGTTCTCGGTTGTTGTTCCTGAGGACAGAAACCTTCTGATAGATGCCGCACAGAGAACAGTAAACACAGGCGAAACAGCCGACTGTGTTTACAGAGTTTATGAAAGCAATGGAGACATTGGCTGGAGACAGATACGTGGTGCACGTCTGCCGGGAATAAGAAAAAACGGAAATAAATCCATTATCTGCGTAATTACCGATGTTACAGAAATAAAGGAATCAAATGCCACTCTGGAGGCGGTTGTCAATAATTCGCCTGCAGGTATCGGTGTTTTTGAAATTGACAGCAATTCAGTAAGACCTACATTTTATAATCCTACACTTAAAGGTCTGATTGGCTGTGAGAAGTATAATGACGGATATACAGAGCTTTATAATCTTATAGACTGTATTCCTGAAAATAAAAGACAGAAAATAACTGAGGAGATTATTCTTTGTGCAAAAGAATGGCGTCCATGTGAGCTGGAATTCAGAATTACCACATTGGATAATGAAAATAAATATCTCAGTGCACGAGGCGTAAATCTCTACGAACAGAACGGAAAAACATATTCACTGATTATATTTACTGATATTACAAAAGAATACCATCTCAGAAAACAGATTCGCTTTGAACAGGAAAAGTACAGAATAGCCATTGACCTGACAAAAACTGTTCTCTGGGAAGTTGATATCAGAACAAAAACAGCATACCAGTATGCGGATTTTTCGGACAGAGAGAAAGTAAACGTATATGAAAATGCACCTAAGAGTGTGATAGATACCGGAATCATACATCCCGATTTTGTGGATGAATATGTCCGTATGTATGAAAATCTCTACAACGGCGATGATTCAGGTGAGTATTTTTACAAGCGACTAGGGGACAACAATGAATATATCTGGGTCAAGGCTCAGTTCAAGCTCCTTAAGGATGAAAACGGAGAAAATTACTATTCTGTCGGAGTTGCCGAAAAGGTTCTCAATATCGATGCTCAGATGCGTCGCTTTGAGCAGGAACAGTATTTCTGCGATCAGGTTTCCAACAGTGTCCTGGGATCAATCAAGGTTAATCTGAGCAGAAATTATATTGAACGCCATTTCATTCTTTCAAGTACCCGTAAGATTCTCAATAATCTGCACAGCTATGACGACCTGCTCAAACGTTCTACCAAGATGGTTTCCATTGCTGAGGATGCAGATAATCTCAGAGAAAGACTTTCAAGAGAAAATCTTTTTGAAGTCTTTAAAAATGGTCAGGACTGGATGAATGTTGAATTCAGACGTAAGGACAAAAAAGGAAAAATCCGCTGGACAAGCCTTGCGATGAGTCTTATACGTCATCCGGTAACCGGTGATCTGTATGGATTTGCCTATGTGCGTGATGTTGATAAAAGACGCAGATGGGAGCTGTCACTGCCATCCAAGGTTGAACGAGATCCCATCAGTATGGTATACAGCAGATCAACCGCATTTGATATGATCAATACCATTCTTCCCGGTGTAAAGGATAAATCAACATACTGTGCCATGTGCATGGTTGACATTGACGGACTTGACGGAATTATGGCGGATAAAGGCGAGTACATGGTTCAGAATGTTCTGTTCAATATCGGACGTGTTCTCAGAATTATTGTAGACGGAGCCGCCATTGTCGGACAGATTGAGCAAAACCGAATCATGATATTCCGTGTGGGCATTAAAACACCTGAAGAACAGTATCTGCGTTCAGAGTATTCTGTTGACAGACTTTCAACAATGCTCAGAATAACATTCCCCAGTGAACGACTTGAAATATACAGCAGTGTTGTTGTTGCAAGTGTTTCTGATGTTGCTCTTCATGAACTTTATGAAGAAGCCTGTCACACCTGTGCAGAAGCTGTGTCGAAGAAGTCAAAGGCCATGCGTGTTGAATTCTTTGAAAAGCAGAAAAAGGAAACTGTTCAGGCTGTGATACCTGAAACAGGCGGTACAAGAGACCAGCAGACAGGTCTGCTCACAAGACAGGATTATTATAATGTTTTCCGCACCTTAAAACCTGAAACATTGTCTTCTCTTGGTGTATTTATTGCCGATATAAATGGACTCAGAACCATAAATCATCGCTATGGCATGGAATACGGCGATAAAATTATCAAGAATGTTGCAACAAATCTCAGATCGGAATTCAACGATGAAGAGGTGTTCCGTGTTTCGGGCGACGAATTCCTTGTGCTGTGCAAGGATTCAACGCAGGAGGATTTTATAAGAAAGTGCGATACGGTAATTGAGCTGATCGGAAATACATACAATAACATTATCAGCATTGGTACAACCTGGGACAGCCATGTAAAGGATGTCCAGGCACTGGTGGATCATGCTGATGAACTGATGAAGACAGATAAGCAGGAATATTACAGAAAGAACAACAAAGCTCCTCTGGACAGTGATTTCAAGACCTATGCATGGGTTGTTGATTCAATCAGGGATGAACGTTTTTCTGTATACCTTCAGCCGAAGGCAGAGATAATCAGCGGCAGAATTACAAGCTGTGAAGCACTGGTCAGATATATTGACAGTGAAAGCGGCGTTATCAATCCCTCAAAATTTATTGCCATACTTGAAAGGGAAAACGTTATAAAGCAGCTGGATTTCTATGTGCTGAACAAAGCGCTGGAGCTTATAGAAGGATGGATCAGAGAAGGAAAGACACCGCTTTCCGTTTCTGTAAACTTCTCAAGAAGAACCATTCTTGCTCCGAATTCACTTAACGAGGTTATGGATATAATAAAGGGCAGAGAGCATCTGCTTCCGTATCTTTGTATAGAGATAACAGAAACAATAGGCTCTATGGAAAGAGCAACAATAACCCGTATCTGTGAAATGTTCCAGCGTAATGGTTTCCGACTGGCACTGGATGACTTTGGAAGTGAATATTCCAATCTTTATATTATTTCCGCATTAAGATTTGATGAGATCAAGATTGACAAGAGCGTCATTGATGATATTGTTACCAATGATCTTGCAAGACTGACGGTGGAAAATACAAAGAGAATATGCGAAAGAACCGGAGCAACTCTTGTTGCAGAAGGCGTTGAAACCGGTGAACAGCTTGAGATTCTGAAGGATATCGGCTGTCATCTTGCGCAGGGATATCACATCAACAAACCGCTGCCAATCAATGAGTTTACAAGGAAATACATAACTGAAAAACCGACACAGTAATGTGTCGGTTTTTTTCTGCAACGCAATATTTTGATATATAATTGTTAATTTATCTAATATATTGTTGATTTATTTCATCTGACGAAGTACAATGATAAGTAGTTTTTCTGCAGACAATGCAGAATGAAATTCAGGAGGTAAAAAATGGCTGTAATTGCACCGTCGATACTTTCGGCAGATTTTACAAAGCTTGGCGAGGAAATGATCGGGCTTCAGAAAATGGGAGTGGAAGTAGTGCACGTTGATATTATGGATGGCTGCTTTGTGCCTAACCTGACCTTTGGATATACAATGGTCAAGGCACTGAGTGCATATAAAGGTGATATGAAATTCGATGTTCATCTCATGATGGATCATCCTTATGCCTATATTGACAATTTCATTGATGCAGGAGCTGATATGCTGACTGTTCATCTGGAATGCAAGGACGATGTGAAGGCATGTCTTGAAAAGATTGCTGCACGTGGTGTTGTTGCAGGAATATCAATAAAGCCCAAAACTCAGCCTTCCGAACTTGTTTTGTATAAAGATCTTTTTGATCAGTGCCTTATCATGACTGTTGAGCCCGGTTTTGGCGGACAGAAGATAATAATGGATTGTCTTGAAAAGATAAAGGAAGTCAGAAATATATGTAAAGGCAAACAGCTTTGCATGGCTGTTGACGGCGGTGTCAACGAAGAAAATGCAAAGTATGTTGCGGAATGCGGGGCAGACCTGATTGTAGCAGGTAATGCTGTGCTTGGCGCAAAGGACAGAACTGCTGCATTCAGAAAACTGTCGGAACTGGTGGCCTCAGAAATATAAAAGGAGCGATTGTGCCGTGAAACCGATACGAGCAAGCGGCGTGAATTTAAAACAGAATAAAGAACCGGCACTTTCAAACAAGCTTCTTCGAGTACCGGTACCTGATGAGCTTAAAGTGCCTCTTTTCAACTTTGATCGCGGAGCTATGCTTCCCATTCCGAGAGCAGGAGAGACTGTTGCGAAATATTCTATGCTTGCACATTCCAAGAACGGTACCTGCTGGACAGTGACACCCTGCGCCGGAAAGCTTACGCATATCGAAAGATTTGCCCATCCTCTTATGGGTAAAGTCATGTGTGCTCATATCAGAACAGGCGACGGAGGACATGAAGTTCAGCTTGTGCCGCACAACCCTTCTGCAATGACACCTGATGGAATATTGAGATGCATTGCTCAGGCGTGTATAATTGATGAGGTTGATGGAACTCTTGTTCACAGAAAACTTCAGAAAGCAATGAAAAACGGTACTATGCTGATTGTGGCCGACTGTATTGATGATTCACCCTATGTCAGCAGCTCGCTGAGAGTTATTATGGAATACGGCGATATGTGCGCAGACGGTGTTTCGGTTGTAATGAAGCTGCTGGGCGGTGCAAAGGCAAAACTTGCTGTTTATAATCCCGGCGGGATAGATATGGAAAATCTTCTTGACAGAGTGGGTTTTCTTGATACGGTTGAGATAAAGGGCGGATATCCCGCATGGTTTACCTTTGAACGTGAATATTGTCATGAACAGTATGTCAGAATAGGTGTTCAGGCACTTCGTGCAATATCCCTTGCAGTAAGGCAGGGAATGCCGCAGACAGAGTTTGTTGTCACAGTTGCAGGAGATTGTGTTTCGGCGCCTGTAAATGCCATTGTAACAACAGGAACAACTGTTGCGGATGTTTTTGATGCTGTCGGACTTGAATGTGAGCCAGACGTTGTACTTATAGGTGATCCCATGACGGGCGTTATAGCAGAAGATCCTGAAACTCCGTTGTTTGCGGGAATCCGTTCTGTTATTGCAATGAAAAAAATACCCGAAAAGCCTGCGAATGCCTGCATTGGCTGCGGCAGGTGTGTTTCGGTGTGTCCGAGACATCTTTTTCCGTCGGAGGCAGTCAGGATGGCAGAACAGAAAAAACTTCTTATTGCTGCAGAATACGGTGCGAGAAGATGTATGGGATGCGGAGCCTGCAGTGCAGTGTGTCCAAGCGGAATAGAAATAACTGAACTTATGAAAAAACTGCGCCGTTATGCGGAAAAAATAGATGGAGAGGGTGGTGCTGATGAATAATATAAGCTATGCACCGCACATAAGACACTCCACATCTGTGAAAAATATTATGCTCATGCTGCTTGCAGCGGCAGGGATACTTGTTGTTCCCGCACTGTTTGTTTATGGAGCAAGAGTTATTGCATTGGTTCTGTTTGCAGTTACAGGCTCTGTTTTGCCGGAGATTCTTTTTTCTCTGATAAAAAAAGAAAAAGAGACAATTTCCGATTTTTCCGCATTATACATTGCAGTTTTGACTGCTTTGCTGATGCCGTCAGGGGTACCTGTGTGGATTCCTTTTGCAGCGGGTGCATTTGGCGCAATCGCAGCAAAGCTTCCCTTCGGAAGACTTGGAAGAAGCCCTTTTTCTCCGGCAGCGGCAGGATTTGTCTTTGTTTCCCTTGCATGGGGTGAATATTTTGTCTGTTATCCGAAAATTGGCGAGAAATTACCATTTCTGAATAACTGGAGCCTTGCTGAAGGTTATGAGATTACAGAACATCAGACAGCGATACAGATTCTTCAAAGCGCACAGAAACCCTATTTCAGCAACGAGGATGCAATGTCAGCAATTTTCGGATTCAAAGCGATAGGACCGATTGGTGCAATCGGTGTGCTGATAATCCTTGTTTCACTGGCATTCATGATATTCAGAAAAATATCTGCATGGCAGTCAACGGCAGCTTTCTGCGCTGTGGTCATCCTGCTGTCCATGATATTCAGATATGACGGTGTATCGGTGCTCATGGCACCTGTTTATGAACTGTTTACAGGCTGGATGCTGCTTGTTGCTGTTTTCCTTGCGGGAGATATTCTGACAGCTCCTCGTCTGGGGTCAGCACGTGTTCTGTATGGAATTGCATGCGGAATACTGGCATTCATACTCAGAAGAATTTCAGCCATTCAGGGTGGAGAAATAACTGCAGTTCTCATTGTCAATGCTCTTTCTTCTGCGATTGATCGTCTTGCATGGAATTGCAGACAGAGAGGAATCAGCCTGACTGCAATGAAAGAGAAAATCAAGTACCGATTAGAAAAAAGTATGAAGCAGTTTGAGGATTAAAGAGGTGGCTGAGAAATGAAATACAATAAATCATCACGTATAATTTCTGAGCACACAGATTTTATCCGAAGCTCAATAGTTTCAAGTCCCATGCTGATAAAGGCATCAGGTGTTGCAACAATAGCAGGCGCCGCAATAAGCGGTGTGAATGCATTGATTATGATATTCCTTGTGCTGAGCATTCTTCTTGCAGTCGGACTTACAACGATTCTTGACGGCGACAGGCTTGAATACCCTGTAAAGCCGATTGTCTATACAGCGGTAAGTGTTTGTACGCTGTTTGCAATTTTGCTTGTTCTGAAGCAGATTATGCCTGCTCAGATCGACAGCTTTGGTGTGTATGCACCGCTTCTTGCATTCAATTCCCTTGTTCTTTGCCGAAGCGAAGACGATGCACCTCTGCTTTTAAGCACAGAGACAGTTTCCGATGCGCTTGCTCTTTCTGCGGTGTTTGCTCTTGTGGCGTTTCCCGTTTCGATTATCAGAGAAATTATCGGAAGCGGAGAGCTTTTCGGAAAAAGTCTCGGATTTGAAGGAAATGCTGCATTTCTTAATCCTTTTATAGGATTTATTCTTTCCGGTTATCTTATAGCGTTTATCAGAAAAATGCTTTCAGGTTCCGGGGAAAAGGAGGAAACAGCATGACGTTGGGTGTTTTCTTTTCCTATTGCCTTGTTGCGGTTTTTGCCGTGAATCCTTTATTCGCCGGCTTTACGGGAGCTGACAGTGTTCTTGATGCTGTAAAAAAACCGAAACGGCTGCCCGTACTCTGTGCCGCAGTTTCCATATTTGCGATTATTGCATCAATGCTTATGCATCCGATAGACAATAAACTCAAAACCGAAGGAAATGCAATGATAGTCAGAGGTCTGATCTTTTCATGCATAATGCTTGGACTTTTCTTTATTTCAACAAAGATGGTAAAGGCTGTATCTTCATCTTTCTATGAGGAATACGGTAATTTGCTTGCTCCTGCTGCACTTAACGGTGTGGTCATAGGTACTGCACTTGTTGTGGCGTATGATAAATATCTTGGTCTTGAAAATGTGACATTCCTTTCATTTGATATTTTTTCATCATTCGGAATCTCAGTTGCGATTGGAATCGGAGCGGGAATAGGATTTTCTGTTGCTGCGTTTCTTGTAAGAGAGGGCCTCAGAATTGCAAATAATCCCGACCTTTCCGATAACATGAAAGGCACACCGATTCTGCTTATTTATATCGGTGTCCTCTCAATGGCGTTTTGCTCTGTTTTCGGCAATATAACACTCTTTGGAGCAGTCTGAACATAAAATTAAGCCGCTGTTTTTACAGCGGCTTTTTCTATATAATTTAATAATTAAAGAGTTGCAGAAAGACACAAGATATGCTATAATAACTTATCTTTGCAACTAAATGTATATTTCTTATTGAACGAGTTTACATAAAACCAAAATGATCGGAGGATCTGAAGTGCTGACATTTGCAGATACAGAAAAATACTGCAGTATGGCAGCGGAGGTTATTGAAGCAAGATATCTTGGCAAAACACCTCGTGCCTTTGTCCATACATACGGCTGTCAGGGCAATGTTGCCGATTCCGAGCAGATAAAAGGTCTGCTTGTGAAAATCGGCTACGAAATGACCGATACCCCTGACGATGCTGATTTCATTCTTTACAATACCTGTGCAGTAAGAGAGCACGCAGAGGACAGGGTTTTCGGAAATGTAGGTGCATTGAAGCATCTCAAACGCAGAAAACCGGGGCTTATTATTGCCCTTTGCGGCTGTATGGTTCAGCAGCAGCACATAGCTGACCGTTTCAGGGAACACTATCCCTATGTCAATCTCATATTCGGTACTCATCTTATTCCAAAATTCCCCGAACTTTTTTACAGAGTCCTTACAGGCGGTAAGAGAGTTTTTGAGCTTGACCAGTCGGATAATACAATCGTAGAGGGTATTCCTCTTGAGCGTGACAACAGCATCAAAGGCTGGCTGCCTGTAATGTACGGCTGTGACAATTTCTGCTCTTACTGTATAGTTCCTCATGTTAGAGGACGTGAGAGAAGCAGAAAGTCTGAAATAATTATTGCTCAGGCAAAAGAAATGGTTTCTCTGGGCTATAAGGATATTACTCTGCTGGGACAGAATGTCAACAGCTACGGCAAAAAAGAAGATGGAGAAATCACATTCCCCGAGCTTATAACAGAGCTTGATAAGATTGAGGGTGAATTCTGGCTCAGATTCATGACCAGCCACCCGAAGGATTGCACAAAAGAGCTTATTGATGCAATGGCTGCTTCAAAGCATATGGCACATCATATACATCTGCCATTCCAGAGTGGTTCAAACAGAATCCTGAAGGAAATGAATCGAAAATACACCATTGAGCATTATAAAGAGCTTGTGGCAATGGCAAGAGAAGCAATGCCTGATGTATCACTGACAAGTGATGTCATAGTGGGATTCCCAGGTGAAACGAGGGAAGAGTTTGAGGAAACCCTCAGAGCAATAGAAGAAATTGGGTTTACATCTCTCTTTACATTCATCTATTCGCCGAGAGAGGGAACACCTGCGGCATCAATGCCCGATCCCATTTCATATGAGGAAAAATCAAAATGGCTCCGAGAGCTTATCTCTCTTCAGGAGAGCATAGCTGCAAAGAAGAGCGCATCCATGGTGGGCTCAAAACAAAGAGTGCTTGTTGAAGGTGAGGCAAAGAACGGACTTCTGTCCTGCCGCACATCAACTAATATAATAATCGAAGCAGAAGGCAATCCCGAGCTTATCGGAAAATTTGCAGATGCTGAGGTAACAACTGCACTGAACTGGATTCTCAGAGGAAAAATAATTTAAAAGGAGAAATAACAATGGACTTAATCGCAATCGCAAGACAGCTTGGTAAGGCTCTTCAGGAGGAAGAGGCATACAAGAAGATGGTAGCAGCTGCTGCTGCCAACGATGCCAACGCAGAGCTTCAGGAAGATATTGAGAAGTTCAATCTTCTCAGACTTCAGCTCAACGAAGAGATCTCCAAGCAGGATTCTGACAAGGAGAAGGTCGAAAACCTTCAGAAAGAGCTTTCCGAGCTTTACGGAAAGGTAACAGCTGAACCCAACATGATCGCATTCAACGATGCAAGAACTGAGCTTGAGAATCTCCTTGACAAGGTCAACCAGATCATCAGCGCAGCAGCAAGCGGCGAGGATCCCGAAACTTTTGAGATCCATGATCATTCTTCCTGCGGCGGTAACTGCTCTTCCTGCGGCGGCTGCCACTAAGTAAAAAACGAAAGAAGGCTCTGAAAATATGCAATACAGCTACCTGTTTTTTGATGCTGATGAAACTCTGTACGATTTCAAACATTCAGAGAAAACTGCGTTTTTCAGAGCCTTCAGCCATTTCGGAATTCAATGTGATGAAAAATGGGAGCCGATATATTCCAAAATAAATCAGAAATACTGGCTCAGATACAATAAAGGCAAGGTGACAAAGGCTCAGCTTATGAGAGGACGCTTTGCTGACCTTCTGAAGAAAATGAAACTGGATCTTGATCCGGAGGAACTTAATGCATGCTACAGGCAGAAGCTGGGAGAAGATGCCACGCTACTGCCGGATGCGTACGAAGTAGTAAATAAACTGTGTAAAGTCTATAAGCTTGTCATGGTTACAAACGGCTTTGAAAGCCAGCAGCAGTCGAGATTTTCGCTGTCGGGAATTTCCGGTTGCTTTGTTGGCTGCTACACCTCGGACAAAATGGGTGTTGCCAAGCCTGCAAAGGAATATTTTGATAAAGTCATGTCTCTTGTGGGAGCAGACGACAGAACCAAGATACTTATAATCGGCGATTCCCTTTCGTCCGATATACTCGGCGGAAACAATGCCGGGATTGACACCTGCTGGTTCAATCCTGCAGGGAAGAGAAAGCCAAAGGGCTATAAAATAAAGTACGAAATTAAAAAGCTTACAGAGCTTTATGAAATATTAAATGTATAGGAGTGAAGGTCGTGGGCGAACTTTCACCAATGATGAGACAGTATCTCTCAATTAAGGAAGAAAACCCCGAGGCGCTGCTTTTCTTTCGCCTTGGCGATTTTTATGAATTGTTTTTTGAGGACGCAAAGATCGTGTCAAAGGAGCTTGATCTTGTTCTGACAGGCAGAGACTGCGGACTCGAAGAACGTGCGCCTATGTGCGGCGTACCGTTTCATTCATATGAAGGGTATGTTGCAAAGCTTGTGGCAAGAGGCTTCAAGATTGCCATCTGTGAGCAGACAGAAGACCCGGCGCAGGCCAAGGGCCTTGTGCGCAGAGAGGTCATTAGAGTCATAACTCCCGGCACTATAGTCGAAAGCTATATGCTCGATGAGGGCAAGAACAACTATCTTGCTGTGATTAATCTTGATGAAAACGGCTGCGGATTATGTTTTGCGGATGTTTCCACGGGTGAAGTGGACATAACAGAGCTGCCCGCAGCATCTGACGGAGAAATAATAGCGGAGCTTTCACGTTTTTCTCCAAGTGAACTTCTTGTAAGCGGTGCGGTGTTCAGTAACGCTGTGATCAGTGAACATATAAAGACAAAGCTTCAGATCGAAAGTGTTGACGAAGCGGATATGAGCACCGAAATGGCTGAATGCAGTATGATTCTGCTTGAGCAGTTTCCGACAGGTGCCATTGAAGAAACAAGAATCATGGAAAGACCGTATGCAGCGAAGGCCGTATGCGCACTTCTTGCATACCTGAAGAAAACCCAGAAAAGCGGTCTTGAAAGAGTAAATATCCTTCGTTATTACGAGGGTGAGCAGTACATGAAGCTTGATCCCTCCACAAAGCGAAATCTTGAGCTTACTGAAACAATGCGCTCAAGAGAAAAGAAGGGTTCTCTTCTCGGTGTTCTTGACAGATCAAAAACCGCAATGGGCAAAAGACTCATGCGTTCATGGATGGAACGACCTCTTCTGAATGTTGCAAGAATTCATGCAAGACTCAATGCCGTTGAAATTCTCTGTTCCGATTCCATGCTCAGGGCAGACTGTATAGATGCACTTACCGGAATCTGTGATATTGAGCGTCTGATTACCAAAATTGTATATGGCTCTGCAAACGCACGTGATCTTCGTGCACTGGCGGCAGCGCTGGGCTCAATGCCCGAAATAAAGCAGCTTCTTGGCGATGTGAAAACAGCTGAGATACGAAATATATATGACGGAATCGATCTTCTTGAGGATATAAGAGATCTTATTGATGCGGCTATCAGCGAAGAACCGCCTGCAACCGTGCGAGAAGGAAATCTTATAAAGACAGGCTATAATCCTGAGATTGACGAGCTTCGTTATACAATGTCAAGCGAAAAGGAGATACTTGCATCGGTAGAGGCAAAGGAAAGAGATGCAACAGGTATCCCGAAGCTGAAAATAGGCTATAACCGTGTGTTCGGTTACTATATCGAAGTTACCAATTCCTACAAGAATCAGGTTCCCGAAACATACATAAGAAAGCAGACACTTGCAAATTGCGAAAGATATATTACAAGCGAGCTTAAAGAGATAGAGGGAAGAGTGCTTGGAGCAAATGACCGTCTTTTAAAGCTTGAATATGCAGTTTTTGATGAGATAAGAAAAACTGTGGCAGCAGCTCATGACAGAGTTCAGAGCACAGCTGCAGCCATTGCAAAGCTTGATGTCTACTGTTCTTTTGCTGAAATATCAAGCAGAAACAATTACTGCAGACCAAATGTAAATGACAGCGGAAACATTATTCTCAGAGCATCAAGACACCCCGTTGTTGAAAGTCTGAGCAACAGAAGCTTTGTACCCAATGATGTCACTCTTGATAAAAAGGATAACCGCATTGCAATAATCACAGGCCCCAATATGGCGGGTAAATCCACATATATGCGTCAGACCGCTCTTATTGTCTTTATGGCACAGATAGGCTGTTATGTCCCTGCTGAGAGTGCGGAAATAGGTATTGTTGACAGCATTTTTACAAGAGTAGGCGCATCCGATGACCTTGCATCAGGCCAGTCTACATTCATGGTTGAAATGAATGAAGTTGCTTATATTCTCAAGAATGCAACCCAGTCAAGTCTTCTTATCCTCGATGAGATAGGAAGAGGCACTTCAACATTTGACGGTATGAGTATCGCAAGGGCTGTCCTTGAATATGTTGCAGATAAGAGAAAACTTGGTGCAAAGGCACTTTTTGCAACCCATTATCATGAACTTACAGCTCTTGAAGATTCTCTTCAGGGTGTTAAAAACTACAATATTGCCGTAAAAAAACACGGAGATGATATAACATTCCTGCGAATGATTGTACCCGGCGGTGCCGATGACAGCTACGGTATTGAAGTAGCAAAGCTTGCGGGCATTCCGGATTGGGTAATTAAAAGAGCAAAGGATGTTCTCGCTCAGCTTGAATCAGGAAAGCTTGAAGCACCGAGAGTAAAGGTGAAGAAAAGTTCAGATCAGATGTTCATTCCAATGACACCGCCCGAAGAAACAGAGGCGATAAGAAGAATAAAGAACATCGATATAAATACACTCACTCCCATAGAAGCACTGACAACGCTTAATGATCTTATTAAGCTTCTCCAGTAAAATAAAGGTGATTTTATGCCAAAAGTCCGACTTCTTGATAAGCACACTGCAGAACTAATTGCAGCAGGCGAGGTTGTGGAACGTCCGTCTTCTGTAATAAAGGAACTGGTGGAAAATTCAATAGATGCAGGCGCCACCTCTGTTACAATAGAGATAAAACGAGGCGGTGTTGAAATGCTGCGCATTACGGACAATGGATGCGGAATCTCCGCTCAGGATGTCCCGACTGCGTTTCTTCGTCATGCCACCAGCAAGATAAGCACAGGCGCAGATCTTGAATCCATTGCAACACTGGGATTCAGAGGTGAGGCACTTGCATCCATTGCAGCTGTGTGCCGTGTGGAACTTATAACCCGTTCGGCAGATGAGAATGTCGGAATAAGATACTGCATTGAAGGCGGCGATGAAATTTCTTCTGAAGAAACCGCCTGTGCAGTTGGTACTACAATAATTGCGAGAGATATTTTCTTCAATACTCCCGCACGAATGAAATTTCTTAAAAAGGATGTTGCAGAAGGAAATGCCTGCGCATCCGCCATTGACAGAATAGCACTTTCCCATCCTGAAATTGCATTTACTTTTATACGTGACGGAAAAGAATGTCTGCGCACTCCCGGTGACGGAAAGCTGCTTTCTGCCATACGTGCGGTGTACGGAAAGGAATTTGCATCAGGGCTTATTCCCGTAAAATATTCGCTCAATAATGTGTCGGTTGAGGGCTTTGTTTCAAAGCCTGTCAATGCCCGTCCGAACATGAGTATGCAGATTTTCTTTATCAACGGAAGATATGTAAAGAGCAGAACAATGCAGGCAGCTCTTGAAGAAGCCTGCAAGGGTGCAGTCATGATAGGAAAGCACCCTGCTTGTGTACTTTCCGTCGGCATTTCATGTGCTGCTGTTGATGTAAATGTCCATCCGGCAAAGCTTGAAGTCCGCTTTACAAACGAGAAGCCGGTGTTTGACTGTGTTTACTGGGGCGTAAAAAGTTCTCTGTCTGAAAATGACGAGAGGAAGGAAATGAAGATTCCCGAAAAGCGTCCCGTCAGCATAAAACCTCCCCTTCCGAATGAAACTGTAAATGCAGTACAGACCTCAATTTTCAGACCTGCACCTGCTCATACCCAGGAAATAAAGACAAGCGTTCAGGCACCTGTAAAAGCTGCAGAGCCAATTCCTGCCGAAAAACCGAAAATGGTTGAAACCATGCCCGAGAATATGCTTAACAGACTCAGCGGAGGAGTAAGTCTGGGTGACAATGCTGTTCAGGTCATCAAAGCTGAAACCATCCCCGTAAAGCCGAGAATGTATTCACTTGATATCTTCCCTGAAAAGGAAGAGGTTGAGGAGATTATAATTCCTGAAATAAAGGAAGAACCGAAAATCATTGATGAACCTGTAATCGAAACAGAAGAAAAGGCTGAAGAAGTGAATAACTTTGCAATGCCTGATTACAGAATAATCGGTGAGGCTTTCAATACATACATAATTGTTGAATCCGAAAAGCAGCTTATTTATATTGATAAGCACGCAGCTCATGAGCGTCTTAAATATAAGAAACTCATGGAAAACAGAAAGGAGCCTGCATCACAGCTTCTGACCATTCCTCTTACCGTGACTCTTGAAAAAATGCATTATAATGCAATTCTCGAGAATCTTGACCTGCTCAGTCAGGCAGGCTTTGAAATTGATGATTTTGGAATCGGAACAGTTGCGGTGCGTGCAATTCCCGTTTATCTTACAGGTTCGGATATTGCAGGAGCTATAATGGAAATTGCCGGCAATTTCGGCAATAAAGCAGAGGCAACATTGACTGCAAAAACTGACAGAATGTTCCAGACCATTGCCTGCAAGTCGGCAATAAAAGCAGGCGATGATACAAATGCCGACGAGCTTGCACAGCTTGTTCTTGAGCTTATTGCAAACCCCGATGTTAGATATTGTCCTCATGGAAGGCCTGTATGGATAACCCTTAAGAAAAGCGAAATAGAAAAGAATTTTGGCAGAGCATAATTATGAATGATAATAAGATAAGACTTCTTGCGGTAGTGGGACCTACTGCATCAGGAAAGACAGGACTTGCCGTTGAGCTTGCAAAACTGCTTGACGGTGAGATTGTTTCATGTGATTCAATGCAGATATACAAAGGCATGGAGATTGCCACTGCTGCACCGACCAAAGACGAGCAGTGCGGAATACCTCACTATATGGTAAGCTGTATTTCTCCGGAAGAAAGCTTTTCTGTTTCAAGATACTGTGAAATGGCACATGAACATATAAAGGAAATCAGTGAGAGAGGTAAGCTGCCGATTTTATGCGGCGGCACAGGACTTTATTATTCTTCTCTTGTTGATGACCTTGTTTTTGCTGATGCACCTTCTGATGAGGCATTGAGAGCAAAGCTCAATGAGCGTGCAGAGAAGGAAGGGGGACAGGCTCTCCTTGATGAGCTGAAAGAGATTGATCCTGAAACTGCAGAAAGACTTCATCCCAATCATATTTCGAGAATCGTCCGTGCTCTTGAAATTTTTATGTTAAGTGGAATAACCCTTACAGAGCAAAACAGAAATTCAAGAAAATACGGCAGCAGATATGATTTGATGGCAGTTGGCATCAATTATTCCCACAGAGAAAAGTTATATGAAAGAATAGATAAAAGAGTAGACATAATGCTTGAACAGGGCTTGATATCCGAGGCACGTATGACGTATAATAACAGAGGCGGAACTTCGGTGCAGGCGATAGGACATAAAGAGCTCTGGGGATATTTTTCAGGAGAAATGACTCTTGAAAATGCCGTTGAGCATCTTAAAAGACAGACACGCAGATATGCCAAACGTCAGCTTACCTGGTTTCGTCGTGACGAAAGAATATGCTGGCTTGATGCCGAGGGGTGCTCAGATGTACATATTCTTGCGGAAAAAGCATTGGAGATTATAAAACCATGGCTTGGAGAGGAACAGATAAATGAGCGAAAAGAAAGGGAAAATAACTGATTTCAGATTACCGCCGAAAGCGGTGAAAATCCTCAAGTGGTGCGGAATTATTGCTGTTTCTGTTCTGCTTGTGTTTTATCTTGCATACCAGCTTTATCAGCATTCTTATACAAAGATTGTAACTGAACAGGCGCTTACGCTGGAACTAAGTGATGAGATTGAATCTGTTGGAATTACAATAAGAGACGAAACACTTATAGAAAGTGAATTTTCAGGTGTGGTTGTCCCTGCAGTTGCTGAAGGCGGCAAGGTATCCAAAGGCCAGACCATTGCATATGTTTTCAGGTCTGCAGCAGATGCAAATGCATACAACAGAATACAGGAAATTGACGACCAGATAGCTGAATTCAAGAGCATGGAAACGGCAAAGGACAAATATTCTTCAGTTGACAAGCTGCTTGAAGAAAGAGTCAATGCCCTTGCTGAGGCAATGAATAACGGCGAACTTGAAAATATCGATGATATCAAGGCTGATATTACATATCTGCTTAACAAACGCCAGATATATATGAACAAAGTTGATAACTTTGATGACAGAGTAGCAGAGCTTGAAAGTGAGAAGTCACTTCTGCAGTCAAAGTACAACACTGAGCCTCAGGCTATTACAGCAAGCAGCGCAGGATATTTTGTCAGCAGTGTTGACGGACATGAAAATAAGCTGAAGACCGAAAATTCAAAGCAGCTTTCTCCTGAGGATATTGATCGCCTGATCGATTCCCTTACTTATGTAGATACTTCAGGATATATAGGCAAAATATCCGATGATTACAAGTGGCATCTTGTAAGTGCAATTCCTGCGGAAGATGCGCAGAAATTATCGGTCGGAAGGACATATACAATCAAACTTCCCTATGCTGAAGTCGGAAGTGTAAGGGCATCCCTTGAGTATGTAAATGCTGCTGAAGGTGCTGACAGGGCTGTTGTATTGTTTACCTGCAATTATCTGGTTGATGAACTTGCTTCAATCAGATCACAGCCTATAGTCATTCAGGTGAAAAGCTATGAGGGAATAGGCATAAAAACCGATGCAATACGTTCACAGACTGTTTCAAACGAATTTGAAGTATCGGCAACTGATGCATATAAGTATGGTGTTGTTGTCAGCAGCACCGACGGAAATGTCTCTGTTTCATACGATGAAGAAAAAGTCGGAGTATATGTATTATGGGGCAATGAGGTCGTATTCAGATATGTCGATGTTCTGTATTCAAGAGACGGAATAACAGTAGTAAAGAACAATACATCTGACGGATATCTCAAGCTGTATGATGAAGTAATTGTTGAAGGAAGGGATCTGTACGATGGAAAGATCGTTAACGATTGATGAATGGAAGAATTCAGTCGAAAAAAATTTAAAGCAGATATGGGAAAATATTGATGCTGCAGCAAAAAGGGCATCACGTGATCCTGCAGATGTTAAGCTCATGGCAGTGACCAAAACCGTTCCGGCAGAAATTATCAATCATGCAATTTCTCTCGGAGTGGATTTTATCGGCGAAAACCGAGTTCAGGAGCTTAATTCAAAATATGATGAACTCAACAGGGATAATCTTACAATTCACCTTATAGGTTCGCTGCAGACCAATAAAGTCAGACAGATTGTAGGCAGAGTGTCCATGATAGAATCTGTGGATTCGCTGAAACTTGCAAAGGAAATATCAAAACAGTCAAAAGCAATAGGAGTTACTACAGATGTTCTTATTGAGGTCAATATCGGCTGTGAGGAAAGCAAAGGCGGAGTAAAAGCAGAGGAAACAGAAAATCTGATAAAGGAAATAAGCGAATTGGAGGCAATTCGTGTGTGCGGATTGATGACAATACCGCCTTTTGATGCAGATTCTGAAAAAACGAGACACTTTTTTAAAGAAATATACAAACTGTTCATTGACATTAAGGACAAAAACAAAGATAATAGTAATGTTAAGATGAAATATATTTCTATGGGTATGTCATCCGATTACGAAATAGCGATAGAAGAGGGCGCCAACATTGTACGGGTAGGCTCGGCATTGTTTGGAGCAAGAAATTAAGGAGGAAATAAAATGGGACTCAAGGATGCTTTCAAAAACTTCACCGGACGTCTTTCCAACACAGCACCTGATTATGACGATTATGATGATTACGAAGATTTCGAGGAAGAAGAGAATTATTATAAGGAAGAGCCTCTGCCTGAAAGAAAGGTAAGAACCTCAAGAATGGAATCAAGCAACAAGGTTGTCAGCATTCATACAACTGCACAGCTTAATGTAGTGGTATTCCATCCTGAAAATTCTTCCGATGCATTTGCTATTGCAGAATGTCTTATGGAAAAGAACACCGTTGTTCTCAATCTTGAGAATACCAACAAGGAAGTTTATCGCCGTGTTGTTGACTTCCTCAGCGGCGTTGCATATGCAAACGGCGGACAGATCAAGAGCATTGCAAAGAGAACATATATCATCACTCCGTACAATGTAGGTCTTACAGGTGCGGAAGTCATTGATGAGCTTGAAAACAACGGAGTATTCTTTTAATGACTCTTTTTCATGAAACCGAAGAAGGAAAGCTTCTGGATGCAAAGCTGCGTGATGCAGCGTATCTTGCGGAAAAAAGAAATTATCCTCAGTTTTCTGTTTTTCTCGATGAACGTGAACGGGATTATGCAGAGAAAAGGCTGGGTAATTTCAAAGGCGTCGAGGCTTCTTTCTGGGGTGGTTATGCAGAGGCGGAAAGAGTGTGTGCCGGAATATTTCCTTATGGGAATGAAGCTGACACATATTTGTTTGATATTTCTGCAATAACAGCAACATTCAGAAAAAAAATTCAGCTTTCACACCGTGACTTTCTCGGAACACTTATGTCAATGGGTCTGAAGAGAGAGGTAATAGGTGATATCCTTATAGAAGAAGGACGATGTGTTTTCTTTGTTAAAAAGGATATTGAACAGTATATCCTTGATCAGATGTTCAAGGTCGGTGGGGAAGGTGTTGTGCTGACAGTGGGATTTGAAGATCCTCTGCCTGAAGGCGCAAAATTTTCTGCTGTTTCGTCCACCGTTGCTTCAGCAAGACTTGACTGTGTTGTAAAGGCATTGACGAATACAGGAAGAGATGCTGCCTGCACGCTTATCCGTGCAGGACGTGTTACTTTGAATTTCAATGAAGAATTGTCCAATTCTGCCGTAGTTGCAGATGGGGCGAAAATATCGATCCGTGGATACGGAAAATTTATTGTAGATCAGATTGGACCGCAGACGCGCAAAGGACGATTAAGTCTGAAAGCGCGCAAGTACATATAACATTTGGGAGGTTAAGACATTATGCTGACTCTTAACGAAATCAGAAATGTCAATTTCAGAAAATCCAATTTTGGCGGATACCGTGCTGAAGACGTCGAAGCATTCATCGACGAAGTACAGCTTTCCTATGATGCTCTTCTTCGTGAGAATGCTGAGCTTGTCAAGAAGCTTGAGGTTCTTGCTGCTCGCCTTGCCGAGTATCAGCAGGAGGAAGATTCCATCCGTAATGCGCTTATGAATGCGCAGAAGGTTGGCGATGCCTCCCTGAGAGATGCAAAGCATAAGGCTGAGATTATTCTTAAGGATGCAACAATCAAGGCAGAGAGAATTGTTGCCAATGCACAGACCGAAATTCACCGTGAGCGTGATATTATCGATCGTATGCAGAAGGACATTGCTGATTTCAAGGCACGTCTGCTTAAGGCTTATAAGGATCATCTGACCCTTATCAATAACCTGCCTACAGGCGAAATCCTTGCACCTGAAACAAGAGAGATGTCCGATTCTGTTGTTATGCTTGACAGAAAAGCAGCAGCACCCTTCGCTCAGGCTGAAAGTGCAGAGGCTCCTGCACCTCGTCCTGCTCAGAGACCCCGTCCCCAGGCACCTCAGATGCCTGCAGCAAGAGCAGCACAGCAGGAAATTCCCATGGAAGAGCCTGCATTTACTGAGGCAGCACCCATTGCACCTGCTATGGAGAAGCCTGTACAGAGAAAAGATGGCTTTACAGTGAATATCGGTGATGAAAACGAGATGCCTAAGCCTAACGGTATTGCAGCAGGCAGACAGCCCAGATTCACTTCCTTTGAGCCTGCAGTGGATAATTCTGCATTCCCCGCAGCACAGGAAGAGTCAGAAAATTCTCCCGCAAATCTTTTCAGACGCAGAGGTCAGTAAGAGATAAATAAATCAGATTAATTACGCATTTATGCGTGTATATAGGAGAGATTAACATTGGCACAGGATTACAAGTCTACACTTAATATGCTCGAAACGGAATTTCCCATGAGAGCAAACCTTCCTCAGAGAGAGCCCGATATGCTTGCTCGCTGGGAAGAAATGGATGTTTACAAGAAGCTTATCAAGATGAATGAGGGTAAGCCCAAGTTCGTTCTTCACGATGGCCCTCCCTATGCAAACGGCGATATCCATCTTGGTCATGCACTTAACAAGACCCTCAAGGACTTTGTTGTAAGATACAAGAACATGAACGGCTTCTGTTCTCCTTATGTTCCCGGCTGGGATACCCACGGTCTTCCCACCGAGCTTAAGGCAAGAGCAAAGGCAGGTGTTGACAACCACATTTCTGTTGTTGAGCTTCGTAAGCTCTGTGCAGAGTTTGCAAATGGCTACATCAACGACCAGAGAGAGCAGTTCAAGAGAATCGGTTATATCGGTGAGTGGGATAATCCCTACATCACTCTTCTTCCCGAGTTTGAGCAGAAACAGATTGAGTTCTTCGCAGAGCTCGCCTGCAATGGTCACATCTACCGTGGCCTCAAGCCCGTTTACTGGTGCACCGACTGCCAGACCGCACTTGCTGAGTCTGAAATCGAGTACGGTGAGGATCCCTGCTTCACCATCTATGTAAAGTTCAAGGTAACTGACGATAAGGGCAAGCTCAAGGCTCTTGGTGCAGATCTTGACAACACCTATTTCGTTATCTGGACAACCACAACATGGACCCTTCCCGGCAACGTTGCTATCTGCGTAGGTCCCAGATTCAAGTATAACCTCGTCAAGGCAGGCAAGGAGACATATATCATTGTCAACGAGCTCGTTGAAAGCACCATGAAGGCTGCAAAGATCGAAGAGTATGAGATCGTAGGCGAGATCAAGGGCGAAGAGCTTGAGTACATGACTGCTCAGCATCCCTTCCTTGACAGACAGTCTCTTGTCATCGTCGGTGACCACGTTACCATCGAAAGCGGTACAGGTTGTGTCCATACCGCTCCCGGTCATGGTGTTGACGACTATAATGTATGCAGAAAGTACCCTGAGATCCCCATGGTAGTTCCCGTTGATGCAGCAGGTAAGATGACTGCAGAAGCAGGTGATTTCGTAAAGGGTAAGACCACCGATGAAGCTAATAAGATCATCGGCAAGCACCTTGAGGAGACAGGCGCTCTTCTGGCAGGTGAGAGAATCGTTCATAAGTATCCCCACTGCTGGAGATGTAAGCATCCCATCCTCTTCAGAGCAACCGAGCAGTGGTTCTGCTCCATCGATAACTTCAAGGAAGCAGCTCTTGAGGCTATCAAGGGTGTCAAGTGGATTCCCGGCTGGGGTGAAGATCGAATCACCTCCATGGTTCGTGAGCGTAAGGATTGGTGTATCAGCCGTCAGCGTCGCTGGGGTGTTCCAATTCCTATCTTCTACTGCAAGAAGTGCGGCAAGGAGCATCTTGACAAGGATACCATCATGTATGTAGCAAAGCTTTTCGGCAAGCACGGCTCCGATGTATGGTATGAGAGAACTCCGTCAAGACTCATGCCCAAGGGTACTACCTGTAAGCATTGCGGTAATACTACATTTACCAAAGAAAATGACATCATGGATGTCTGGTTCGATTCCGGCGTAACTCACGCAGCAGTATGTGAGACAAGAGATTATCTCACCTGGCCTGCAGACCTTTATCTTGAGGGTGCAGATCAGTACAGAGGCTGGTTCAACTCCTCACTGCTCACCGCAGCAGCATGGAGAGGTCAGGCACCTTACAAGGCAGTTGTTACTCACGGCTGGGTACTTGACGAAAAGGGCGATGAAATGCACAAGTCAAAGGGCAACGGCATTTCTCCCGAGACCATTGTCAAGAAGTACGGTGCAGATGTTCTCAGACTCTGGGTTGCATCTTCCGACTATCACAGCGACGTCAAGATTTCCGATAATGCTCTTTCTCAGATTTCCGAATCCTACAGAAAGATCAGAAATACCTGCCGCTTTATCCTTGCAAATATCGCTGATTTCGATCCTGACAAGGATATGGTTAAGGCAGAGGATCTCATGCCTATCGATCGCTGGGCACTTGCAAGACTCAATACTCTTATTGCAGCATGCAAGAAGGCTTACGACGGTTATGAGTTCTATCAGGCATTCCACGCAATCATCAAGTTCTGCGTTGTTGATATGTCTAACTTCTATCTCGATGTTCTCAAGGACAGACTCTACTGCGACGGCAAGGAAAGCGTAAGCCGCAGAGCTGCACAGAGCGTCATGTTCGAGATCCTCGATTCCATGGTAAGACTTGTTTCTCCCATCCTTGCATATACCTCAGACGAAGTATGGCAGTTCATGCCTCACAGAGACGGCGACAATGCTGAGAATATCGTATTCAACAGCATGCCCGAGGCAAAGGATGTTGATGCTGACGAGGCATTCATGGCTGACTGGGATAAGCTTCACTCTATCAGAGACGAAGTACAGAAGGCACTTGAGGGTGCAAGAAAAGAAAAGGTCATCGGCAAGTCTCTTGAGGCTGTTGTCACTCTTTACTGCGATGCTGATATGCTTGCATTCCTTAAGAAGTACGAGGATACTCTCAATGCAATCTTCATCACCTCCGGTGTAACTCTTGCTGAAAATGACGGCAGTGCAGCAGCTTCCGAGCTTGCAGGCCTTGCTGTCAAGGTTGAAAAGGCATCGGGCGAGAAGTGCGAACGCTGCTGGGCTTACGACAGCACTGTCGGTCATGACAGCGAGCATCCCACACTCTGTGAAAGATGCAGAAATGCTATTAAATAATTTCCAAGGAGCACATACCTATGCTTTATGTAATTATGGCTGTTTGTACAGTATTGCTTATAGCTGTTGATCAGATTATCAAGTATATTGTTGACACAAACATGGAAGTTGGTCAGACAATCAATGCCATAAAAGGTGTACTTGATTGGCATTATGTCAGAAATGACGGAGCATCTTTCAGTATTCTTGAAGGTCAGAGATGGTTCTTTATAATTGGTACTGTTATTATCCTTGCAGTTATCGCAGTGATAATTGCAAAGAAGATGATTCATCATTGGCTTGGCAATGTGTCTGCTGTTCTTGTGGTTGCTGGCGGCATAGGAAACCTTATTGACCGAATTCGTTTCGGTGAAGTAATTGATTATATTGATATATCTCCGCTTTTCGAATTTGCTGTTTTCAATTTTGCAGATTGCTGTATCGTTGTAGGCGGTATACTCCTTTGTGTATATATTCTGTTCCTGCATGATAAGTTTGCACCTGAGAAAAAAACAGAAAAACCTGCTGAAGAAACAGCTGCAGTAGCAGAAGATGAGTAAGGAGATCAAACTTATTGCTGAGCAGGACGGTGACAGGCTCGATAAGTCTGTAGCCGCCCTGCTTACAGATTACTCAAGGTCATATATTCAGAAACTCATTGAAGACGGTGCTGTGCTTCTTAACGGAAAAACAGCGGGGAAGAAGAGTTCAGTCAGAGCAGGGGATGAGATTATTTTATCCATTGCCGAGCCTCAGACATTGGAAACACTTCCTGAAAATATTCCTCTCGACATTTGTTATGAAGATGATGACCTTCTGGTTGTCAATAAACCCAAGGATATGGTGGTTCACCCCGCCGCAGGCAACCTTAACGGAACGCTTGTGAATGCACTTCTTTATTACTGCGGAGATTCACTTTCAGGAATCAACGGAGTTGCAAGACCCGGCATAGTTCACAGGATAGATAAGGATACAAGTGGTCTTCTGATAGTTGCAAAGAACGATTTTGCACATCAGAAGCTTGCTGATCTTATAAAGGAACATGACTTTACACGTCAGTATGAGGCAATAATTGTCGGAAAACCCAAGGAAAACAGCGGAACTATCCGAACTCTTATGGGAAGAAGTCCTTCCGACAGAAAAAAGATGGCTGTTACAAAGGACGGGCGAGAGGCAATAACCCATTATGAGGTTTTGGACACATATAAAGGGTATTCTCATGTAAGACTTACACTTGAAACAGGACGGACACATCAGATTAGAGTACATATGGCTCACATAGGTCATCCTGTGGTATGTGATGCTGTATATGGCGGAAAACCTCAGTTTTCTGAGTGTAAAGGGCAATGCCTTCACGCCAAAAGAATAGCTTTTGTTCATCCCAGAACAGGAAAATTGATTGATATAGAGTCGCAGCTGCCTGAGTATTTTGAATCTATACTCAAAAGACTTCGCTCACAGCAATAACGGAGTTGATTTTTCTGCAAAAAAGAATTATCATTGCATCGGACATAGACGGAACACTGATAACAGCAAGGCTCAGACTTCCTCTGCGCAATAAACGTGCGGCAAAACGATTTGCAAAGCTTGGCGGTGAGCTTGTTATTGCATCGGGACGTTCACCTCTGTCGGTGCGAAAATATAAAGAAATGATCACCTGCTCAGATAAAAGCATTGTTTTCAACGGCGCTGCTGTGTATGATTTTGCGAAAAATGATTTCGTATGGACATCAATGCTCGAAAAGCAGGAGCTGATGCCTCTTGTCATGGATATTCACGACAGATTTCCGAGTGTTGGAATAGAACTGTGGTGTGATGACTGCAACATATACCAACTGAGATACGGATATGACAATACCGCAAGAGAAACTGTTGAAGGTTTGAAATTTACAACGGTTGATGTCAATGAATACAGCGCACCTGACAGATTCTTCAAGATTCTTTTTTCGGGTGACGCAGATACCATTTCGGAAGTGTGGTCCTACTGCAGGGAAAATGCACCGGAAGGTGCTGCTTCTGTATGCTCATGTCCTTATTACTGTGAGATACTGAACAAAGATGCTAATAAAATGTCGGCTGTTAGTGCTCTGATTTCTCTTGAAGAAAGAGAGGCAATGAGCATTGCCATAGGCGATTATTTTAATGATATGGAAATGATTGAGGGTGCTGATTTTTCAGCAGCGCCCGAAAATGCTGCCGATGAGATAAAAAAGGCAGCGGATATAATTGTATGCGACTGCCGCAGAGGCGCTGTGGCAGAGCTGATAGATTATGTTATAAAACACTTTATGGAGGTTTCATAATGGATGCTGCAAAAAAGAAAAGCCTTCAGATAACAGCTAACAAAGTTCGTCAGCTTGTTATCGAAGGTACCTACAACGCAAAGTGCGGACACCCGGGCGGTTCACTTTCTATGACCGACATGCTCACTTATCTCTATTTCGATAAGATGAATGTAAATCCCGATGCACCGCAGATGGATGATCGTGATCGCTTTGTTCTCTCAAAGGGTCACTGCGCTCCTGCACTTTACGGTGCTCTTGCACTGCGTGGATTCTTCCCCGTTGATGACATCAAGACTCTGCGTAAATACGGAAGCTTTCTTCAGGGACATCCCGATATGAAGAAGATTCCCGGCGTTGATATGAGCAGCGGTTCTCTCGGTCAGGGAATTTCCTGTGCTGTAGGTATGGCTCTTTCCATGAAGCTGCAGAACAGAACCAATCACGTATACACAATCCTTGGCGACGGCGAGCTTGAAGAAGGTCAGGTATGGGAAGCTGCTATGTTTGCTTCTCACAAGAAGCTTGACAATCTTACTGTTATCGTTGATAACAACAATCTTCAGATTGACGGTTCTGTCACAGAGGTAAACTCTCCCTATCCCATCGTTGAGAAGTTTGAGGCTTTTGGCTTCAAGACTCTTGAGATCGACGGTCACGATTTTGATGCTATCGAAAATGCGATCAACACCGATTCTGAGGGCAAGCCTCTTGCAATCATTATGAAGACCGTAAAGGGCAAAGGCGTATCCTTTATGGAGAATAAGTGCGACTGGCACGGCAAAGCACCCAATGCTGAGGAATATGAAATTGCAATGGCTGAGCTTAAGGCTGAGTGTGCAAGAATGGAGGCGGAATAATGGCTGACGTAATAAAGAAGGCAACGAGAGACAGCTACGGTGAGGCTCTTGTTGAACTGGCAAAAGAATATCCCAACCTTTATGTTCTTGATGCTGACCTTGCTGCAGCAACCAAGACAGGTATATTCAAGAAGGCATATCCTGATCGTCACTTTGACTGTGGTATCGCAGAGGGCAACATGATGAGCATCGCAGCAGGTATGGCTGCTGCAGGCGATATCGTATTTGCAAGCTCCTTTGCAATGTTTGCTGCAGGTCGTGCTTATGAGCAGGTAAGAAACTCCATCGGTTATCCTCACCTCAACGTCAAGATCGGTGCTACCCATGCAGGTATTTCAGTCGGTGAAGACGGTGCTACCCATCAGTGCTGCGAGGATATCGCTCTTATGAGAACCATCCCCGGAATGACAGTTATTGTTCCTGCTGATGATGTCGAAGCAAAGCAGGCAGTCCGTGCTGCTGTAGAGTTTGATGGTCCTGTTTATCTCAGATTCGGCAGACTTGCAGTCCCCGTATTCTTTGACGAGAATTATAAGTTTGAGATCGGTAAGGGTGCAGTTCTTAAGGAAGGTACAGATGTTACTGTCATCGCAAACGGTCTTATGGTTGCTCCTGCTGTTGAGGCTGCTGAAAAGCTCGCAGAGGAAGGCATCAGCGTTCGTGTTGTAAATATGCCTACAGTCAAGCCTCTTGACGGAGAACTCGTCAAAAAGTGCGCTGAGGAGACAGGCGCTATCGTTACCGCAGAAGAGCACAGCGTTATCGGCGGTCTTGGCGGTGCTGTCAGCGAATATCTTGCTGAGAACTGCCCTGTTCCCGTTGTGAAGCTTGGTGTTGATGATAAGTTCGGCACCAGCGGTCCCGCACTTCAGCTTCTTGATATATTTAAGCTTAACGCAGAAGGTGTTATCGAGAAGGTAAGAAAGGCTCTTGAACTTAAGAAATAATTAAAAAACACCGTTATTCCATATCGGAGTAACGGTGTTTTTATAATTCCCAAAAATTTGTTCGATAAGGTATTCCAAAATAAAAATTAATATGATATAATCAAGTATAAAGATCGGATCCTTATAAGGAGTAATATTTATGTCGGAAAACAGACACGAAGGCCACAGAGAAAGACTTAAAAACAGGTATGAAAAAGACGGACTTTCCGCTTTTGAGCCTCATAATGTTCTTGAGCTTGCTCTGTTCTATGTTCTTCCGAGAAGAGATACAAATGAGCTTGCTCACGATCTTATCAGGCATTTCGGATCCTTTTCAGAAGTGCTTGATGCTCCTGTGCATGAACTTGAAAAAGTAAAGGGAATAGGACATAACGCCGCTGTTTTTATATCTCTGCTCAGGGATATCCAGAGGTATTATCAAAATTCCAGAGCAAATGAACAGAAGGTATCAGGTCACAAGGCAATAACTGAATATATATTTACAAGACTTTCCGGACTTACGGAAGAAAACGTTATGGTTGTATGTGTCGACAATATGATGAACATGATATGTGCAGACATCATCTGTGAAGGCTCTGTAAACAGCACTGCTCTGAGTACACGTGCTGTAATCAACTGTGCATTGAAGCACAATGCGGTTGCGGTAATTCTTGCACATAATCATCCGAGAGGATATGCACTTCCTTCAAGAGAAGATCTGCAGACTACCCGGATAATCAGAGATGCACTTAAGACAATATCAGTTGCACTTATTGATCATGTGATATGTTCTGCATCTGATGTCAATTCACTTGCCTCATGCGAACAGCTTGAATATTTGTTCAGATAATGATTGGAGAGTATAATGGGAGATTTCAAACTTCATTCCAAGTTCAAACCGACAGGTGATCAGCCTGAAGCAATCTCGAAGCTTGTTGAGGGGTTGAAAAAAGGATATCACGATCAGGCGCTGCTTGGTGTAACAGGCTCGGGAAAGACTTTTACAATGGCAAATATAATTGAGCAGGTAAACAAACCTACTCTTGTTCTTGCGCATAATAAAGTCCTGGCAGCTCAGCTCTGCAATGAATTCAGGGAATTCTTTCCTGATAATGCAGTGGAGTTTTTTGTGTCTTACTATGATTATTATCAGCCTGAATCATATGTGCCTACAACAGATACCTACATTGAGAAAGACAGCAGTGTAAATGATGAAATAGACAAGCTGCGTCATTCTGCCACATCCGCTCTTTCTGAGCGCAGGGATGTAATTATTGTAGCCAGTGTTTCGTGCATATACACCCTCGGTGACCCTATAGATTACCGCAATATGATACTCTCTCTGCGTGTGGGCATGGAGAAAAGCAGGGATGATGTGTTGAGAAAGCTTACTGAGATTCAGTATGAGCGAGGAGATATAGATTTTTCAAGAAACAAGTTCAGAGTACGAGGCGATGTGGTTGAAATATATCCCTCGTATTCAACTGATACAGCAATCAGAATAGATTTCTGGGGCGATGAAATAGAGAGAATCTGTGAGATAAATGTTGTTACAGGAGAAATAAAAGGTCTACGCTCACATATCGCCATTTATCCTGCATCTCATTATATTGTTCCGAGAGATAAGATGATCCGAGCTATTTCCGAGATAGAAAAGGAAATGAATGAGAGAGTCGCATGGTTCAAGGAAAATGATCTGCTTGTTGAAGCACAGAGAATTCAGCAGAGAACAACATATGATATGGAGATGCTCAATGAAATAGGATTCTGTTCGGGAATAGAAAACTATTCAAGAGTTCTTTCAGGCAGAGAGCCCGGAAGTCAGCCATTTACACTTCTTGATTATTTTCCTGATGATTTCCTTATGTTTGTTGATGAATCCCATGTTACCATTCCTCAGGTAAGAGCCATGCTCAACGGTGACAGAGCAAGAAAGAAGAATCTGATTGATTACGGTTTCAGACTTCCTTCAGCTTATGACAACAGACCACTTGGCTTTGATGAGTTTTACGATCATATAAATCAGGTTGTATATGTAAGTGCAACACCGGCTGAATTTGAACGCAGCAAAAGTGAACAGATTGTGGAACAGGTGATACGTCCTACGGGACTGCTCGATCCTGAGGTTGTTGTAAAGCCCACTGAAGGTCAGATAGATGACCTTGTTTCCGAGATAAACCTGCGTGCAGACCGAAAGCAGAGAACACTCGTAACGACCCTGACAAAGAAAATGGCAGAAGATCTCACTGCCTACATGGAAAGTCTTGGAATAAGGGTTCGTTATATGCATCATGATATTGATACGGTTGAACGAATGGAGATAATCCGTGATCTCAGACTCGGTGAGTTTGATGTGCTTGTTGGAATCAACCTGCTCAGAGAAGGGCTTGATATACCCGAGGTATCTCTTGTTGCAATCCTTGATGCAGATAAGGAAGGTTTCCTTAGAAGCTCTACATCCCTTGTTCAGACAATAGGCAGAGCAGCGAGAAACAGCGAAGGTCAGGTTATTATGTATGCAGACAGTGTTACTCCGTCCATGGAATATGCACTTACTGAAACAGCACGACGCCGTAAAGTTCAGATGGAATACAACGAGAAAAACGGTATTGTACCTAAGACTATTGAGAAAAAGGTTTCCGATATCATTGAAATATCCATGCACGGATATGATGAGTCACCCAATAAAAAAGCCAAAAAGCGCATGACAAAGTCAGAGCGTGAGATACTTGTAAAAGAACTTACAAAACAGATGAAGCAGGCGGCGAAGCTGCTTGATTTTGAACTTGCAGCACAGCTCAGAGATCAGATCAGGATGCTTGAAAGTCAGACTACGCCGAAGCTTTGATTCGGAGGAAATAAAGTGTCAAGTCAGAAGATTGTAATCAAAGGCGCAAGAGCCAATAATCTAAAGAATATAAATGTTGAAATTCCCAGAGATAAACTTGTTGTATTCACAGGTCTTTCAGGGTCGGGAAAAAGCTCTCTTGCGTTTGAGACCATATATGCAGAAGGACAGAGGAGATATGTAGAATCCCTGTCATCCTATGCCAGAATGTTTTTAGGTCAGATGGAAAAGCCTGATGTGGACTCAATCGACGGATTGTCGCCCGCAATTTCCATTGACCAGAAAACCACATCCAAAAATCCCCGTTCAACTGTCGGCACAGTTACAGAGATTTATGACTATATGAGATTGCTGTATGCAAGAATCGGTATTCCTCACTGTCCTGTATGCGGAAGAGAGATAAACCAGCAGACTGTCGATCAGATTGTTGACAGCATTCTTTCTCTGCCGGAAGGCACAAAACTCATGCTTCTTGCACCGGTTGTACGAGGAAAGAAAGGTACCCAGCAGAAAGAGTTTGAAGCAGCAAGAAAAAGCGGATTTTCAAGAGTGCGTGTAGACGGCAACATATATGATCTTACCGAAGAAATAACTCTTGATAAGAATATAAGACATACAGTTGAGATTGTGGTTGACCGACTTGTTGTCAAACCCGAAATCAGAGGAAGAGTTGCAGATTCCATAGAAACTGCATCATCTCTTACAGGAGGAATGATAGTTGCTTCTGTGGTCGGAGGAGAGGAGATAACATATTCCCAGAATTACGCCTGCCCTGAGCACGGAGTAAGTGTGGAAGAACTCGCTCCGAGAATGTTCTCGTTCAATAACCCCTTCGGAGCCTGCCCGAAATGCACGGGACTCGGTGTTTTCATGCGTGTTGATCCTGATCTTGTCATTCCGAATCCAAAACTTTCAATTTCCAAAGGTGCAATAAAAGGCACAGGCTGGAAAGCGGAAGAAAATTCAATGGCGATGATGTATTTCGAGGGAGTTGCCAGGGCATACGGATTTTCTGTTGATACACCCATAGAAAAGCTGACAAAGGAGCAGGTGAATGTTCTTCTGTACGGAAGCGGCACCAGAAAGCTCACATTTGTCAGAAAAGACAGCTATGGCACCAGAAGCTTTGAAAGCACGTTCGAGGGTGTAATCGGGAATCTTGAACGCCGCTACAGAGAAACAACAAGTTCATGGAGCAAGGCTGATATTGAGCTGCTCATGAGTGCGGTGCCCTGCGAAGCCTGCAAAGGCAAACGACTGAAGGATGAATCTCTTGCTGTTACTGTGGGTGGACTCAATATTGCTGAAGCTACTGACAGATCAATAAGAGAGCTTATGGATTTCTTTACTTCTCTTGAGCTTAACGAAAAAGAACACATGATCGGTGACCAGATCATAAAGGAAATTCTTGAAAGACTCAGCTTTCTGAAAAGTGTAGGTCTGAGTTATCTTACACTTTCACGTTCTTCGGGAACGCTTTCAGGTGGAGAAAGTCAGAGAATAAGACTTGCAACTCAGATAGGTTCAAGCCTTATGGGTGTTCTTTATATTCTTGATGAGCCCAGCATAGGACTTCATCAGAGAGATAACGACAAGCTTCTTGCCACACTTCAGCGACTCAGAGATCTTGGAAACACTCTGATTGTTGTCGAGCATGATGAGGATACAATAAGAGCTGCTGACCATGTTGTTGATATCGGTCCGGGTGCAGGAATCCACGGAGGAGAGGTTGTTTTCTCAGGAACTGTGGATAAGCTGCTCAAATGCAGTGATTCCTTAACCGGTCAGTATCTCAACGGAAGCAGAAAAATAGAAATACCTGCAGAACGCAGAAAAGGAAACGGAAAAACACTGAAAATTATTGGTGCAGCCGAAAACAATCTGAAAAATATAGATGTTTCAATTCCTCTTGGAACAATGACCTGCGTAACGGGTGTTTCGGGCTCGGGCAAGAGCTCTCTTGTCAACGAGATACTTTATAACAGACTTCATGCTGACCTTAATGGTGCAAAGCCTCACTGGGGGGAGCATAAGGATATTGAAGGCACAGAGCATCTTGACAAGATTATCGCCATTGACCAGGCGCCTATAGGCAGAACACCACGTTCAAATCCTGCCACATATACAGGTGTGTTTACCGATATCCGTGACCTTTATGCTTCCACTCAGGAGGCAAAGATGCGTGGCTTCGGACCGGGAAGATTCTCCTTCAATGTAAGAGGCGGACGTTGTGAAGCCTGCGAGGGAGATGGTATTTTAAAGATAGAAATGCATTTTCTGCCTGATATCTATGTTCCGTGTGAAGTCTGTAAGGGAGCTCGCTACAACAGAGAAACCCTTGAGGTAAAGTATAAGGGCAAGAGTATTGCAGATGTTCTTGATATGACTATTGAGGAAGGTCTGAATTTCTTCGCAAATCAGCCTAAGATTGCGAGAAAATTGCAGACGCTTTACGATGTAGGTCTTGGTTATGTGAAAATAGGACAGCCTGCAACAACTCTTTCAGGCGGTGAGGCACAGAGAGTCAAGCTTGCAACAGAACTATCCAAAAGAGCAACAGGAAAAACGATTTTCGTGCTTGATGAACCGACTACAGGACTTCATACAGCCGATGTCCACAGACTTCTCAAGGTGCTTAACAAACTGACGGAAAGCGGAAATACTGTTCTTATAATCGAACACAACCTTGATGTCATCAAATGCTGCGATCATATTATTGATCTCGGACCCGAAGGCGGCGATGAGGGCGGCATGATTGTTGCAGAGGGAACACCGGAAGAAGTAGCGGAAAATAAAGACTCCTATACAGGTCAGTATCTGCATAAAATACTTCAAAAAGGCTAAATTTAACATATTATTCACGAATACATGATAATATTAATGTATTATAATAATATCGTGTATTTTGGAGTTGTGTGGTTTGTTCGGTTATATCAGGATCTATAAACCGTATATGCGGTTTTATGAATATGATCGCTATAAATCGGTATATTGTACACTGTGCAAGCAGATAGGAAAGACCTATGGTCCTTTTGCAAAATTTCTGCTCAGTTACGATTATACCTTTGTGGCAATGCTCAAACTTGAGTTTGAACAGACTGACATCCAATGCGGCAAAGGACGGTGTACATTCAATCCTCTGTACAAATGTCCCAAGTGTGTTGCAAAAACAGAAGCATTTGATCTGACCGCAGCCCTTACTGCTGTCATGTTCTACCATAAGCTTCGTGATAACGTAAACGATGCTTCGTTTTTTGGCAAGATAGGCTGGAGGCTGATGAAGCTTTTTGCAGCGCCTATGCGTCGAAAGGCAAGAAAAAAGAAGCCTGAAATTGATGATCTTGTAAAGGTATATATCGATGAACAGCAGGCGGCAGAAAGCAGAGAAGATCTGTCTGTTGACAGTGTTGCAGAGCCTTCCGCAAAGCTTATTTCTGAGCTTGCACAAATGCTGTCAGATGATATTTCCCTAAAGCCGATACTTGCAAAATTCGGATATTATCTTGGAAAATGGATATATCTTATTGATGCTCAGGATGATCTTGAAAAGGATATCAAAAAGAAAAGATTCAATCCTTTTGCAAGAAAATTTTCCCTTGATAAGAAGGATGTAAAAAATAATACCCAGGCACTGAAGGATGCTCATGTATACGCAAATGAATGTATGAACATGACGACATCGGCTATGCTTGATTACTATGATGTGCTTGAGTTTGATTATTTTAAAAATGTGCTTGACAATATTACCATGATTGGTATGAGTTTTTCACAGAAGAGTGCCATGCATCTTGATGATGAGTCACAAAAAGGAGAATGAAACACATGAGAGATCCGTATGAAGTACTTGGTATTTCCAGAAATGCATCTGATGATGAGGTTAAATCCGCATATCGTGACCTTGCAAGAAAATACCATCCCGATAATGTAGCAAATGCATCAAATCCTGCTGCCTCCGAGCTTTTTGAAGAAAAGATGAAGGAAGTCAATGAGGCATATGACACCATAGTCACAAACAGGAGAAATGGTACGGACAGTGCTGCTTCCTATACAACATCATCGGGTACATCCGGTGGATATTCAGGCACAACAGGCGGTTATTCCGGAACAAATACCACATCCGGAAATACATATTCATCGTCTGCAAATAAGAATTATTACAGCAACAGTTCTGCAAATACCACAAGCTTTGCAGATGTCCGTCAGATGATAAATAACAGAAGATACAATGAAGCTGAGGAGCTTCTTGACGGTGTTCCCATGACCAGAAGAAATGCAGAGTGGTACTTCCTCAGAGGAACTGTTCTCTATCACAGAGGCTGAATAGAGCAGGCATATGAGCATTTTTCTCAGGCAATTCAGCTTGAGCCTTCCAATGCTGAGTTCCGTGCTGCCTACAATGTTGTTCAGGCACAGCGTTCCGGACGCAGAGGCGGTTATGCATATGATACCGACCGTGCTGAAAGAGGTTGTAACCCTCTGTCAATGTGCTGCGGTATGTTCTGCGCAGATTCCTGCTGCGAGTGCTGCGGCGGCGATATGATAAGCTGCTGCTAAGATATGAAATATTCAAAAAGCGCATATATGGCCATATCGGGAATTACGGCTGCCTTGTCGGTTGTTGTTATGATAGGAAGCCTGTTTCCGTCGTTGAGCTATGCCATTCCCATGGTTGCAGGCGGAATACTTATTATTCCGGTGGCTGAATTTGGCGCAAAGAAATCCATACCCGTCTATATTTCTGTTTTTATTCTTTCCCTGATAATACCGGTAGTTGCAAAAGATGCTGCACTTATGTATCTTTTCCTTTTCGGATTGTATCCGCTTCTGCAGTTTTCCTTTGAAAGGATAAGAATAAAAATCCTTAGAGTCTTGCTTAAACTTTTGTATTTCAATGCAGCTGCGATTTTATCAGTATGGCTTGCGTGGGTTGTGTTTTCACTTCCGTTTACAGACGAAAGTACAACAGTATGGATTCTTGCAGGAATGCTTGTAATAGGAAATTTTGTTTTTCTGTTTTATGATCTTGCGCTGTATAAATTTGCATATCTATACGATGTGAAATACAGCGAAAGATTCCGCAAACTATTTAAAATAAAGTAGATTTATAAAAGGTGGTGTTAAGCCGCCTTTTATTGTTGAGGTGGAAATGAAACCTGAAGTAATTGTAATCGGAGCAGGTCCTGCCGGAATGATGGCTGCATATACTGCAGCATCAGAAGGTGCATCGGTGACGGTTATAGAAAAAAACAATCGCCCGGGAAGAAAGCTGCTTCTTACCGGCAAAGGCAGATGCAATGTTACCAATAACTGCGATAATGAAGAACTGATGCAGAATATCTCAAAGAACGGGCGGTTTATGTACAGTGCCTTTTCTTCATTTACAACACAGGATACAATGCGCTTTTTTGAAGACGAAGGAGTGCCGCTTAAAACCGAAAGAGGCAAGAGGGTTTTTCCTGTTTCCGATAAGTCATCAGATATAAACAATGCTCTGATTTCTGCGTGCAGAAGAAGCGGTGTGAAAATTATTAAAGGCAATGTTCGTGAAATCTGTGTGGAAGACGGCAGAGTTACAGGGATTGTTGCTGACGGGAAGAAGTATATTTGCAGTGGGTGTATTCTTGCCTCAGGCGGATGTTCGTACAAGGCAACAGGCTCGGACGGAAACGGATATAAACTCGCAGAAAGGCTTGGACATACAATAGTTACACCAAAACCGTCACTTGTACCGGTCATATGTGAAGGCAGCGATTGCTCACGAATGAATGAACTTACATTGCGCAATGTGTCCCTCAGAGTAGAAACACAGAACAACAAGCTTGCTTACTCTGACTTCGGTGAACTTACATTTGCTGAATACGGTCTGACAGGTGCAACTGTTCTTAGTGCAAGCTGCCATATGGATTTTGATAAACAGGAAAAATATATTTTTGCAATAGATCTGAAGCCTGCTCTTGACGAAAAACAGCTTGATGCAAGGCTGCTGCGTGATTTTGCAAAGGATCCCAATAAGTTGTTCGGAGATCAGCTTCGGTCACTTATGCCGAGAGAGCTTATAGGCGTATTCATTGATAGGTGCAAAGTGCCTTCAAATACAAAACTGAATTCTGTAACCTCAGAGCAGCGCAAAAAAATAATTGCATTATTAAAACGATTTGAGTTTACAGCAACGGGATTTCGTGATATAAATGAAGCGATAATCACGTCCGGAGGAGTATCAGTAAAAGAAATAGACCCCAGAACAATGCAGTCAAAGCTTGTTAAGGGACTGTATTTCGCAGGTGAAATTATTGATGTCGATGCATATACCGGAGGATTTAATTTACAGATAGCATTTTCTACCGGAGTTGCTGCCGGTAAAAATTCAGCGAAGGAGCTATAAAAATGGTAATAAACGTAGCGATTGACGGACCTGCAGGAGCAGGCAAGAGCACCATTGCAAGAGAAGCAGCAAAAAGAATGGGCTATATCTATGTTGATACAGGTGCACTTTACAGAGCCGTTGCTCTTTATGTTCTGCAGAGACATATTGATCCCGACGACGGAACAAAGGTTGTTTCCGTTCTTCCCATGATAGAGGTAGAGCTTAAGTATGTTGACGGAGAACAGAGAGTTTATCTCTGCGGTGAGAATGTATCAAGAGTCATAAGAACTCCCGAGGTTTCCATGGCTGCGTCAACCGTATCTGCTTATCCTAAAGTACGTGAACTTCTGTTCAGACTTCAGCAGGAAACAGCAGCAAACAATAATGTAATCATGGACGGAAGAGATATCGGCACAGTTGTTCTGCCCAAAGCTCAGGTTAAAATTTTCCTTACGGCATCCGCAGAAGAAAGAGCAACCAGACGATACAATGAGCTTACAGAGCAGGGAAAGAGAGTCATTTTTGAAGAGATTCTTGAGGATATCAAAATCCGTGACTACAATGATTCTCACAGAGCAATCGCACCGCTGAAGCAGGCACCTGATGCTGTTCTTATTGACACAACAGAGATGACCATCGAAGAATCCATCAACGCAGTTGTAAATACAATAACAGAGAAGATCAGCTGAGGTGAATTTATGATCAGACTGGCCAAAACTGCCGGGTTTTGCTTCGGAGTAAACAGAGCAGTTGAATCAGTTGAAGAATTGGTGCATAAAGGTGAAAAGGTTTATACGCTTGGCCCTATTATTCATAATGCGCAGGTTGTAGGAAGACTTGAAAAAGCGGGAGTCAGATCAATTGACGATCTTAATGAAGTGAATTCTGACGGAGTGCTTGTAATCCGTTCTCATGGTGTTCCGCTTTCTGTGTATGATGAAATAAAGAAAAAGGGAATAAGGTATATGGATGCGACCTGTCCTTTTGTCGCAAAAATACATAAGATTGTTGCCGAGGCATCGGAAAAAGGTATGCCCGTGCTGATTGCAGGTGACGGCAAACATCCGGAAGTCCTTGGCATAAAAGGACACTGCAGCGGTGAAGTGTATGTGTTTTCCAATGAAAAGGAACTCGAAGAATTATTATCATTGCGCACACATTTAGCAAAAGAAAACATCTGTGTAGTGGCTCAAACCACATATAATACACAAATTTGGCAAAATTGCATTGAAATTTTAAAAAAGGTATGTACAAACGCTTCGATTTATGATACTATATGCAGTGCAACGTTGAGCCGTCAGCAGGAGGCGATGAAACTGGCCAAAGAGAGTGATCTTATGATCATAATCGGAGGAAAAAACAGTTCAAACACCCAGAAGCTGTATAAGATATGCAGTAACTGCTGCAGCAGTCATGCTATCGAAACAGCATCCGAAATTCCTTTTGATGAAGTTAAAAAAGCTGAAAGAATCGGAATAACGGCGGGTGCATCAACCCCGGCAGACGTAATTAAGGAGGTAGTTTTAACCGTGAGCGAGATCATGACAGAAAACTTTGAGGCTATGCTGGAGGAATCCTTTAAGCAGTCGAATACTAATGGAAAGGTAGTCAACGGAACCGTTGTACGTATTGCACCCAACGAAATCTATGTAGATGTTGGTAGAAAGCAGTCCGGTATCGTTATGCTTGAGGATCTTACAGATGATCCCAACCTTACAACGAGTGACGTTGTAAAGGTCGGCGATGAGCTTGAGCTTATGATCATGCGCACCAACGA
>JAZUNN010000066.1:0-42544 GCA_045604155.1 Acutalibacteraceae bacterium
ATTGTATAGATGTTCTGCTTTTTATTGTTATTTCCGTACTTCCCGGTGTGATTTTCTTTGCCTGCAGTCTTATTTATTCAGCTTCAGGCAGAATATGCTCAAAAGGTGTTAATACCTGCAGATTATCAGAAGTAAAAAAATCATTGATATATATTTTTCTTATTATATTTACTGCGGGACTGGATGTAACTTTTACTGCTCTTTACAAGTTGCTGCTCCTGTCTTAAGTGGAGGGTCAAAAATGGTTAACACACTGTTTAATGAATTTAAAACGTATCTTATTGAGAAAAAGGCGGTATCCAGTAATACACTGGAATCTTATTTGAGAGATGTTACAAAATACTTGGATTTTCTGTCGCAGTCTGATGTTTCTCCTTCAAATGCTGATTCTGCTATAATAGAAAGCTTTGTTGATGAACTTAAGGAAGCTAATAAATCTGCTGCAACAATAACAAGGACTGTCGCTTCAATAAGATCCTTTTATCAGTTCCTGATACTCAATGGTGTTGTTGCTGCTAATCCTGCAAAGAGCATCAAGCTTGAAAAGGCTGAAAAAAAGCTTCCACAGATACTTAATGATAAAGAAATAAGGCTTCTGCTTTCGATGCCTAATGCAGATGAGCCGAAAGGAGCACGAGACAAGGCAATGCTTGAAGTGCTTTATGCAACAGGCATTCGTGTTTCTGAACTTATTAATCTTAATCTTGAAGATGTCAAGTGCTCCAGAAACGAAAGAGGAGAAATAATCTGCCGAGGTTCAAAGTCTATCCGATCTGTTCCTATGCATCCTGCTGCAGTTGCTGCAATGAGCTACTACATAAATAATATTCGTCCTATGCTTGCTGCAGAAGATACAGCAGATGCTTTGTTCATTAATCTGAATGGTCAGAGACTTACAAGGCAGGGATTCTGGAAAATAGTCAAGAACTATGCTGAAGAAGCTAAAATTGATAAGGAAATCACTCCTCATACTCTGAGACATTCTTTTGCAATGCATCTTTATCAGAATGGAGCTTCTTTACATGATCTGCAGGTTATGCTTGGACATGCTGATATTTCATCAACTCAACTTTATGCAAACATTGTAAAAAAGAACAGCTTTTCAGATGTATATGACAGATGTCATCCTTTTGCAAACAGAGCACAATAAAATTTTAACCGCAGCAGAGATTTAAATCTGCTGCGGTTATTTTATGTGAATTTCCGTTGATATTCAGGCAATAATTATAATGAATATTTAATGGGAGCAGTGACTGATGCAATACTACAGAGTGGAAGTTTGCGGTGTTAACACAGGGAAACTGGAGTTGCTTAGTGAGAGCGAAAAGAGTATTCTTCTTAAAAAAACTGCAGCCGGGGATATGAATGCACGTGAAACCCTTGTCAACGGAAATTTGAGGCTTGTTTTGAGTGTGGTTCAAAGATTTGCCAACAGAGGAGAGAATCTGGATGATCTGTTTCAGGTTGGGTGTATAGGTCTGATAAAATCAATAGATAATTTTGATCTGAACCAGCAGGTCAGATTTTCAACCTATGCAGTTCCGATGATTATAGGGGAGATCAGACGTTATCTCAGGGATAATAATTCTGTCAGAGTAAGCAGATCACTCAGGGATGTTGCTTATAAGGCAATGCAATCCAAGGAAAGACTTACCAATGAATTAGGCAGAGAACCAACGATAGAAGAAATATCTTCCGATATAGAGCTGCCAAGAGAAAACATTGTAATGGCGCTTGAAGCAATCGTAGAACCTGTTTCATTATATGAATCCGTATATTCTGATGGCACCGATTCAGTATCTATAATTGATCAGATCGGTGATAAGAACGATGAAAACAACTGGATTGATGAAATTGCAATTCGTGAATCCATAAAAAAACTTGGTAAAAGAGAAAAGAATATCTTATCTTTAAGATTCCTTCAAGGTAAAACACAGATGGAAGTTGCAGAAGAAATTGGAATATCACAAGCGCAGGTCAGCAGACTTGAAAAAGGAGCAATTAAACTGATTAAGGATAAATTATAAAAGCACATAAAATTGTGCTTTACATAAAAAGTATTGAAGTTGTTTAAAAACTATGATAATATAAATTAAATATATTCACTAAGTAAATCGGGGGCTGGCGATATGTCGAACACACACAAACGTTTTATTGCCTTTATTTTTATATTTATATTTTCTTTTTCACTTTTCTCTTTCAATGTTTTAGCTTCAGAAAGCACTACAGAATCATCAGAGTCAACAACAGCTTCATCTGAGTCAACTTCGACATCATCAACAACATCATCAACATCTGCAACCACTTCTACAACTGCGGCAAAAAAAGGTGTTGAAGTCACTCAGGTATTCTGCTATGGCTCTAATAAGAAGCTTTATAACCAGCTTATTAAGTTTTCAAAAATTTCCGATCAATACACCGCCAATGTTTCAGTGCCTCTTTGGATGACAAGTCTTGAGATCAATATCAAAAGTGTAAGTGGTGCAACAGTTACATATGACGGAAATGAATTTTCTGCAAACGGAAGTCTGTATACATATACATTATCATTTGATGCTACCAAGAAATACAGTACCAAAGCTTATAAAATAAACATAAAAAAAGGTGACAAGGAAAGTGTTCTCACACTTAATCTTGCACACACTGTTTTTGAAACAAAGCTTGAATCGGTTTCTGTTGATTCTGTTGCTGCAGAAGGTTCAAATGCCGATGGCTACAAGTTTACACTTCCTGAAGGCACCACATCATGCAGAATCAAACTTAAAACCCGAAGCGAAGAAAGCGTAACTCTCGGAAAAGCAGGTGCGGAAGCAAAGAAACTTGAGCTTACATCTGATAAAATCTTCCTTGAAAAGGTTGATCTTGAAGATGGGGAAAATGTATTCAATATCAACGTTCTTGCACCGGGAACAACCATAAGTACAACATTGACAATTACCGTAGGAGAAGCTGTTGTTTCTTCTGATATATCATCTGTTCCAACTGAAGAAGTAATAACAGAAACAGACCAGAGTGATCCGGGATATATTGAAAATGAGCCTATAAGCAGTGAAACTCAGGTATCTTCTATTGTAAGCAATGTATCAGACAACGATGAAAAAGAAACATCTCCGCTCATCTGGATTCTTATTGGCGTTGTAATAGCAGTTGTTATTGGCGCCTGCATATTTATGATTGCAAGCATGGGCGGCAGCAATAAGAACAGAAGATCTGACAGATACGACCGTCCTTATTCAGGCGGAGCCTATCGTCAGCCTGCACCACCTCCTGCAAGACGCCGTGATCTGGGTCGATACGTGGATGACGATTATGGCTATGACGATTACTACGGTGAGCCTTCCGATTCATATGCAGATGATGGTTATTATGAAGAAGATGACTACTATGAAGATGACGGATATTATGATGATTATAACCGCCAGCCGCCTGCAAGAGGCGGACGTGATCAGAGATATGACCGTCAGCCGACCAGACAGCAATACCAGAGTCAGAGACGCGGCAACAGAAATGATTTTGACGATTTCTACGATGATTATTATAATTGATTTCTTGACAAAATCTTCTGTTTGTGCTTAAATATCATTAATGACTGTGAAGAGAAGAAGTACTTTGTGCAGTGCTCCTCAGAGAGCTGTCGGTTGGTGTAAGGCAGTGTGCACGGCAAAGGAAATACATCTTGGAGTCGGATTTCTGAAATTTCAGTAGGAAGTTCCGTGAGCGCACGTTACAGCGCAGAGTGATGAATGTCACTCGCTAAGGCCGATTGCCGTGAGGTGTCGGTAAACTGAGGTGGTAACGCGTAAATTTACGCCCTCTGCATTATGAATGCGGAGGGCGTTTTATATTCCTCCGTAAAACCGAAAGGAGAAAGAAAAACATGGGAGTTTATGACGAACTCAAAGCGAGAGGTCTGATTGCTCAGACAACTCATGAAGACAAGATCCGTGATCTTCTCAACAACGAAAAGGTAACATTCTACATCGGTTTTGACCCCACAGCAGACAGCCTTCATGTAGGTCATCTTCTGCAGATGATCATTATGAGCCATATGCAGAAGGCAGGTCATACACCTATTGCTGTCATTGGCGGCGGTACTGCAATGGTCGGTGACCCTTCAGGTCGTTCCGATATGCGTTCCATGATGACCAAGGAAACCATTGCTCACAACGGCAGATGCTTTGTTTCCCAGATGGAGAATGTTGTTGATTTCGGCGAAGGCAAGGCTATGATGCTCAACAACGGCGACTGGCTCTATGACCTTAACTACATCGACTTCCTCCGTGAGATTGGTGTTCACTTCTCTGTTAACAGAATGCTCACTGCTGAGTGCTTCAAGACAAGACTTGAAAAGGGTCTTTCCTTTATCGAGTTCAACTACATGCTTATGCAGAGCTACGACTTCCTCTGCCTTAATCAGAAATATGGCTGTGTGCTTGAGCTTGGCGGCGATGACCAATGGTCCAACATTCTTGGCGGTATCGAGCTTGTAAGACGTGTTGAGGGCAAGGAAGCATACGGTATGACTTTCCAGCTCCTGACCACCAGCGATGGTAAGAAGATGGGCAAGACCATGGGCGGTGCTGTATGGCTCGACCCGAAGAAGACTTCTCCCTACGATTTCTACCAGTACTGGAGAAATACCGAGGATGCAAGCGTTATCAAGTGCCTCAAGTTCCTTACATTCCTGCCTCTTGAAGAGATTGAGAAGATGGAGAGCTGGACTGATAACAAGCTTAATGATGCAAAGGAGATCCTTGCTTACGAGGTAACAAAGATCGTTCACGGTGAGGAAGAGGCAGAAAAGGCAAGAGCTGCTGCAAGAGCAATCTTTGGCGGAACAGGTGATGTTGAGAATATGCCTTCTACTGTTGTTGCTGACAGCGAATTTACCGACGGCGCAATCGAAGTAACTCAGCTCATGGTAGTCTGCGGTCTTGCAAAGTCCAAGGGCGAGGCAAGAAGACTTGTTGAGCAGGGCGGCGTCATGATCGACGGTGAAAAGGTCGCTGACGTTAAGGCAACTGTTTCCAAGAATGCGTTCGAAAAGGGACACGTTGTTATAAAGAAGGGCAAGAAAGTCTTCCACAAGGCAACATTAAATTAACACTTTCGACATAATAAAAAACGGCTTTATGTCTTTACATGAAGCCGTTTTTTGGTATAATTTAATGTATGTGAAGAAAGGTAGGTGAGTGCAGTGCCGTCTTTGGATATGGGCGTTGATGTTGGAATTGATCTTGGTACTTCTGTTGTCAAAATTTTTACTCCTGACAGAGGCATTGTACTTAAAGAGCCTGCTGTTGTTGCTGTTGACAGAGATACCAATGAAATTCTTGCAATAGGAACAGATGCATACAAAATGCTTGGCAGAACATCTGACAGGATTGCAGTTGTATATCCTCTTAAAGATGGAGTGATTTCAGATTATGATCTTGCTGAAGCAATGCTCACAGCACTTGTACGATTGGTATGCGGAAATAAAATTTTCATGCCCCGTGTTGTTGTATGTATTCCTATCGGTATCACTGAGGTCGAGCGACGTGCTGTTGTTGATGCACTTCGTGCTGCAGGAGCAAGAAAGGTATGTCTTATAGATGAAGTCATTGCTGCTGCACTTGGCGCAGGACTTGATATTTCCCAGCCGTACGGTCAGATAGTCTGCGATGTTGGCGGAGGAACTGCTGATGTTGGAATAATATCCATGAATAATACGGTTGTTTCAACATCTGTAAAACATGCCGGTAATAAATTCGACGATGCAATTATCAAACAGGTGCGCAGAGATCATAATCTTATAATCGGTCCAAGGACCGCTGAAACTTTGAAGAAAGATATCGGAGGTGTTGTTCCGAGAGATAAGCTTCTGACTTCAATAATCAAAGGACGTGATGCTCGAGGCGGAATGCCTCGACAGGCAGAAGCAACTTCTGATGAACTGATCGAAGCTCTTGAGGAACAGTGCATTTACATATGCAGAGCAATTCAGAATGTTATTGAAGATGCACCTCCTGAACTTGTTGCAGATCTTTATGATCATGGCCTTATTCTTACCGGCGGAAGTGCAATGCTTTATGGCCTTGATAAAATGATATCAAGAAAAACAAGACTTAATGTGTATGTAGCTCACGATCCCCAGACATGTGTTGTTTCAGGTACAGGAAAAGCACTTTCATTTATCGATACAATGGATGAAATCGAAATGGCAACTTCTCCGCTTGATATTTACTCATATTAAAAAATCAGCCTTTCTGCTTATTTTCTTGGCAGAAAGGCTGTCTTTGTCTTGAAAGGGAAATTATTTATGTTATAATATAAGAAATTTACAGTTTTAATATGAACTTACTGTTTAAAAAAGATATGTAAATATTCCGGAGGTAATTTTATGACCGAGAAAAAATACATTATGTCAATGGATCAGGGAACAACAAGCTCTCGCTGTATTATATTTGATCTTAAAGGAAATGCTGTCGGCAGCTATCAGGAGGAATTCAGACAGATATTTCCTCAGCCGGGATATGTAGAGCATGATCCTATGGAAATACTTTCGTCTCAGATGAATTCTGCTCGAACAGCCATAGAAAATGCAGGTGTTTCGGCTGATGAAATCATTTCAATAGGAATAACAAATCAGCGTGAAACCGTTGTTGCATGGCAGCGTTCAACCGGCAGACCCATATATAATGCTATTGTATGGCAGTGCCGCAGAAGTGCACCTTTTTGTGAAAAGCTCAAGGAAGACGGAATAGATACATACATAAAGGAAAAAACAGGTCTTATTATTGATGCTTATTTTTCTGCGACAAAGATGAAGTGGATACTCGATAATGTTACAGAAGCAAAAGAACTTATTGATAGAAATGATCTTTGTTTCGGCACAATTGACTCATGGCTTCTTTGGAATCTGACTGGCGGCAAGGTCCATGCGACAGATATTACAAATGCTTCGAGAACAATGCTGTTTGATATCCACAAAAGAGATTGGGACGATAAGCTTCTTGAAATAATGGGTGTAACAAGAGAATCATTGCCTGAAGTCAAGGCAAGTGCAGGTTATTTCGGAACAGCGGTTGAATCGATTTTTGGAGCAGAGATTCCTGTGAACGGAATTGCGGGTGATCAGCATGCAGCAACATTTGGTCAGTGCTGTTTCGAAGTTGGAAGCGCAAAGAACACATACGGCACAGGATGCTTTATACTTATGAATACTGGCGATAAGCCCATTGTTTCCGAAACCGGATTGCTTACAACCGTTTGCTGGCAGCTTGATGATAAGGTTACCTATGCTCTTGAAGGAAGTGCATTCAACGCAGGAAGTGCAATCAAATGGCTTCGTGATGAGCTGCACATTATTGAATCTGCTCAGCAGGCTGATCAGTATGCTGAAGAAGTGGATAGCAGCAATGGCCTAAATTTTGTACCTGCATTTACCGGTCTTGGTGCACCTTATTGGGATATGTATGCACGAGGCTGTCTGCTTGGAATAACAAGAGGAACTTCACACAAACATATTGCACGTGCGGTACTGGAAAGCATTGCGCTGCAGTGCTATGATCTTTTTAATGCCATGGAAAAAGATTCAGGTATTGAACTTACCGAAATCAAGGTGGATGGCGGTGTCAGCAACAGCAGGTTTGTCATGCAGCTTCAGGCTGATCTTCTTGGCAGAAATGTTATAAGACCTTCATTTACTGAAACAACTGCATTAGGTGCAGCATATTTTGCGGGAATCGGAGCCGGTGTATGGAAAAATCCCGATGAATTGAAAGAAATCTGGAAAAAAGACACCGTATTCATGCCGCAGATTGATGCAGAAGCTGCACAGAAACAAATTAATCTGTGGCACCGTGCTGTAGAGCGCAGCATGGGCTGGGTCGAAAAATAAGTATATGATATATAAACATATATAACAAAAACCGATTGAAAATACATCTTTGCTTTGCTATAATTTTCATAGAAATGAGGTGTGGTCATTGCTGACAACAAAATCGATCAAAACTACTGCAAAAACTCAACTATATCAGAACTGGAGCAAAGCTTATGCTGCGATGGCATTTATTCTTATGGCTTCACTGAGCCTTTCGCTTGCCGAGCATCTTGTTAATTCACTTTTATCCAGTTATGGAATTATTAAGGGCTCTGCTGCAATTGACGAATCAATTTCCGGACTGAGCAGTTTATCATCAGCTATTGTAGAAACGGTCACCTCACAAAACTTTATTTATAATGCTATAATATCTGTGTTTTTTCTTTTGATCAGCTTCCTTGTTGTGTCACCGCTCAGACAGGGAAGTGTAAGATGGTACTACAGTGTTGCGAGGGGTTCAAAAACATATCTTTCCAGAATGTTTTATTTCTATCAGAGCAACAATGCATATATTTCTCATCTTATGTTTAAAATAGCTCAGTTATTCCGCAGCATATTCTATGGAATAGTATCATTCCTTGCGGCTTTTGCTTCATTAAGTCTTACGGTTTATCAATTTTCTGTGTATTCAAGAACAGAGCTTGCATCAGACAGACAAAAGGCAGTTCTTTATCTGATGGTTTCACTTGTTATGCTTTTCCTTGGCGTAATACTTTATATTCTTCTTATGCTTAAATATTTCCTTGCAGAATATTTATTTATAAGCAGCAATCACCATAATGTTAGTTTCAAAGCTGTAAATCAGTGTTTTACAAAATCAAAGGAAATCATGTCAGGAAATTCAGGAAAAGTTATTTCACTTGCAATAAGCTTTATTCCTGCACTTCTTTTATGCATATTGATCGTTCCGATTTTCTATGTTTATCCATACATTAACTGTTCCTTTGCAGTTCTTGCTTCTGAGATAATCAATGAATCCAAAGCATCGGACAAAAAGGATTGATTGAGGTGATTTTTTGAGTAAAATCAAGCTTTCGGGTGTTGAGCCGGAATCTATAGTAGATGGACCGGGTTTCAGATATGTTATTTTTACTCAGGGCTGCAAGCATAACTGTAAAGGCTGTCACAATCCTCAGACCCATGATCCTGAAGGCGGATATTGGGAGGAAACGGACAATCTGTTATTGGATATTTTAAAAAATCCGTTGTTGAAGGGAATTACCCTGTCAGGTGGAGAACCTTTCGATCAGGCAGAAGCACTCCTGGATCTTTCCGATAAAGTCATAGAAAAAGGCCTGGATATTTTTGCTTATTCCGGATATACCTTTGAACAGATTGTTGAAGGTGGTAAAAATCGTCCTGCATGGAATGAACTGCTGAAAAAATGCAGTATCCTTGTAGACGGAAAATTTGAAATTGAAAAAAGAAGTCTGGAGCTTCTTTTCAGAGGCTCCAGCAATCAGAGACTGATAGATGTAAAAGAATCATTAAAATCAGGTCAAATCATTTTAGCTGAAATATAAAACAAAGCAGGACCTGATCTGATAATCAGGTCCTGTTCATTATTTTATAAACCGAGTGAAGAAAAGAAAATAGGGATAAGTATTGCAAGCATTCCAAGTATAATTGCTGCAGCACCTTTCTTATTGTTTTTTATAAGAAGTGCACCCCAGATAACTGAAACAGATCCAAGTACAATGCCGATAAAAGGCATATAAGCCATAAATGTTTGCCATGCTTCTGAATCGTTATTTATAAAAATACGTAGGCATGAAAGTGCAAAGGAGATTGCAACAACAGCACATCCGCAAATAAGTGCTTTTTTATCTGTTTTTATTGTTTTCGATGCTTTTGCGGCAGGCTTTGTTTTTTCTTTTTTTACGACAGGCTGCTGTTCTACTGCTTTCTTTTCAACCACAGGCTTAGATGCTGTCTTTTCTTCCTTTTCAGGAGCTGTCTTGACAGGCTTCTGGGGTTGCTCAGCTTTGGGCTTTTCTGCCTTTTTTTCAGAAGCATCTTTTTTTACCGGTTCAGCATCAGGAATGAATTCATTTTTTATTAACTCATCATCATATGCCTCTTTGCCTTCGAGTCTGGCTCTTGCTTTAGCTAACTGCTCAAGGAATTTCTCTTCAAAATTATCCATTATTACACCGCCTTTATACTTTTTTTCATGATAACACAATAAAACCAAAATATCAATAATATTTCGAGGTGGATTATATGAGCATTGATATAAAAAAAATACTATCTTCGTGTGATCATACACTGTTAAAGCAGGATTGCACATGGGAACAGATCAGGAAAATTTGTGATGAAGGAATGGAGTTCAATACAGCATCTGTATGCATTCCTGCATCATTTGTAAAAAGAGCATCAGAATATGTTGATGGTAAGCTTAAAATCTGCACTGTAATTGGCTTTCCTAACGGTTATTCCACAACTGAATCAAAATGTTTTGAAACCAGGGATGCAGTTAACAACGGAGCAGATGAAATCGATATGGTAATTAATATCGGTGATCTCAAAGATGGAAATTATGATAAGATCCTCAATGAAATTAATGAAATCAAGAAATCCTGTAACGGAAAGCTTCTTAAAGTAATTATAGAAACATGTCTGTTAACAAACGAAGAGAAAGTGAAAATGTGTGAGATTGTAAGTAAATCAGATGCTGATTTTATAAAAACATCAACCGGATTTTCTACTGCAGGTGCAACAAAAGATGATATTGAATTATTTGCTGCCCACGTCAGCAATGGAACCAGAATCAAAGCTGCAGGAGGGATATCCACTCTTGAAGATGCACAGCTTTTCCTTGATCTTGGAGCAGAAAGACTTGGCACAAGCAGACTTATAAATCTCGCAAGAGGAATTATCGATAATAACAATAAGGAGGATTATTAATTATGCCTACCGCTCACAACAAAGCATTACCCGGTGATTTTGCTAAAACTGTACTCATGCCCGGCGACCCATTAAGAGCTAAGTACATTGCCGAAACATATCTTACCGATTGTAAGCTTGTAAATAATGTACGAGGAATACACGGATATACCGGAAAGTACAAAGGTGTACCTGTATCTGTAATGGCAAGTGGTATGGGAATGCCTTCAATCGGCATATACAGTTATGAGCTTTTCTCATTTTATGATGTTGAAAATATAATCAGAATTGGCTCAGCAGGAGCTATAAACAATAATGTAAAAGTAAGGGACATTGTAATCGGTATGGGTGCCTGTACAAATTCAAATTTTGCAAGCCAGTATAAAATGCCGGGAACATTTGCCCCCATATGCAGCTATAAGCTGCTTGAAAAGGTAGTTGACGAATGTAAAAATCATGGAGCTTCATATCACATCGGTAATATTCTTTCTTCCGATACATTCTATAACGATGATGCAGATGCAACTGAGAGATGGGGAAGAATGGGTGTTCTTGCGATAGAGATGGAAGCAGCAGCTTTATATATGAATGCTGCAAGACTTAATAAAAATGCACTTGCAATATGCACTATATCAGACCACATTTTAACAGGCGAGGAATTATCCGCAGACGAAAGACAGACTTCTTTCGGTGAAATGATGGAAATTGCTCTTGAAACTGCAATTTCATTATAAAAGGAGGATGCTGCGCTATGCGTATGTATGATATTATACGCAAGAAACGAGACGGCGAAGTTTTATCTGATGAAGAAATATATGAAGTTATAAAAGAATATACGAAAGGGAATATACCTGACTATCAGATGTCTGCGTTTTGCATGGCGGTTTATTATAAAGGGATGAATGATAATGAAACTGCTATTCTGACCGACGCAATGGCAAAATCAGGAGATATGCTTGATCTTTCCTTCCTTGGAGAAAATACAGTCGACAAGCATTCAACAGGCGGAGTAGGCGATAAAACGACTCTTGTTGTCGCACCACTTGTCGCTTCTCTTGGTGGTATAATTGCAAAAATGTCCGGGCGTGGCTTAGGTCATACCGGAGGAACAATAGATAAGCTTGAATCTATTGATGGATTTAATGTTGAAATGTCCTCTGATGATTTTATGTCAACTGTATCTAATAATAAAATTGCTGTTATCGGACAAAGCAAAAATCTTGCTCCTGCAGATAAAATGCTTTATGCTTTGCGTGACGTGACTGCAACTGTAGACAGTCTTCCGTTGATAGCTTCAAGTATTATGAGCAAGAAACTGGCAGCAGGTGCTCGCTCTATTGTTCTCGATGTAAAAGTAGGCAGTGGAGCTTTTATGAAGAATATAGAATCAGCAAGAGCACTTGCTGAAAAAATGACTTCAATAGGAAAACACAACGGAAGAAATGTCAGTGCTGTTCTGACCAATATGGATGAACCGCTTGGTTATTGCATAGGTAATAGCCTTGAAGTCAAAGAAGCATTAAGTGTTCTTCAAGGTGCAGGTCCAAACGATTTAAGAGAAGTATGTGTTACTTTAGCATCAGAAATGCTTTCGCTTGTGCATGGATGGAGTAATAAAGACAGCATTCAGAGAGCATCCGATGCGCTGACAAGTGGATTGGCTTTACAGAAGTTCAGGGAGTGGATTTCTTCTCAGGGCGGAGATATCAGCTTTATAGAGAACACTGATTTGTTGCCTTCTTGTAATCTTGTTAAAGAGGTTATTTCCCAACATGACGGATATGTAACTTCTATAAATGCAGAACAAATTGGAATCAGCTCTGCGATACTTGGTGCAGGCAGACAGAGCAAAACAGATTCCATCGACTATGGTGCAGGTATTATTCTTAAGAAAAAAGTCGGCGACAGAATTGAAAAGGGAGAGATCATTGCTGAGCTTTATACTAATAATGAATCCTCTTTTTCGGCAGCAGAAAAAATGCTTTTTGATGCTTATGCGCTTTCTGATAACAGAATACCAAAACCCCAGCTTGTATTAGACATAATCCGTTGACATAATTTATCGTAATTATTTAAATACCTCCTGCATATATTCTAAGGACAGAAAATATGTAGGAGGTTATTAAATGCAAAAATTCAAGCCTGAAGGATCGTTAATAAATACGCCTGAGAATAATTTATATTTATCATCATGTTCTTTTCTTTCACGTGCAATGTCTGAGCGACGTATTCTTGAAGCGATTGCTGTTATCTGTGACAATAACCATAACCTGATAGTGGATCTTGGGTGTATGAAAGGAATAATAAAACGAGAAGAAGGTGCAAGAGGTATTGCAGAAGGCAGAGTGAGGGATATAGCTGTCATTTCACGGGTCGGAAAGCCGGTATGTTTCTATGTCGATTCAATAACATCTGACAGCAGAGGCGTTCCATATGCAATGCTGTCACGCAGAGCAGTACAGGAAGACTGTGTAAAAAATTACATTAATAAATTATGCAGCGGTGATGTTATAGATGCTGCAGTGACTCACCTTGAGCCGTTTGGTGCCTTTGTTGATATTGGCTGTGGTCTTCCTTCAATGATAAGTATTGATCTTATTTCTGTATCAAGAATAGCCCATCCGAAAGATCGTTTTTCTGTTGGAATGAAAATCAGAGCAGTGGTCAAAGATAACGAATCTGACGGCAGAATTGTTTTATCTCACAGGGAACTGCTTGGCACATGGATGGAAAATGCCTCAAAATTCAATGCGGGAGAAACTGTAACAGGTATCGTCAGATCTATTGAAGAATATGGAATATTTGTTGAAATAACGCCAAATCTTGCAGGCCTTGCTGAAGCAAGAGAAGGTGTGTCAATAGGACAATATGCAAGCGTGTATATTAAAAGCATAATTCCTGAAAAAATGAAAATCAAACTTGTTCTTGTGGATACATTCAGAGCTGATATTTCTCCTGCGGAACCTGAATATTTTTTTAAAAACGATCATCTTGATGTATTCAGATATTCTCCAGAAAATTGCGACCGTATGATTGAAACGGTATTCTGAATAAAATAATGCTCTTTTTGCTTTTTTAGGCAAAAAGAGCATTATTATTATATTTTTTAAAATGAATATATTGTGTGTATATACATTATGTGTTATAATCAATGTTGTTTCATTAATTCTGAAAACACGCATAAATAAGCGCATATGGAGGATTTTACCGTGAGCAGAATAAAAAATCGTGAACAGGTATTTTTACTTATTTTTGAAAAATCATTCACCGGATATGAAATCCCTGAAATAGTATCACTTGCAATTGAAAGCCGTGATCTTATTCTTGAGGAAGAGGTCAAATTAAAGGTCGAAAATATATTTGATAATATCGATGAAATCGATGGAGCAATAGACAGAAATCTTAAGGGAAGACGAAGCGGTCGTGTTTCTCACGTTGCACGTTCACTTATGCGTCTTGCTGCATATGAAATCCTTTTTGACAATGAGATTGATGCTCCGCTTTCGATAAACGAAGCTGTAGTGCTTGCAAAAAAATATGCAACTCCTGAAGAAGCAGCATTTATTAACGGAGTGCTCAGCGCTATTTCAAAAGAGGCAAAATGATGAATGCATTTCTTGGAATAGATACAAGTAATTATACTACTTCTACTGCATTATACACTCCTGAGACGGATGAAATGATCTCTTGCAAAAAACTGCTGCCCGTTAAAGAAGGTGAGCTTGGAGTAAGACAGAGTGATGCTGTATTTCATCATGTAAAGCAGCTTGCACCTCTTGTTTCTGAGCTTTTCTCTAATAAAAACATAAAAATTACAGGTGTTGGAATATCCAACAGACCACGTCCTATAGAAGGATCATATATGCCTTGCTTTGAGGTTGGTGTTACGTTCGGAGAATCCATATCATCAATTCTTGGTGTACCCTTTTATAAATTTTCACATCAGGAAGGACATATTGCCGCAGCATTATATTCTGCAAAATGCTACGACAGTATAGGCGAACGCTTTTATGCCTTTCATGTTTCCGGCGGTACAACTGAAGCGGTACTTGTCAGGAGAACTGAGAATGGTTTTTCGGCAGAAAAGCTTGCCGGATCTCTTGATTTAAAGGCAGGACAGGTTATTGACAGAACGGCAAATATGCTTGGACTTCCTTTCCCGGGCGGTGTACACATAGAAAAACTTGCGCTGCAGTATAATGGAAAACTTAATTGCAAACCAACCATGAAAGGTCTTGACTGTTGTCTGTCCGGAGTGGAAAACAAATGCCGTGCACTTGTAGAATCATGGGCAGAGCCTGCATTTGTAGCACGTACATGCCTTGAATATGTTCGTGTTTCTCTTGAAAAGATGGCGGAAGGACTTCTTTCTGTTGAAAAACTGCCTCTTCTTTTTGCAGGCGGAGTAATGTCGAATTCCATAATAAGAGATTCATTTGAAAATAAATTCGGAGCTTATTTTGCCGAGCCGCAATTTTCCACAGACAATGCCTGCGGAACTGCATTTCTGGCTTTCAAGGCAGGTGGAACTGAATGCAAAAATTAACTGTATCCCAGGTCAACGGGTATATGAAATCATTGCTTGACAATGATGAAATTCTGTCAGATGTTACCGTTGTAGGTGAAATATCAAATTTCAAACACCATTCTTCGGGTCATATGTATTTTACTCTGAAAGACAAAGACTCTGCTATTTCTGCAGCAATGTTCCGAGGAAATAACAGGTTTCTTAAATTCGTGCCTGAAAATGGGATGAATGTTGTTGCAAGCGGAAGGGTTTCAGTATATCCAGCTGCAGGAACATATCAGATATATGTTGAAAAGCTTTCTCCTGATGGGGAAGGGGCTTTATTTGCTGCATTCAATAAACTTAAGGAAAAACTTGAGTCTGAAGGACTTTTTGATGTCACAAAAAAGAAACCTATCCCTGAATTTCCTGAATCAGTAGGTGTTGTGACATCTCCAACCGGTGCTGCTGTCAGGGATATTGTAAGCGTTATTCAGAGACGATATCCTAATGTAAAAATTATTCTTGCGCCTGTGCTTGTTCAGGGAACGGATGCAGCACCGACTATTATTGATGCAATAAATGAATTGAATGAAAAAAATGCCTGCGATGTCATTATTGTCGGAAGAGGCGGCGGCTCCATAGAAGATCTGTGGTGCTTTAATGATGAACAGCTTGCCAGAACAGTTGCAGCATCAAAAATTCCTGTTATCAGCGCTGTAGGACATGAAACTGATTTTACAATATGTGATTTTGCTGCTGATTTGAGAGCTCCGACGCCTTCTGCCGGAGCAGAAATTGCAGTACCTGATAAAAACAAGCTTCAGAATTTGATTGATTCTTATTCAAGATCAATCACTAATTCAATGAAATCTGTTCTTGACCGTTCTGCTCTTTCTCTCAGAGCAATTACCTCACAGCCTTGTATTCAGAGTCCCGAAGGAGCTCTTAATATCTGCGCACAGCGACTTGATATTGCATCATCTGCCATTGAACGGTGCTATGAAAACATTATTTCAAATTATAAAACCAGACTTTATACTCTAAGTGCAGGAATAGATGCTTTGAGTCCGATTTCCGTTTTAATGCGCGGATACAGTCTTGCATATAAAGATGAAACTCTCATTAAATCAACGAATCAGCTTGAAGCGGGCGATCTGATTACATTAAAAACATATGATGGGTCAGCTCATTGTAAAGTAATTGATATATTGGAGAATGAAAATGGAAAAAATGACATTTGAAAAAGCGATTAAGCGGCTTGAAGAAATTGCAGCATTACTTAATGAAGGTGCTGCACTTGAAAAGTCAGTTGAGCTTTATGAGGAAGCAACAAAATTGATTTCATTCTGCACAACTGCTCTTAATGATGCTCAGTCGAAAATCATTAAGCTTACTGAGCTTAATCAGTCTGATGCAAACAATTGATAAAGGAAGAAATAAGCTTATTACGAAAAGAGAATGCTTATGTCATATGAGTTTCTTGAAAATATAAATTCACCGGGTGATATTAAGGCTCTGGATAAAAAGGATGTTGCCAAGTACTGTTCTGAAGTACGTGATTTTCTTATTCAGACTGTATCGCATACCGGAGGACATTTAGCCTCTAATCTCGGTGTTGTTGAACTTACTGTTGCCATGCATCGAATTTTCAACTCACCAGAAGATCAGTTTGTTTTTGATGTAGGACACCAGTGTTATACGCACAAGCTTATTACAGGAAGACGTGATAAGTTTGATACATTGAGAAAAGACGGCGGAATTGCAGGTTTTCCGAGACCTTCGGAAAGTATACATGACCCGATGATTTCAGGCCACAGCAGCACGTCAATTTCTGCTGCACTTGGACTTGCTGAGGCAAAAAAACAGACAGGTGACGATGGGTATGTCATAGCTGTTATCGGTGACGGTGCTTTGACCGGAGGACTTGCATATGAAGGACTCAATAATGCGGGACGAAGCAAAAACCGTCTGATTATTATTCTTAATGATAACAGAATGTCAATTAATAAGAATGTCGGAGCTGTTGCAAGACATCTTGCAATTTTGAGAACAAAGAAAGGTTATTTCAAGTTCAAATCCGGCGTTGCCAAAATTTTCGGTGCTATTCCATTTTTGGGCAAAAAAATAAAAAAAATGCTTTTATCTTCAAGAAAAGCAATAAAAAACACTTTATATAAAAGTTCACTTTTTGAAGATATGGGTTTTTCATATATGGGTCCTGTTGACGGTCACAATGAAGAGCTTCTTGAACGTGTTCTTGATACTGCGAAAATGCTTGAAAGACCTGCTTTGATACACATCTGTACACTCAAAGGTAAGGGATATTCATATGCAGAGAAAAAGCCTAGAAAATTTCATGGAATTTCTGCGTTTGATCCTGACTCAGGTGAGCCCACATACAGCGGAGAAACCTATTCTTCCTGCTTTGGAAAAAGCATATGTGAACTTGCTCAAAACGATGATAAAATCTGTGCTGTTACAGCTGCAATGAAGTCAGGAACAGGTCTTGATGAATTTGCTGAAAAATTCCGTCACAGGTTTTACGATGTAGGTATTGCTGAAGGTCACGCAGTAACATTTTCCGCAGGACTTGCTGCTAACGGTATGAAGCCCGTTTTTGCTGTATATTCGAGTTTTCTTCAGCGTGCATATGATCAGCTGATTCATGATGTTGCCATAGGTAATGAGAATGTTACGCTCGTTATTGATCGAGCAGGAATTGTCGGTGATGACGGTGAAACTCACAACGGTGTATTTGATGCAGCAATGCTTCTGCCCATTCCCAACTTTAAAGTATATTCTCCTTCTTACTTCCATGAAATTCCTTACTGTCTTAAACTTTGCACAGAAAGCAAAGGTCCTTCGGCAATAAGAATTCCACGTGGTACTGAAGCTGCAAAACCTGAAAATATATCTTTTTCAAATGAAGATATTCAGTTATTTGATCATGGCGGCAATACTCTTGCAGTTTCTTACGGACGACTTATTGGATCTGTTTTTTCTGCATCTGAAAAACTCAGAGATAATGGCATAAATGTTTCGGTAATGAAAATGCTTCTTATAAATTCAATTAGTGAAGAATACATTAATTCTGCCATGAAGTATGACAAGATCATTTTCTTTGAAGAAGGAATGAAAAAAGGCGGAGTAGGCGAGTACTTTGGTTCGATGCTTCTTGAAAGAGGCTATAAAGGTATTTTCATTCACAAAGGAATTGATGATGTCTTCGTCACTCATTCTGCAGTTTCTTCTGCACTTGCAAAACTTGAACTTGATACAAAGTCTATTACAGATATACTTCGTGAGGTAAGCAAATGAAAGAAAAGCTTAGATTGGATACCGAACTTGTTGCAAGGGGTCTGACTCAGAGCAGAGAACGTGCAAAGGCTCTGATAATGTCAGGCATTGTATATGTCAATAATCAGAAAGCTCTTAAACCCGGAGAGGAAATAAAAAAGGAAGATAGTATTGAAATTCGTGGAGAAACTCTCAGGTATGTCAGCCGAGGCGGTCTGAAGCTTGAGAAAGCCATGCGTAATTTCTCTATTGATCTTAACGGCAAAATATGTATGGACGTCGGGGCTTCCACTGGCGGATTTACCGACTGTATGCTGCAAAATGGTGCAGTAAAAGTATATTCTGTTGATGTAGGTTACGGACAGCTTGACTGGAAACTTCGTCAGGATGAGCGTGTTGTTAATCTTGAACGTACCAACATCCGATATGTTACCAACGAACAGATTCCTGATGTTATAGAGTTTTCAAGCGTCGATGTTTCCTTTATCTCCCTTACACTTGTACTTCCGGTTGTAAAAAATCTTCTTTCGGAAGACGGTATGGTTATGTGTCTTATAAAGCCTCAGTTCGAGGCAGGAAAAGGCAAGGTCGGCAAAAAAGGCGTTGTAAGAGAGCCTGAGATTCATTATGAAGTAATAGACAAGATTTTAACTTTTATGTCTGAGAATGAATTCAATGTTATTGCTCTTGATTTTTCTCCCATCAGAGGACCGGAAGGCAATATTGAATATCTTGTACTGGCTCAGAAGTGTATAAATCCTGAAAAATATCCTGAAGACAGGATTTATGAGGTTGTAAAGGAATCTCATCTTGAATTAGAACCCGGAAAGTAAGTGAGTTTTGAATGAGAGTACTCATTATACCGAATTACGATAAGCATGATGCATTGAACTGTACAAATCAGATACTAAAGAAACTTTCTGCAATGAATGTTCATACCGATATTCTTGAATCAGATTTCAGGCATTCAAAGGAATTTTCTGATAGTGATTGTGTGCTTATCGAAAAATGCGACATTGTAATAACCGTGGGTGGTGACGGTACAACAATCCGCTCGGCAAAAGCTGCAGCACTGTATAATAAGCCCGTTCTTGGCATAAATGCAGGCCGCCTTGGATATATGTCTGGTCTTGAGAAAAATGAACTTGACTCATTGTCTGCGCTTACCGATGGAGCATATAAAATAGAAAACAGAATGATGCTTGATGTCACACTGTTTGACTCTGACAATAACATTGCCTGTACAATGCGTGCATTAAATGATGCCGTGCTTTCGAGAGGTGCTCAGTCACGGATTCTGGATCTTGATATTGCTCTCAATGAAAACACCACAATAACCTGCCGTGCAGACGGAATAATATTTTCTACTCCAACAGGATCAACTGCTTATGCTTTTTCTGCAGGCGGTCCGGTTATTGATCCTCTTATTAACTGTATTCAGCTAACGCCGATCTGCTCACATTCTCTTCTTTCAAGACCGATGGTCTTGTCCAAGCACTCTGTGCTAAGAGCAAAGGCATCCGCAAATGTTGAATCAGACATTTATCTTACTGTAGATGGGGAAGGGGCAATCCCTCTTAAAAAAGGTAATTACATAGAGGTCAGGCGTTCTGAAGCATATGCAAAGCTTATCAGAATCAAAGATGATTGCTTCTACGATATATTAAAAACCAAATTTAAGGATTGAGAATAAGATGAAATCTAAAAGACAGCTTAAAATAGTTGAATTTGTAAAAAATACAAGCGTTGAAACCCAGGAAGATCTGCTCAATATGCTTCGTGCGGAAGGTTTTGTTGTAACTCAGGCTACTATTTCGAGAGATATCAAGGAACTCAGACTTGTTAAAACCCTCGGTACAGACGGTAAATATCGCTATGCTGTTGCAACGAATGAAAAAAAGGATATACCTTCAAGATTTCTTTCGATATTTAACGAAGCAGTAATCTTCATTGATTGTGCAATGAATATCGTCTGTCTTCATTGCCATACAGGAATGGCTCAGGCAGTTTGTGCATCCATAGACTCCGTGCATTTTGACGGTGTTGTAGGTACAATTGCAGGTGATGATACAATTTTTGTACTCTGCCGTAATATTGACAGTGCTGTTTTACTTGTTGCAGAGCTTAACAAGCTGTTTGGAAGGTGAGTAAATGCTTAGTCGATTATATATCGAAAATATAGCTATTATCGAAAAAACAGATTGTGAGTTTGATAATGGTTTTAATGTACTTACCGGTGAAACAGGTGCCGGTAAGTCTATAATTATTGATTCAATCAACGCAATTCTTGGCGGCAGAACAAGCAGAGATCTTATAAGGACCGGAGCTTCAAAGGCTTTTGTAAGCGCTGAATTTGATAATATAGGAAATCTTGCAATTAAAGCTGCACTTGAGCAGGGAATTGAAATTGAAGATGGGACATTGATTCTTTCAAGAGAAATCAGGGATGACGGAAAGAATCTATGCCGTATAAACGGTCGTCCTGTCACTGTTTCAGGTCTTAAAGAAATTGGAAAGCATCTTATCAATATACATGGTCAGCACGAAACAACTGCTCTGCTGAATCCCGAAACACACATTCAGTATGTTGATGCATTGGCTGAAAATAATGCATTGCTTGATTGTTACAAAACTATTTATAACGAATATAAAGCAATTCGGTCTGAAATTAATCGCCTTGATGCAAACGAAAAAGACAAACAGAATCACACCGACATGCTTAGATATCGGTGTGAAGAACTTTCCACCGCAAATCTTCGTTCCGGAGAATTCGATGAGCTTTCTGAGAAACGCAATGTTTTCAGAAATTTTGAAAGCATCAGAGTTGCTTTATCTGCTGCTGTTTCTGCACTGAAAGGCGATGAGGATACGATTGGTGCCTGCGACGCAATCTCAGTATCCCATGAAAATGTTTCTTCAATTACTTCTGTCTATCCTCAGATAAAGGATTATTCAAAAAGGCTTAAAGAAGTCAGCTATGAAATAAATGATATTGCTGATTCACTGCGTATTGAGCTTGCATCCCTCGAGTATGATCCTGATGAGCTTGAAAACGTTGAATCAAGGTTGTTTGTTATCGAAAAGATAATAAAAAGATATGGTTCTGAGGCAGAAGCAATAAAGTATCTTGAAGATGCCTCTAAAGAACTTGAAATGTATGATAATTATGAGGTTCTTCGAGCAGAACTTGAGGAAAAACGCCTCAGGAAATTAAAAGAACTTGAAATGGCAGCAAATAAAATAACTGAATCACGCCGCAAGGCATCAGATATTTTTATACGCAGGGTAGAGGAGGAACTTGAATATCTGGATATGCCTTCTGTAAAGCTTTCTGTTGATTTTCAACGAACAAATCTAACAGAAAACGGCTGTGACAGCATTGAATTCCTTATACGTACAAACATCGGAGAGATCCCGAAATCTCTTGCGAAAATTGCATCAGGCGGTGAATTGAGCCGTATAATGCTGGCGTTTAAAAATGTTCTCGCTGACAAGGACAATATTGATACACTGATTTTTGATGAAATAGATACCGGAATAAGCGGAAAGGCTGCGCAGAAGGTTGCATTCAAACTCAGAGAGGTTTCTTCAGCAAGACAGATAATCTGTGTTACACATCTGGCTCAGATTGCAGCACAGGCCAATTCTCATCTCTTAATCAGTAAAAGTGTAAAAGATGAGAAAACATCAACTTCTGTTTCAAAACTTGTTTATGAGGATCGAATCTATGAAGTTGCAAGAATGATTGGCGGCGATTGCAAATCAGCTGCTGTTCTTGAGACCGCTGCTCAGATGATGTCTGCAAAGTAATAATTATTATCCCTCCGCTATATTTATATGGTGGAGGGATAATATGAAAAAGTATATAATTTCAATTTTTACGATTATTGTATTTGTGTTGATTGCGGTTGTCTTGTTTTTTTCTGGCGGAAAAAGTAAAAGTGCTCAAACATCTGCCACAGGCAATACAAGACCTGTAATAATAATTGATGCAGGACACGGTGGAATTGACGGTGGTGCAGTTGGTGTTTCAGGCGTTGTTGAAAAAGACATAAATCTAAGCATTGCAAAGAAACTCAAATCCAGATTTTCAATTCTCGGTTATAAAGTAATCATGACACGGAGCACGGATATCTCAATTCATGATTCTTCAGCTGCAACAATACGTGAAAAGAAAGCAAGTGACCTGAAAAACAGGCTTGAGCTGACAAAACTCTATCCTGATTCAATTCTTATAAGCATACACCAGAATACGATTAACATTCCATCTGTAAGAGGTGCTCAGGTGTTTTATTCACCCAATAATCCATCGAGTAAAATGCTTGCATTACAGCTGCAGAATGATCTGAATGATTGCATGAAATCAGGTAAACCACGAACCGTAAAAGAAGCAGGAGATAATCTTTATATTTTTTATAATGCCCAAAATACAGCCGTACTTGCAGAATGTGGTTTTCTCTCAAATAAAGAGGAAGAATCCTTGCTTTGCAGCGAAGAATATCAGCATATTCTGGCTGCAACAATATGCAAATCAGTTTTAACATATCTTAAGGACGTGTAAATATAATGGCCAAAGCAAGAAGTGTATATGTTTGCTCAAGTTGTGAATACGAAAATTCAAAATGGCTTGGGAAATGTCCTCACTGTGGGCAATGGAATACCTTTGAGGAAGTTGTCAAACACACCGAAAGTGTTCCTGCTTCAGTAAAAGCATCGGTATCATACGGCGTTGCTCCTCAGAAAATATCTGAGATTGAAACAAATTCGGAATTCCGTTATAACACCGGTCTCAGTGAACTCGACAGAGTGCTCGGAGGCGGAATAGTTAAAGGATCAATAATACTTGTTGGCGGTGATCCCGGTATTGGTAAATCTACTATACTGCTCCAGATCTGCGAGCATCTCGGTAAAGGGCAGAAGGTACTTTATGTATCGGGCGAAGAGTCTGCAAAACAGATAAAGCTTCGTGCAATGCGTCTTGGAGTTACTTCCGATGCACTGTATATTCTTACGGAAACAAGCGTTGAAACCATTGCAGAACACATTGGTTCAATGTCACCTGATATTGTAATAATCGATTCAATCCAGACAATGGGACTCTCCAGTGTCACATCTTCTCCCGGAAGTGTCACTCAGATACGAGAATCCACAAATTATCTCACTGCTGTGGCCAAGCAGCGAGACATACCCGTTTTCCTTGTCGGACATGTAAATAAAGACGGTGCGCTAGCAGGTCCTAAAGTTCTTGAACATATTGTTGATGTCGTTCTATATTTTGAGGGCGATAGAAATATGTCTTACAGAATTCTTCGTGCTGTCAAAAACAGATATGGTTCAACTAATGAAATAGGCGTTTTTGAAATGAGTGACCATGGTCTTATTGAAGTTGAAAATCCATCAATGATGCTTCTTTCAGGTCGTCCTGTGGGAGCATCCGGCTCATGCGTTGCCTGTGTAATGGAAGGAACACGTCCTATCCTTGCGGAAGTCCAGGGCCTTGCATGCTCATCAGCATATGAAAATCCCAGGAGAATGACAACGGGATTCGATCATAACAGACTGGCTCTTCTGATTGCTGTGTTGGAAAAGCGTGCCGGATATCTTTTTCATAAATCCGACACATATGTAAATATCGTCGGTGGCCTGCGTCTTGATGAACCTGCAGCTGATTTGGCTGTTGCAGCGGCTCTTATCAGCAGCTTTACCGACACGGTAATAAACGATGATGTTGTTATCTTCGGAGAATTAGGTCTTGCCGGTGAAATAAGATCTGTTTCTCACGCTGAAACAAGAATAAAGGAAGCCGAGCGACTTGGGTTTAAGAGATGTATTCTGCCAAAACACAATGCTGAAACAGTAAAACTTTCTGCAGGAAGCAAAATAAGATTAATAGCTGCTAATGATATATCTGATGTTGCTGCTGCGCTGAAATAGCATCAAAATTATTATCAGGAAAAAGCATTTCATCGTCTCGTTTTTTGTAAAATGGGCATCTGTCAGTACAGTCATTGATTATTGATGTTGTGCCTGCAAGCTCACATCTTCCGTCAAACTGATATCTACAGTTGCTTATGCACGGTATAAAATTCATTTTCATCACCTTTATTTTTATGATTATTTTGCCCTGAAATCTGTTTTTATACATACTGTGGAGATATTTAAATGAATATGTTGAATAAACCGCATTTGCCTCAGAATGCTGTAAAGACCGTTATTTGTGGAAAAAACAAGGAAATAACGGAATTAATTGAAAAAAACGGGGCAGAGGTAATCACAATTTCCGATGACGTCAGACTTCCTGAGCCAATTATTAATCACGCAGATATTCAATGCTGTCATATTGGTAAAGGAAAAATTTTAACTACAAATTCAAAGTTGATTGATTCTGTTGAAGGATATGAGATTACTTTAATAAATGAAACTCCCGGGAAATTATATCCTGCAGATTGTCTGCTTAATTGTTTCGTTTTGGGAAATATTTTAATCAGTGGAAAGCACTGTTCAAAATCAGTGCTTGAATATGCCGAAATTAATTCGCTTGAAACAAGACTTGTCAATCAGGGTTATGCAAAATGTTCAACTGCGATTATTTCAGAAGATGCAGTAATTACAGCCGACAAATCAATTGCAAAAGCTCTGGAAAATGACTGCAGAATTTTATTGGTTGAACAAGGCTACATTAAGCTTGCCGGATATAATTATGGATTTATCGGCGGTGCGTGTGGAAAAATTGCATCAGATAAAATTATATTTGCCGGAAATCCGTTTAAACATCCTGATGGAAAAAAGATTATTTCATTTTCTGAACAGAATAACTGCGAAGTGATTTCTTTATGCAACGGAGAACTTATTGATTTTGGCGGCTTTATTCCGATATTTTAATTAAATGTGCGTCAGGGGACACTTTTTTCAATAATCCCTTGACGCCTTATTTTTTGTATGATATAATTATACAAAATGAATATTTTGTATAATTGAGGGCGGAGGATTATGAGAATAGAATATATGAAACAGGCTCCTGATGTACTTCGAGGCTATTTTGGATATCTTGAGACAGTTAAAGGAAAATCATCCAAAACCGTTGAAGAATACTTTCTTGATATCAGAACTTTCTTAAGATATCTGAAAATATCCCGTGGAATCATTCCTTACGGTACTGATCTTACTACAGTTGAAATTCTTGATGTTGATGTGGATTTTTTATCTCGTGTGACGCTTACAGAAATTTTTGAGTTTATGAACTACACAGCTTCAGAACGTAAAAACGACGGAGCAGCACGTTCAAGAAAATCATCAGCACTAAGATCGTTGTTTGATTATCTTACAAATCGAACCGGATTAATAAAAGAAAATCCAACATTAAATCTGGATAATCCAAAACTAAAGTCTGTTTTGCCAAAGTTTCTGAGTCTTGAACAAAGTCGTAAATTGCTTGAAGTAATTGACGGACCTTATAAAGCTCGTGATTATTGTATCGTCACTTTGTTTCTTAACTGCGGAATGCGCCTTTCTGAGCTTGTTGGAATCAATTTAAGTGATATTTTGGACGATAACAGACTCAGAATAACCGGTAAAGGCAATAAACAGCGAATAGTATATCTGAATGATGCATGCAATGAAGCTATAAAAGATTATTTGAAAGTTCGTCCTGTAGACTGTGTAAAAGATCGGGATGCATTATTTATAAGCAGACAGCTTAAAAGAATAAGTCCTAAAACAGTTCAATATCTCGTTAAGAAATATCTGTCTGAAATAGGACTTGATGAAATGAGTGTACATAAACTTCGTCACACTGCGGCCACATTAATGTATCAGCACGGAAATGTTGATATAAGGATTCTTCAGGATATTTTAGGTCATGAAAACCTCGGCACAACACAGATATATACACATATTTCCGATGAACAGATGAAACAGGCAGCTCTCTCCAATCCCCTGTCTTCAGTTGGAAAAAAGAAAAAATAAAGTAAAAGCACCCTTTTATCTCATTATAAAGAGAATAAAGGGTGCTTTATAAATCAACTATATCCAAATAAACTATCAATAAATCCTGCACGTTTTTTTCTGCATGGTGGTTCGTTGCAGTTTACAAGTATGGTATCCTTGCCGATAACTTCTATTTCAGACCAGGAAATCACACAATCATCGTCTCTTCCGAGAAGTCCGAATAATCTGCTTTTTCCGTATATGATAATAGCACATACACGTGCGGTACATGTATCTACTTCCACATCGCTTACATAGCCAAGACAAGTACCGTCACGTACATTGATAACATCTTTATTGCGTAAATCAGCAATTCTGCAATTCATAATCGCACCTCCCATTCAATATTATGAATGAAAAATGCAGATTATGACAGTTTATAATGTAATATCAATGAATTCTATGTCTTTTAAATCTGATTCTGCTGCAACAGTACAGATAAAGTCTTCTTTTTCAAAAACTTTTAAATTCAGGTTTTCGTATTTTTCTGCTATTTTTCCAAAATCATCTGCAAAAGAGCAATTAAAAAACCATTCCGAAAAACCTTCTCCGGTGGCTTTACATACTGCTTCACGAAGTGTCCACAGAATGATTGAACGTCTTTTTTTATCTCCTGAAGAAATAAAAATACGTTCGTTGTCAGAAAAAAGACGTTTTTCAGCATGAGGCGAAAATTCCCTTTCCATTTCTATATCAACACCGATATCACTGTCAGATATCGCAAAAAATATTGCTTCATCGCAATGAGAAATACTGATATTATATGATGAGTCTTCAGGATATGGTTTACCTTTTGGTGTTTTCCTTATAATTTGAGAAACACCAGTTATTTCATATAATTTTTCAAGCATAAGATTATATGCAGTTTTTGAAATAAGTTTATTGCGTTCAGCTTTTGAAGCAAGGGCGGCCTTACTTAAAAAGCCGCCCAGTCTGTATAAATATAATTTAATCATTCAAAGCTCCATTTTAGTGCTTCATAGAATTTGCAGTATTTATTATACTGCTTTCTGTAAACCTCAATATTATCAGGATTCGGAAGTGTTTCACTTTCAGGTTTGATAATTGCTACAGTGGAAGCAACACTGTCCCAGATACCGCCTGCGACACCTGCAACAAGCGCTGCACCAAAGCTTCCGCCTTCGGCAGAGCCAAATACAGTATGAACAGGAAGATTGAAAACATCAGCAAAAATCTGACGCCAGATAGGTGCGTAAGCACCGCCGCCGGCAAGAACAACAGAATCGGTTGAAACGCCTTCATTTACGCTGAGTATAAGATCATAAACCTGCTTGAGAGAGTATGCAACACCTTCCATGACAGCTCTTGCAAAATGTCCCTTTTTCTTGGTGGAATCAATACCGAGAAATGCACCCTTGGCGTTGGGATCATTTATAGGAGCACGTTCACCGGTAAGATAAGGAAGGAAAATAAGTCCTTCAGCACCTGCAGGTGTATCCTTCGCAATGCCGTCAAGAAGTGCAAAGGGGCTCTTCCCCATTTCTTCTGCAACTACACTTTCGTAGTCGCCAAAAGTATTCTTGAACCACTGATAACTGCCTGCTGCAGCAAGTGTTACGCCCATTGCATGCCATGTATCAGGTGCATTATTGCAGGAAATCTGTAATGATCCGCCGGGATTGGGTGTATATGCAGGAAGGCTCATTGCAACAACACCGGAAGTACCGAGAGTTATACCAATTCGACCTGCGCCGATAAGACCAAGACCGGTAGTTGAAATAACAGCATCTCCGCCGCCTGCGCAGACAACGCATTTTTCGGAAAGCCCGGTAAGTGAAGCAGCTTCTGCTGTAATGTTGCCGACAACATCCTGAGATTCGACAACTTTCGGGAAAAGGCTCTTTTCAAGGCCGATCTTTTCGATGAGTTCATATGCCCAGATCTTATTCTTTACATCGAAAAGACCGAAGCCGGAAGCATCAGAAACATCGGTTTCAAGAGTGCCTGCAAGACGGTATCTGATATAATCCTTGGGATTAATAATAAGCTTTGTTTTAGCATAGTTTTCAGGCTCATTTTTCTTCATCCAGAGAATCTTTCCGCCTGTAAAACCTGTGAGCATTCTGTTGTTAGTATAGGAAAGGAGTCCTTCAAGACCGCCTGCCGCTTCAGTGATTTCATCACATTCTTCAACTGTTCTCTGATCATTCCAGAGAATAGCCTTTCTTACAACAGCATTATTTTCATCAAGAGCAACCATGCCATGCATCTGACCGGAGAAACCAACACTTATGACTTCTCCCTCACATTTTGCAAGAACTCTTTTTATGCCTTTTACAACGGCCTGCCACCAATCCTCAGGATCCTGCTCAGTCCAGCCTGCTTTAGGTGTATAAAGAGGGTATTCCTCTATTGCAGTAGCGCAGATTTTACCGTACTCATCCAGTGCAAGTATCTTACAACCGGATGTACCGACATCTATACCCATTACCAAACGTGCCATATTACATCCTCCAATGTCAAGTTAAGTAATTTTATTTTATAACAAAATGATTCATTTGTCTATATTAAATTACTTAATTTTCCTCGAATAAAGAAAGATGTGCAGATGAAATCTTATCGCATTTACCGGTAGCAAAATCAACCGGAGAATGTACATTGAACATAAATCCCTTGTCAGTATATTTTTGGTCAATGCCTTCCATATATGTTTCTTCCATGGCTATATTTACAACTTTTCCGATGATAAGGGAATTTATATTTCTTTTTGAAAGGTCAACATCATATTCAAGCTTACATTCAAGACACAAAAAGCTTTCTGCAATTCTTGGAGCATTAATTGTTTTGCAGTTTTCCATTTTGAATCCGCCGGATATTATTTCATTTTCTGCCATGGAATTTCTTCTGACAGTATCCATACAATTTTCGTAATAATCATGTGAAAGAAAATTAATGCAGAATTCTCGGTCTCTGATTATATTTGCGTAAGTGTGGGTGTGTCTTCCGAGACATGATAGAATGGCATAAAATCCTCCTGCATCACCTGAAAAACAGCTCCATGAATGGAAACAGGCATTTGGCATGCCATTCTCCTTGTTTGTTGTTATCATAAAAAGAGCCTGAGGTATTCCACAGACAAATTCAGAATGAGAAAACTCTTCAAACTGATTCTGCCAGCGTTCATATACAAGACCATTCTGCTCTGTGCTTATTTCTCGTTTCAATTCAATAAGTCCTTTCTTTGTTATTTCATACACAATGTTATGTTTTTTTTATCTTCAAAAAGTTATGTGAATATTCCTCCAAATACTTTATTATTATATTAGAATGTTCCGAATTAATTTTTATATATTTTTCACACATTATTTTTAGATAATAATAAAAAGATTGAAAGTCAACTACTATTTCATCACCGTTATGTAGCCCAAACTCCACTCCATCCAATTCTCCTCCGTTAGACTTATCGAATTCATCCAAGTCGTATGGCATTGTACACGCCCCATATTCTTCACCAAAACCTATTCCTTTGCTTACAGATTCAAGTATTTTTAAAAATCTATTTTCACTGATCATGTTCATTACAATTAAAACAGGTAAATGACTTTCATCTAATAATTCATCTTCGTTTAATCTAAAATTTTTCAAAATCATTCTCCTTATCCATATAAAAATCATTGCTTTTGCAGTGAGATCACTGAAGAAATAATACCAAAAACCTGCAAAAAAGTAAAGAGGACTGAAAGTTCAGTCCTCTTAATAAAATTACACTCTCGGCAAGCCGACCTTCTTGTAAACCTTGCGGATGGTGCGTTCTGCAAGGTAAGCGGCCTTTTCTGCGCCTTCCTTAGCTTTCTGCTCAAGATATGCTCTGTCAGTAAGGAATTCCTTATAGCGCTTCTGGATGGGTTCAAGAACTGCAACAACAGCTTCACCGACTGCAACTTTGAAGTCGCCGTAACCCTTACCTTCGAAGTCCTTTTCGATCTGTTCAAATGTAAGACCTGTGCAGGCAGAATAAATCTCCATAAGGTTGTTTATGCCGCCTTTGCCCTCTCTATAACAGACGCATGCCTCACTGTCGGTAACAGCGGATTTGAACTTCTTCATAATAACGTTGGGCTCATCGACCATGAGAACAAAGCTCTTTGAGTTGGGGTCAGACTTACTCATCTTCTTTGTGGGGTCTGCAAGGCTCATAACACGGGCTGCCTGCTTCGGGATAAAGGGTTCAGGAACTGTAAAGGTGTTTCCGTATACACCGTTAAAACGCTCTGCAACGTCTCTTGTGAGCTCCAGATGCTGCTTCTGGTCTGCGCCTACAGGAACCATATCTGCGTTGAAAAGCAGAATATCAGAAGCCATGAGGACGGGATATGTGAAGAGACCAGCATTGACGTTGTCTGCATGCTGCTGGGATTTATCCTTAAACTGGGTCATTCTGGAAAGCTCACCAAACTGAGTGTAGGTATTAAGCACCCATGCAAGCTCTGCGTGAGCAGGAACCATGCTTTGATGATAGAATATGCACTTATCGGGATCTACACCTGCCGCAAGGAGCAATGCATAAAGCTGCTCGGTATTCTTCTTGAGCACCTTGGGATCCTGACGTACAGTTATGGCATGAAGATTTGCAGTAGCATAAATGCACTCAAATTCATCCTGCATTGAGATCCAGTTGCGGATTGCGCCAAGATAATTGCCTATTGTCATTTCTCCGCTGGGCTGTATAGCGGAGAATATTCGTTTCTTCTTTTCAACATTTTCCATTGTTGTTTACCTCCTGTTATCAAAGGTTGGCGATAAGATCAGAAAGAATTTCGACACCCTTGACGATCTGATCGTCTGCAGGAGTAGAGAAGTTTGTTCTGAAGGAAATGCAGGGCTCTATTTCATCGGTGAGGAATGCAGTGCCGGGAACAACTGCAACACCCTTTTCTATGCCCTTCTTGCAGAAATCGAGCATATCAGAGCCTTCAGGAAGATTACACCAGATAAAGAGACCGCCGTCAGGCTTTGTGAACTCAACTCTGTCTTTGAATCCGTCTGCCATGCAGTCACACATAAGCTTGCATTTCTTTCTGTAAATATCACGGATCATATTGAGGTGTGCCTCATAATCATCACTTGTCATAAACTTGTGAACGATAAGCTGAGAAAGGATAGTTGTATGTACATCCTGAACCTGCTTGCAGACGATCATCTTTGAGAGAACAGGTTTTGGTGCGATAGCATAACCGACACGAAGTCCGGGAGAAATGACCTTTGAAAAAGAGCCTGCATAAATAACGATGCCGTCTTCGTCCATGCTCTTGATTGAAGGCAGTGTCTCGCCTGCAAATCTTGTTTCACCGTAGGGGTTATCCTCAAGAATCATGATGCCGTACTGCTTTGCAAGGTTATAGATTGCCTTTCTCTTCTCGAGAGAAGTTGTAAGTCCGGTGGGATTCTGGAAGTCAGGAATTACATAAATAAACTTTGCATTGGGGTTTGCCTTGAGAGCAGCCTCAAGCATATCAATATTCATACCGTCATTTTCCATATCGACACCTACAAGCTTGGTGTTGAAAGAACGGAATGCATTGAGAGAACCTATGAAGCTGGGCTTTTCACAGATAATGACATCGCCTTCGTTGCAGAGACTCATGGTGGTAAGGTTCATTACCTGCTGTGCGCCTGAAGTGATTATTACATCGTCTTCTGCCCCAAAGTACTGAGGATATCTTGCCTTTATGGCATCCTTGAGAGGCTGGTAGCCTTCGGTTATAGAATACTGAAGAGCGTTGATGGGCTGCTGAGCAAAGATATCAGCAGAGATTTTTGCTATTTGTTCGGAAGGAAATGCATCAGGCGCAGGATTACCTGCAGAAAAAGGGATCATGCCGGGAACTGATGACATTTTAAGGATCTCACGGATAAGTGATGGTTTAAGTGATGATACGCGGTCTGAAAGTGAATAATTCAAAGATAACGCTCCTCGCTGATAATATAGTTTACCTGCGCAACCTGTTTGCCGCCTCGCAGATATATTCTCGGAACACGTTTGCCGATAAGACAAACTGTTTCGTAATTTATTGTGTCGGTTTTTTCCGAAAGTTCATCGACATGGATATATGAATCCCCGTCCTTACCGAAAACAGTAACGGTCATACCTGCCGAAACACCTTCAATATCGGTTACGTCAAGCATAAGCTGATCCATGCATATCCTGCCTAAAATCGGAGCTCGCTGACCGTTTACAAGCATATCCTGTCTTCCGGAAAGAGGTCTTGGATATCCGTCAGCATAGCCAACAGGAACTGTAGCGATTTTCATTTCCTTTTCTGCCGTAAAGGTTCTGCCATAGCTGACAGTTGCGCCTTTCTCAACGGTTTTTATCATGGAAATAACTGATTTTAGCTGCATTGCAGGTCGGAGATCATATTTGCCGAGAAAATATTTTGAAGGAGCCAGTCCATACAGAATAATACCCGGGCGTACCATATCCATGTGAAATTCGGGGTATTCAAGAGTTGCCGCACTGTTGCAGCAATGTCTGAATCGGAAGGTTATGCCTTTTTTCTCGAGAATATCAATGACAGCCTTGAAGTTTTTGAACTGACCAAGAGTAAATTCTCTGCCATCTCTGTCTTCATCAGCTACCGCAAAATGAGTGAATATGCCGTCGCAGTCAAGATTCGGGAGACTGCATATTCTTTCAACTGTTTTTGCTGATCTGACATTCTGCTCATCATCATGACAGCCGAAACCAAGTCGGCTCATGCCGGTATCAAGCTTGATGTGACATTTTACCGGGCTTCCGTTTTTCTGAGCGTAGTCAGATAATTCGAGTGCGTATTCCTCAGAAAAGACAGCCTGTGAAATACCGAAAGCAGAAAGCTCAGCGGCTCGGTCAGGCGGTGTATAGCCAAGAATCAGAATCGGTCTTGTAATGCCGTAATTTCTGAGCTGGAGTGCCTCGTGCAGGTTTGATACCCCAAACCAGTCTGCACCAATACGCTGATGCTCAAGGGCTACGTTCTGAACTCCGTGACCGTAGGCATCGGCTTTTACTATGCACATGATTTTTACGGAAGGGTCAACTTTTTCACGTACAAGACTATAATTATGACGAATCATTTCGAGATCAATCTCTGCCCATGTTCGTTTAAGAATTTTGCTCAAGGATATCGCTGCCTTTCAAAGGTGTTAGTTTAAGAGACTGTTAAGCAGGCTTGGAAGATCAAATCCAGAATAAAAAGCTATAACTTCATATACAAACCAAATACAGATCAAAGTAAAAAGTGTTAAAAACAGTTTTGGAAAAAAGCCCCATCTTGTAAAAAACAAAAGAAGAACCAGGCCAACCGGGAAACATAGCAGCAATGAAAAAAATACAAGCACAGGATGAGCATGCCATCGTTCAGGCTTAAGCTGATCAATCGGAAGAAAGTTCTGCTGTTGATAGACAGGATAAGCAGGTTCCATTGGCATCTGCTGCGGAACAATAATAGGTTGGGTATATATAGGTTGGGTTATTATTGGCTGAGTATAGATTGGCTGTGCAACGATCTGTTGAGGCTGAATCTGAACAGGCTGCACCGGTACGGTGTTTTCTGATGCAATCTGAATATTCTGTTCTTCGGAATATACATCAATGGAACTATCCATATACTCATCGGAGATATATTCGTCATTTAAATTATCAAGTGAAGAATTGAATTCATTATCCAATTTTTTCATCTCCTTTTTCTTTAAGAAAAATATATCATGCTGTCATTATTTTGTCAAATAAGTCAGTCAGAAGATGTTCCGTTTACAGTAGAAAAATAAATATCAACCGCTGTATTCAAATCATATTCACCATTAATATAATTCTCTGCCAGGTTATTGAGAAGCATTACATACATTGCATCATTGCTTTGATTGACATGTCCTGAATCTTCAATACTTTCTGCAGATTCCATCAATTTTTTATAATAATTCTGCCCGTTAAGAACATCAAGGCAGAACTTTGAATCATTGCAGACTGACATATTCACACTTCTGTTTGCTGTAAAAATTCCGCTTTGCAGGGCTGCAGCTTTCATTGACTCCTCATTTATTGTAAGCAGTTCTATAAGGTCTGCGGCATATTCTTTGTTAGGGCTTTCACTGCATATAGTAAGATAAGTTCCTCCCCAGGAGTAAGAGGAAAACGGAGTGCATAAACACCAATCCCCCATACTCCTGTCAGAAACATTACATAATATGTCATCTACAGCTATTGCGGATAAAAAATATCCAAAAATTGCATTGTCATCTTCAAAGCCCTGAATCCAGGCTTCAGACCATTGTTCTGCTCCGAATACATAATTATTGTCTGATAACATTTTTGCATATTCAAAATATTCTTTTACTTTGTTCTCATCAGTATTTTCATAAATACAGTTGAAGTATGACCTTGTAATATCTGATATCCCGGCGGTAATGTATGTCCTTTCAAGGGATGAAACCTTCAAAAGCTGCGCTGTTTCACTGAAACTTTTCCAATCAGAAATAAGAAGTTCAATGTCTGCCGGGTCAGATGTTCCAAGATATGCCGCAGCAATACTTCGTCTGTATGCAAAAACTCCGGGAGATGCATTCATACACATTCCATAAAGTTTTCCGTTATATTTTCCGCTTTCTACAGCAAAGCTGTAATATTTGCTTTCATCAATTTTGATGCCTGTATTTTCAAGCGGAGTAATAAGTTTTTTTTCTGCAAGAAGATCTATTGATTCCGGAGCGGTCATTATTACATCAGGAAAATTTTTATTGTCAACAGATTCCTGAACACACGATAAAATATCACCATCTGCAATTACGGTAATATCAACATCATAATCATTATTTCCATAATTTTCAGAAATCCATTTCACGCAGTTTTTATATTCATCAGACAGAACCCATATTTTCAGTTTGTTCTGATTTTCATGTTCCGTGCCGCCACACCCAAAAACAAACGTGCAAAAAACAGCCATCAGCAATACTAAAACAAGCACCCTTTTCACAGCATTCACCTCATCAGCTATATTAATTATTATAGTCCTTAACAAAAAACATTTCAATACAAAAAACGAGTATGAACAATATTGTTCATACTCGTTTTAATGATTCAGCTTGTTTTTTTACACTGATGAGTTCTGGTTGATTTTTTTGGCTCAACAATTTCTTCAGAAGCTGACCGGAGCATTTCTCTAGGTTTACCTTTTACATATTCGGGCGAACCGCCATTAACACTTTCCTTGTTGATTATAACCTTATGGACGGAAAGATCTGAAGGAACACTGAACATTACGGGAGTCATAATATTCTCAATTATTCCTCTGAGTCCTCTTGCGCCGGTTTTCTGTTCAACAGTCTTTTCTGCTATCTCATACAATGCATCTTCAGTGAATTCAAGCTCAACGCCATCTATTCTCAGAAGTTCTGCATACTGCTTGATGATTGCATTCTTAGGCTCAGACATGACTCTTACAAGAGCATCCTTATCAAGAGCATCGAGTGTTGCGAAGACAGGAAGTCGACCGACAATTTCAGGAATCAGACCAAACTTTACAAGATCATGAGGTATTACCTTTTTGAGAAGTTCGCTGTATTCACTGTCATCCTTGCTTTTGATGTCAGCACCGAATCCAAGAGAAGAAGTAGAAACACGCTTCTCTATTATCTTTTCAATCCCATCAAATGCACCGCCGCATATGAACAGAATATTCGATGTATCAATCTGAATGAATTCCTGCATAGGATGCTTTCTGCCGCCCTGCGGAGGAACATTGGCAACTGTACCCTCAAGGATTTTGAGCAGTGCCTGCTGAACACCTTCGCCGCTGACATCTCTTGTAATTGAAGGATTCTCAGATTTTCTTGCAATCTTATCAATCTCATCAATATAAATTATTCCATGTTCAGCCTCAGCAACATTGCCGTCAGCAGCCTGGATAAGTCTTAAAAGAATGTTTTCAACATCTTCGCCTACATAGCCTGCTTCCGTCAGTGTTGTTGCATCTGCGATTGCAAAAGGTACATCAAGAAGTTTTGCAAGTGACTGTGCGAGAAATGTTTTACCTACACCGGTCGGTCCAATAAGAAGAATATTGCTTTTCTGAAGATCGACCATGGTTTCAGTTGCTGTTATTCTCTTGTAATGGTTATAAACAGCAACTGCAAGAGCAATCTTTGCACGGTCCTGACCGATTACAAAGCTGTCAAGATGCTCCTTGATATCGGCAGGTCTGAGTATTGCAAAATCGTCCAGAGTTTTTTCAATAACTTCAGAATCATGTTCACCGTCGTTTTCGAGAATATCATAGCAAAGTCTGATACACTCGTCGCAGATACAGGCACCGAGACCTGTTATCATGCGCTCAACATCTGAATCTGATTTATTGCAGAATGAGCAGTGGAACTTTCCGCTGCCGGGATCATTATATGACATCTATACACCAACCTATCGTCTGGAAATAACCTTATCGATTATGCCGTATTCCATAGCTTCCTGAGCAGTCATGTAATTGTCTCTCTCAGTATCCTTTTCGATTATTTCAATGGACTTTCCGGTGTTTTCTGCAAGAATAGTATTGAGCTTCTTCTTTATTTTAAGAATCTGGTTTGCCTGAATAGCAATATCAGTTGCCTGACCCTGTGAGCCACCAAGAGGCTGATGGATCATGATCTCGCTGTTAGGAAGAGCAAGGCGCTTGCCCTTTGTTCCTGCAGAAAGAAGGAATGCACCCATGCTTGCAGCCATTCCAAGGCAGATTGTAGATACATCGCACTTGATATAATTCATGGTGTCATATATTGCAAAACCTGCAGAGACACTACCACCAGGACTATTGATATAAAGGCTTATATCCTTCTTGGGATCCTGACCTTCAAGATAGAGAAGCTGTGCAACAACCAGGCTTGCTGTTGTATCATTAACTTCCTCAGAGAGAATTATAATTCTGTCATTAAGAAGTCTTGAGTAAATATCATAAGACCTCTCACCTCTGTTTGTCTGTTCAACTACAACAGGTACTAAGCTCATTAAAAAACACCTCCGGGATATAATATATCTATTTATTTCGTGATTATGAATCTGACAGAATATATGTCAAATTATTCAGCGTGATTGCATTCTTCGCAGTCGCAATCCTCATCGTGAGAATACTTTTCGACCATATTTACCTTAGCATTGTCACGAATGATGCCAAGTGCCTTCTCAACGAGAAGATCGTGCTTGATGCCGTCTTCGGGAATAAGAGTCTTAAGCTCGTCAGCTTCCTTCTTGTAGATTTCAGCAAGCTTGTTGTATTCCTCAGCAATTTCATCCTCGGATGCCTCAAGACCTTCGAGCTCTGCAATCTTCTCAAGTGCAAGACGGATCTTGACCTGAGTTACTGCCTGAGGTTTGAAGTTTGCACGAAGTGCATCGACATCCATACCGGTATACTTCATGTAATCCTCGATGCTGAGACCCTGGGAAGAAAGTCTGTATGCCCACTGCTCAAGCTCACGGTCTGCCTCTTCCTCAAACATCTCGTCGGGAATGTCAGCCTCTACAAGATCGGCAAGTGCAACGAGAAGCTTCTCATCAAATGCACGGTTTGCTTCTGCTTCAGCTCTCTTTACAAGGTTTTCCTTGATATCAGCCTTGTACTCATCAAGAGTGTCAAATCCATTGTCTGCAGCAAGATCATCGTCGATCTCAGGGAGTTCTTCCTTCTTAAGCCCGTGAAGCTTAATCTTGAAAACCGCATCCTTGCCCTTAAGCTCTTCTGCGTGATATTCCTCGGGGAACTTGACATTTACATCAAACTCTTCGCCGATGTTGTGACCTACCATCTGCTCCTCAAAGCCGGGAATGAACTGACCGGAGCCGAGAACAAGCTCAAAGCCCTCTGCTGTGCCGCCGTCAAATGCAACACCGTCAACATAACCTGCAAAATCAAAGAGAGCAGTGTCGCCGTTTTCGGCTGCACGATCATCGATTTCGGTCATTCTTGCGCCACGCTTCTGAGCATGCTCAAGCTCATGATCAACCTGCTCATCGGTAACGTTGACGATAAGCTTCTCAGCTTCGATGCCCTTATAGTCAGCAACACTTACTTCGGGCTTGACAGGAACAAGTGCAGTAAAGGTAAAGCCTTCATCACCAACAGATTCAATTTCAACTGCAATATTGTCACTTACAACATCAAGCTCTGCTTCCTTGATTGCATCTGCAAGAGCAGTCTTATAAAGTGCATTTACAGCTTCCTCATAGAAGAAACCCTTGCCATACATCTTTTCGATGATGTTTCTGGGTGCCTTACCCTTGCGGAAACCGGGAATGGTAATATCCTTGGCATTCTTCTTGTAAGCCTCTGCGCAAGCTGCTGCAAAAACTTCCTGCTCAACCTCAACGGTAAGCTTTACGTGGCTGTTTTCTTTAACTTCTTTGTTTTTGAGTATCATTTACATATCCTCCGTTTTGTGTGATTTCAACTGTATGATTATACCATACAAGATTTTAAAATGCAATCATTTAGCATCAGAAGTATCTGTTTGCATAACCTTAATGGAATTATTTTTCCGACAACTGTACAATTCGTCAAAAGAATGACATTCGGCTTTATCGCTTTCACGATAGCTTATGATTGTAGAAAGATTAACATCATACATACTGTGGAAAATATTCATATCCGCAGATGGATTTTCTTTTTTTATCTGCCTGATCAATGTCTTGATATATTTCCTTTTTGACTTTTCTTCGTTATCCTGTGATTCCTCTGTAAATCTGCACGCACAGTTCAAAAACCTGAGTGAATTGTAATTTGCCCATGAAATAATATCATCTTCGTGAACATGATAAAGGGGACGTATCAGTTCCATATCTTCATAATTTGTACTTGGCAGCTTTGGCATCATAGTCTGAAATGATCCCTGAAAAAGAATGCTCATCAGAACTGTTTCGATAACATCATCAAAATGGTGTCCGAGAGCAATTTTATTGCACCCAAGAGCTTTTGCCTCTTTATATAAATATCCCCTTCTCATTCTTGCACAGAGGTAACACGGTGATCCTTTGTCCTGTTTATATACATAATTGAAAATCGGAGCATCAAAGTAATGTATCGGAATGTCAAGTATTTCCGCATTTTTTCTGATCTGAAGTGCATTTTCTTCGTTATATCCCGGATCCATTGCAAGATACTTCACATCAAACGGAAAATCACTGTATTTCTGCAGCAGCTTAAAGCAGACGGCAAGAATCATTGAGTCTTTTCCGCCAGAAATACATACTCCAACAGTATCACCCGGCTCAACAAGAGAAAACTCTTTTATTGCTGCAATAAACCTGTTCCATATTGTCTTTCTGTATTTTTTGGTAATACTTTGCTCCGCTAAAGATATTTTTGACATTTCAATTCCTCTGTTTCGGTTTAGTGTATACATTATACAGTGTCAAATATATTATGTCAACGCAATCTATAGGTAATGTCCATTGATAATAAAATATAATTATAGTATAATAATAGCATCAAATTTTTCAGGAGAAGCTATATGAGTCAATATACATCCTCAAAGAATGTCAGAAAAACCAGAAATGCAGTTATTCGATTTCTCACATTGGCATTGATTATCATTTCAGCATATTATGCCTTGAAAAGTACGGGGTTCTTTTCAAAGACAATCGAGCAGGATCCTGTTACGGTTACAAAATTTCAGAATTCTTTAAATGTATCAGGCAGCAGATCCTACCAGGGATGCACCGATTTGAATACTGTCTCAGCCGGAAACCCTGAAAACAACACAAGTAATTTCTCTTCGGGAATAATTGGTCCAAGAACTGCACGAACATCAATTATAGGTGAAGGAAAAGATGAATTCACGATTATGATATATATGTGCGGTTCTGATCTTGAGTCCGCTGAAGGACTTGCCAGTAAGAATATAGAAGAGTTGATGGCTGTAAAAAAGTCCGATAAAATCAATATAATTATTCAGACAGGTGGTACTTCGGAATGGCAAAATTCATTTGTAAAAAACAATTGCGTTGAACGATTTGAAGTACGCAGCGGAAAGCTTAAGAAGATCGCATCCAGTTCAATAGACAAAATGACAAATTATTCAAATCTGACATCATTCATTACCTATTGTAAAAATGCATATCCTGCCGATCGTTATGCTCTGATTTTCTGGGGCAATGGAGGCGGAACTTCCTATGGATTCGGATATGATGAAACAGATACTGAAATTAACTCACTTACAGCAGATGAATTAAATCTTGCATTGTATTCTACCGGTATATATTTTGATTTTGTCGGGTTTGATGCAGGTTATATGGCCACATATGATATGGCATATGTAATGAATTTCTATTCTGACTACCTTATTGCGTCACAGGAAAATATGTCCACCGGCGGATGGAATTACACAAACTGGCTTAATGCATTGTCAGAAAATTCTTCTCTTGAAACCACTGAAATTGCAAGGATTATCATTGATGATTATAAAAAAGAAGCCTCAGAAATATCAGAAGATCTCTGCGTTTCACTTACTTTGATTGATCTTGTTGATTTTAACAATCTTGTCCATCCGGCAATGAGTGACTTCTTTTCTTACATCGATAATCAAATGAGTGAAGGAAATTACGCAGCTGTTTCTGCGGCACGTTCTGCAACACGTGAATTCGGCCGACCGGACTCCGATCAGATTGATCTTATGGATTTTGCAGCACATATAAATTCCGATGAAGGAATGAATCTTATTGAAGCGCTCAAAAACTGCATAAAATATAATTTCACTTCTGATAATTTAATAAATGCAAATGGTCTTACCCTTTATTTCCCATTGAACAATATAGAAGAAACAGGTAATACGATTAATATTCTTCACAGAATCAATATCGACCGTGAGTATTCCGGCACTGTAAGAAAATTTGCAAATATTCTTATCGGAGGACGTGCTGCAATGCTGGTGCACTCCGGTGAATCTGACTACAAAAATGCAATATGCCGGATACTGAACGTTAGAGCACTTACCGACGAATACAGCTGGATAGATTGCGATTTCATTGAAAACTGTGATGCTTACTATCTTAATAATTCCCTTTCTGAAAGTGTTTTTAATGTATCGGGAATTACAAATAATTCCGGTGAAGTTTCTGAGGTAATTGAATTTTCAAAGGATGATATGTGTCTTATTACAGATATAAGAACAGAAGGATATGCCTGTCTTAATGATGGATCCTTTGTTTTTCTCGGAACAGATTCAAGTGAACTTACATTCTTCAACAACGAGAAAAGGCACCTGTGCCCTTCTTCTCCTGATTATCCAATCACTTTAAATAATGTTCCTGTTTTTGCTAAAATCATTTCGTATCAGGAGTTTGAGGGCGAAAAAAAGGCTCTTTATTGTGTGCCTGTGACAATATCTCCTGCACTTTCTGATGAAAATATCCAGCAAAATGAAAATGCCGAAACAGCATTATATTCAGCGAATTTATATATCTTATGCGAAAATGATTCGATAGGTAATAATGATGTTTATTCGATTGCATACATTGAAAAAACATATGATAACAATGAAACAAAAACCCATTCCAGATTTGCTGTTCTTAATGAAGGAGATATGATAACACCTGAATATTACAGTGCATCTGTTGATGGCAATATAATTTCTCTTGGAGAAAATCTTTCCGGCACATCGTCAGTTGAATATGGTGAGGATACTGTTGTTTCTGCATCAAAACCTTCAGATGAATATATAGCATTCTATGTATTTGAAGATATTTACGGAAATTTATTCCGATACAGAATCACCGAAGATTCCGAAAATTAAAAGTAATTAAGTAATCATCAAAAAATTGATTTTATTAATCCATGATGTTATAATAAAAAAGATGGTTGTCAATTTTTTATCCATTACAGAAAGAGAGTGACATAATGAAATTTAAATTCAGCAAAAAAAACAAATCTGACATTGCTGAAAATAAAATTCCCGATATAAATGCTGAGTCTGATAACTCAGAAAAGAAAAAGACTCAGAAAATGTCAAGTTTCTTTATTTTC
>JAZUNN010000067.1:0-6366 GCA_045604155.1 Acutalibacteraceae bacterium
ATTTGAATGTCCTCCTTTTGCTTTTTTGTGTGCAGTTGGCAGACCGCACCTTTATTTTAAGCAAAAGGAGCTTTTATTTCTTCCTCATCTATGTAATTCTTCCCGAACCACGCGTCTAACGCGTGGTTTTACTTATACAACAATAACGGGACGATGTGGGCATCGTCCCCTACGATGGTTTTGGGTTTGTTTGGAAATCGTAGCAATGGGACGTCATAAATGCCGTCCCCTACGGTGTTTTTTAATTTATTGATTAATCGAGATAACGGGCGGATAATATCCGCCCCTACAGGTGTGTTTTCAAGTCGGATGGTGAAAAATCGGGAGGGCACAGAGCCCCTCCCCTACGGTGGCCTTTTACTGCATCACACCAATAAAAACCTGTCTTTTGCTCACACACTTTAAATCGTTAAAAATTTCTCTTAAAACCTCTTGACAAATCAAGATTATTGTATTAACATATCTAACAATCAATCACAAACACTGTGATGCGGAATAGTATGTGAGTGCGATCGCCGTTCAGAGAGATGCCGGGTGGTGCGAGGCATTGGGGAAGGCTTGCAGAACTCGCCGCGGAGTGGCTGCCGTGAACTTTATCAGTAGGGGCAGACGGGTACTCCCGTAACAGAGTCAAGATGTGTTTGCATCTAAGGGCATCCTAATAGGATGAAGAAGAGTGGTACCGCGGAAAAGTTAACGTCGTTTAACGTTTTCGTCTCTTTGAACTTACAAGGAGATGGAGACGTTTTTTTGTTTGTTCACACTATTTTTTATATATTGAAAGGGGTCTTCACAATGAAGAAAATCATCACCACCGACATCACACTCAAAAAACTCCCCCAGGATCGTGAAGCTGCTCTTCTTTTCCGTGAAAAAACAGCTATTGCCGCCTGCGCAGATTCTCTCGGCGCTGATGCCGTTGAGCTTGCTCCCATAAAGAGCCTGCGTGAGGATACTATTATATACAAGACCATCGCAAAGAATATTCAGAATGCCGCTGTTGCAATTCCTGTCGGCTTTACCGCCGAGAATGTGCTCGATGCATGGGAATGCGTAAAGGACGCCGCAAAGCCCCGTCTGCAGATCGAGCTTCCTGCTTCCACCGTTCAGATGGAATACACCTATCATATGAAGTCTGACAAGATGGTTGCAAAGATCGCAGAACTCGTAAAAAATGCAAAGACCCTCTGCGAGGACGTTGAGTATTCTGCCCTTGATGCAACAAGAGCTGACGAAAGCTTCCTCATTGCCGCTGCAAAGGAAGCAGAGGCTGCAGGTGCAACCGTAATTACCATCTGCGATGATGCAGGTGTTTCTCTCCCCGAGGAGATCGCAGAGCTCACCGCAAAGGTAAAGGCTGCAGTCAGCATTCCCGTATATGTTCAGGTTTCCGATCGTATCAGCATGGCTGTTGCATCCGCTGTTGCTGCCGTTAAGAACGGCGCTGACGGCATCAAGTGTGCAATGGCAGGCAAGAATATCCTTCTGACAGGCGAGATTGCAGATGCCATGAGCACCTGCTCTGCTCAGATCGGCGCAGAAACAAACCTTAACAACACCAGAATCCACGCAAGCATCGATGATATGCTCAAGAGCATAAACCACGAAGCATACGAAACAGAAAGCACTGTCAGCGAAAAGAAGAAGATCCTTCTCGATTCCGACAGCACCATCGCTCAGGTCGCTCAGGCAGCTACCCTGCTTGGCTATGACCTTTCCGATTCCGACTGCGGAAACGTACACAAGGCTCTTATGCAGATATGCGAGAAGAAGGACGCTGTCGGCGCAAAGGAGCTTGAGGCTCTTATCGCAAGCTCCGCTATGCAGGCTCCTTCCACCTATCATCTTGAAAGCTACACCACTTCAAGCAGCAACGTAACCGGCTCCATGTCTCAGGTCACCCTCAAGTGCGACGATGAGATAATCTGCGGTGTTTCTACAGGCGACGGTCCCGTTGACTCTGCATTCCGTGCAATCGAGCAGTGCATCGGCTATCACTATGAGCTCGATGATTTTCAGGTTCAGTCCGTCACCGAAGGCAAGGAGGCTCTCGGCTCCGCTCTTGTAAGACTTCGCAACAACGGCAAGCTCTATTCCGGCAACGGCACATCCACCGACATCGTTGCAGCAAGCATCAGAGCATATATCAACGCACTGAACAAGATCGTTTCTGAGGAGGAATAAGATGAAAATCGTCTTCTCTACCAAAAATGTAAAACGTGCATCTTTCCTCGATACCTGCCGTTTTGCCTATGACTACGGCTTTGACGGCTTTGAGATCTACGATGCAATAAAGGAGCGCACTTCTCACCACGACAGCATTCTGCGCCGTGACCGTGCCGCAGATTCAAAGAGAAAGCTCATAAACCGCAATCTTACCGTGCCTGCACTGAGCTATCCCGTATCTCTCAGCGACAGTGAGGCTTCCGCTGAAACCCTCGTAAAATACGTGGATATGGCTGCTGCCGCAGGCGTTGCAAATGTGATCGTTCGCATTGAGGAAGAAATGTCCTTTGATGCCATGAACGAAAAGCTTTCAAGCGCCATAAAGCGTGCAGAGCGCTCTGATGTGGGTATCCTGCTTGAAACCGTAGGCTATCTTGCAAACACCGAAAACATCATTGATATAATCAACCATTTCTCCTCTGCCGCCATCGGCGTTTCATGGAATGTGCGAGGCACATATTTCGGTGCAGGAGAAACTTCTGAAACCACCATTAAGACCCTCGGCGCATACATCAAGTATGTCCGCTTAGGCGATATGAAGGACGGAAAGACCGTTCTTATCGGTGAGGGTGAGCTGGACGTCGAAAAGCTCATCGGAGCCCTCTCTTCCCTCAACTTTGACGGCTTTATCTGCGCCGCATGGAACGAGGAGATAAACGATGCCGACATCGTTCTGACCCACTTTGCAAATTATATTTCCTCTCTCAAAAGAGAAAAGAAAAACTACGACCGTGCTTACTACAACAGAGCAAAGACAGGTACTTTCGTCTGGAAGAAGTACGATGTTATCGATTATACCTTCTCCGATGTACTTGACACCATGGTCGAAAATTACCCCGACCAGTACGCATTCAAATATCCCACCCTCGACTACACAAGAACCTACAAGCAGTTCCGCCGTGACGTTGATGAGTGCGCTGCAGCACTTATCTCCCTGGGAGTCAAGGCAGGCGACCACGTCGCTGTATGGGCAACCAACGTTCCTGCATGGTATATCACCTTCTGGGCAACCACCAAGATCGGTGCTGTTCTTGTTACTGTCAACACCGCTTACAAGATCCACGAGATCGAATATCTCTTAAAGCAGTCTGACACTCATACCCTTGTCATGATCGAGGACTGCAAGGATATAAATTATAAGGAAATTATCGCAGAGCTCTGCCCCGAGCTTGAAAGCCTCACCCCCGGTGAGCCTCTGTATTCAAAGAATCTCCCCTTCCTGAGAAATGTCGTTACAGTCGGCTTCTCAATGCCCGGCTGTCTGACATGGGAGCAGATGCTGTCCCGTTCCTCTCTCGTACCTCGTGAGGAAGTACGCAGAAGAGCATCCCTCGTAAAGCCTGACGACGTCTGTAATATGCAGTACACCTCAGGTACCACAGGCTTCCCCAAGGGCGTTATGCTGACCCACCGCAACATTGTAAACAACGGTAAGACAATCGGCGACAGAATGGATCTTTCCACCGCTGACCGCATGATGATTCAGGTTCCCATGTTCCACTGCTTCGGCATGGTACTTTCCATGACCTCAATGATGACCCACGGCGGAACACTCTGTCCTATCCCCTATTTCTCCCCCAAATCCTCCCTTGCCTGCGTAAACGATGAGCATATCACCTGCTTCAACGGTGTTCCCACCATGTTTATCGCAATGTTCAACCACCCCGACTTTGCAAAGACCGATTTCTCATATATGAGAACGGGTATCATGGCAGGTGCAAACTGTCCTGCTGACCTGATGAGGCGAGCTGCTGACGAAATGAACATGAAGGAAATAATCTCCGTTTACGGTCAGACCGAGGCATCTCCCGGCTGTACCATGGGCGAGGTCAATGAGGATATCGACCACAGAGTTGAAACTGTCGGCAGCCCCTTCCCCGGTGTTGAATGTAAGGTCATCGACCCCGAAACAGGTGAAGAACTCCCCGACGGCGAAAGCGGCGAGTTTGTAGCACGTGGTTTCAACATTATGAAGGGCTATTACAAAATGCCCGAGGCTACCGCTCAGGCTATTGATGCTGACGGCTGGCTCCATTCAGGCGACATCTGCTGCCGCACTCCCGACGGCTATTACAAGGTAACAGGACGACTCAAGGATATGATCATCCGAGGCGGTGAAAACCTCTATCCCCGTGAGATCGAGGAGTTTTATCTCACCAATCCCAAGGTTCGTGACGTTCAGGTCGTCGGCGTTCCCGACGAGCGCTACGGTGAGGAGTGCTGTGCATGGATTATCCTCCACAAGGGCGAAACAGCAGACGAAAACGAAATGCGTGAGTACGGCAATGCTTCCATTGCACGTCACAAGGTTCCCAGATACTTCCTCTTTGTCAAGGAGTTCCCCATGAACGCCGCAGGCAAGATTCTGAAGTATAAAATGCGTGATGAGTCCGCAGAAATTCTGGGACTTAACAAGAAATAATTTTAAAAGCCTGATGTGTTAACCACATCAGGCTTTATTTTTATCTGATACCGTATTTTTCGATGATGTAATCCATATCCTTGTCGCCTCTGCCCGACAGACAGATAAGAACAGAGCCCTTGCCCATGGTCTTTGCAAGCTTCATGCCGTATGCCACAGCATGGGAGCTTTCTATGGCGGGAATGATGCCTTCCATTCTGGAAAGCTCAAAGAATGCGTCGATGGTCTCGTCGTAGGATACAACGTCATACTTTACTCTGCCGAGATCATGGAGGAATGCGTGCTCAGGACCGGAGGAGGGGTAATCAAGACCCGATGCGACAGAATAGACAGGTGCGGGATCACCGTTTTCGTCCTTGAGCATGATGCTGTTGAAGCCGTGCATGATGCCCTCTTCACCGTATTTAAGACTTGCTGCGTGGTCGCCCAGCGCAGTGCCTCTGCCCAGAGGCTCAACACCGTAGATATCGACAGGGTCATTGAGGAAGCCCGAGAACATACCCATTGCATTGGAGCCGCCGCCTACGCAGGCAACTACGGCATCGGGAAGCTCACCTGTCATCTGAGTGAACTGTTCTCTTGCCTCAATGCCCACAACGCTCTGAAAATCACGCACCATCATGGGGAAAGGATGAGGACCGAGAACAGAACCGATGCAGTAGATTGCATCGTTATATTCCTTGCTGTAAGCATCAAATGCGGCGTCGACTGCTTCCTTAAGAGTTGCAAGTCCCTCTGTTACCTCGATAACATTTGCACCGAGAATTTTCATTCTTGCAACATTGGGTGCCTGCTTTTTGATATCAACAGAGCCCATGTAAATGTCACATTCAAGACCGAAATATGCAGCTGCGGTGGCAAGTGCAACACCATGCTGACCTGCACCTGTTTCAGCAATTACCTTTTTCTTTCCCATATACTTTGCCAGAAGACCTTCGCCCATGCAGTGGTTAAGCTTATGAGCGCCTGTGTGGTTAAGATCCTCACGCTTTACATAGAGCTGAACGCCTGTGCCGATCTTGTTTGAAAGTCTTTCAAGATGAGAGATAGGTGTGGGTCTGCCCTGAAATTCCTTGCGGATTCTGCGAAGCTCGCTGATGAATTTTCTCGACTTGCAGATGGTTTGGTATGAATCGTTTATCTCCTGCATTGCTGTCTTAAGCTCAGGTGAGATATATGCTCCGCCGTATTTGCCGAAAAAGCCGTTTGCATCGGGATAGTTCTTGAAATAGGTGTCAAAATCTACGTTATTGAATTTCATTTTGTTTTCCTCCGTTTATATTAATTGATTTGTGTTCGATATGTGTTGATTATCATTCGGCGCAGCAGCGCCAGCGTGTTGTTTTCATTGTATTTTCCTCCCAAAAACAAAAAGTACATGGCAGGAAAAAAAAATTTTTTTGGGGAGGAAAAAAATTATGGGTTTTTGCGGCAGTATGGCAGTAGCTCAATCGGGAGGACCTACTTCGGCAATTAATGCAACGCTTTTGGGCGTGATTGAGGGAGCAATGGAGGCAGGAGTAAAAATTTACGGAGCAGAGCATGGAATCAAGGGAATTATGGGAAACAACATGACCCTTCTCAATCCGATTTTTGAAAACAACGAAAACCGTGAATTACTAAAAACCACACCTGCGGCTTTTCTCGGTTCTTGCAGGTACAAGCTTCCCGATACCTTGGAAAAAAATGAAATTTACGAATCAATATTTGAAAATCTT
>JAZUNN010000068.1:0-16459 GCA_045604155.1 Acutalibacteraceae bacterium
ATTTTCTAATATATTGTATCATTAACTTGATGTATTTCGACACTATGCAATAAGATTGCTGCAAATAATATCAGGGAAGAGGTATAGTTATGGATCTGTTCAAAAAATGTGATGATTATAAATTGGTCGATGAAATAAAGGGTATGGATATTTATCCTTATTTCCACGCACTGGAATCCCGACAGGACATAGAGGTTATCATGGAGGGCAAGCGCCGCATAATGCTGGGTTCAAACAATTATCTGGGACTGACAGCATGTCCCGAGGTAATCGAAGCGGGAATAAAGGCATTTGAAAAATTCGGCAGCGGCTGCAGCGGCTCACGCTTCCTCAACGGTACCCTCACCATGCACATGGAGCTTGAAGCAGAGCTTGCAAAGTTCCTCAACAAGGAGGCAGTCACCACCTTCTCAACAGGCTTCCAGTCTAATCTGGGCATAATCTCCGCTCTGGTTGGCAGAAACGACTACGTCATCTGCGACAAGGAGAATCACGCAAGCATCTACGACGGCTGCAAGCTGTCCTGGGGCAAGATGCTCAGATACGACCATTCCGACATGGAGGGACTTCGCAAGTGCCTTGAGAAGGTCCCCGAAACCGCAGGTGCACTTATCGTCACCGACGGCGTATTCAGCATGGGCGGAGATATTGCAAAGCTCCCTGAGATAGTTGCTCTTGCCAAGGAATACGGAGCCAGAGTAATGGTTGACGATGCCCACGGTCTGGGCGTTATCGGCGAGGGGGGAAGAGGTACTGCCAGCTACTTCGGCCTTGAGGACGAAGTGGACATTTACATGGGAACCTTCTCAAAGTCCCTCGCATCCCTCGGCGGCTACATGGCAGGCTCTGCCAGAGTTGTCGAATATGTCCGTCACAACTCAAGACCCTTTATTTTCTCAGCTTCCATCACTCCTGCAAGCTGCGCCACCGCTCTTGAAGCACTGCATCAGCTTCAGAAAAGACCCGAGCTTGTCACCCGTCTGCAGGAAATTGCAGGATATGTACGAAACGGACTTGACAAGCGCGGCATAGACCGCCGACCCTGTGACAATGATATTACCCCCATTGTGCCTATCCGTACCTTTGACTTTGTCAACACCCTCACCAGCGGCAAGCTGCTTTACGAGGCAGGAGTATATGTAAATCCCGTGCTGCCCCCTGCAGTACCCCAGGACGACTGCCTGCTGCGCACAAGCTACATGTCAACCCACACAAACGAGATTCTCGACGAGGCAATGGACATTGTAAAGGACGTCATGAAATCGCGCGTTTCTGCTCAGAGCGCATAAAAACATCCGACATTCCGCACCCTTTCTCCCTCATTGGGGGAAAGGGTGTTTTTTGCCTTTTTCGGGATATTCTCACTCTCTTTTGTCAGCAATAACATATTATTCATGTATGGTACATATATTTAGGGTTTTTTTGCCGTTGAACAAGGGTTATATTTATGATAAAATACAAAGATGGAATTAATGAAAAGGGCTGACCTGTACCGGCGGCCTCACGGAGGTAACAAAGTGAGCGTTAATCACAGCTATACGCGCTTCCGCTCTGAAGGAAGGAGCGGCGCAGATACATTTGCAAGACTGTATTCACGTGAGAACTGCATACCACGTCCCGGCGCAAAGCCTCAGGGCAAAAAACCTGCAAATCTTCGTGATCTGCTCAGTCATGATAAAAAGAATTATTCAAGAGGAGCACATTCTGCACCTTCAAAGGTCCGGATGCTGGGCGAAAAGGTAAAGGATATGTACGCCGCAGCACCCGAGCCTGTCCGTGTCGTAGGCGGCAAGATAGGCGAAACTGCGGAAAAGGTATACAAGTGGCGTCATCTTCGTACCTGTGCAAGAATCGTACTTATCATTACCGTCTGTGCTCTCTGCTTTTACAGCCTGGTGCTGTCAATGGGTTTCCGTGCGCTGGCTCAGGAGGATATTTTATCCGATCTCAGCGCAAACTACATTCAGTTCAAGGGCTTCAAGCCCAAGGGCGGAGTACCCTCTGCAGGCGGAGATTACAACCTTGGTGACCTTGCACCTCTCTCACCTTCCGATCTTTCCGGCAGCGATGCTGTGCTGCCTTCGGAAAATGAGGAAATGAATAAAAACACCATCGCCTTTGCAAGCGAGAGCGATATCATCGCTCAGAGCAGCAGCAGAAAAACCCGTGTTGATACCGTATTCAAGGCAGGTCTGGACAGCTTCTCTGCAATGGGTACCGACATAAATCTCTATGCAAAGGTTGAGGCAGGCACCGAAAGCCTTGATGCTTCGGTATTTTCCGGAAACGGCACAGAGGTTGAGTATGTTGTCGCTCCCACCCGTGAGCAGCTTGACACTGCAGGCTGTCACACTCTGAGAGTCAGGGCAGGCGGCAAGGAACGCAACGTTCTTATGGTTGTGGTCGATACAAAATCACCCACAGTCACAATGAAAAATGTTCAGATATGGCTTGGTGACAGTGTTGAACCCTCTGCTTTCATCAGCGACACGGACGAGCCCTCTCCCCTTGTTGTCACCTATTCTGTCAGAGAGCCTGACTTTACCATGGCAGGCGAGCAGGTTATATATCTTGACATTCAGGATATCTGCGGCAACAAGAGCGAGATGCAGATTTCAACTCTCACAATCATCGAAGATACCGAGCCTCCCGTAATCAGCGGTGCAAAGGACAGAACAGTAATAATCGGTGAGGCGATTTCCTACAAGCAGGGCGTTACCGCAATCGACAACCGTGACGGCGAAGTCACCGTAGAGATCGATAACAGCGCAGTTGACCCCACAAAGACAGGCAAATATGAGGTTATTTACACCGCAACCGATAAGAATGGCAATGTTTCTTCAAAGACTGTTACCTTCAGATTCGGCACTGAGGACGAGCTCAATGTTGATATCGAGCTTGAAAAGCAGGTGGAAAAGGTTGCAAAGAAGATTTTCAAGGCCGACATGACCGATGGTCAGAAGATAAAGGCTATCTATAACTGGTGCCGTAATAATATTGCATACTCAGGTCATTCCGATAAGAGCAGCTGGAAGAAGGGTGCTATCAATGGCTTCAAGAAGCATTCAGGCGACTGCTACACCTATTTCGCCTGCTCCAAGGCACTCTTTGAATACTGCGGAATCGAAAATATCGACGTTGTAAAGGTAAGAAATTCCAGCAGCGAATCAAGACATTACTGGAGCCTTGTTGATGTGGGTACAGGCTACTATCACTTTGACGCAACACCCCGTGTCGGCGGCTTCAACGGATTCATGAGAACAGACAAGCAGCTGAAGAATTATTCTTCAAAGAATAAGAACAGCCACCGCTTCGATGCAACTCTCTATCCCGCAACTCCCACCGAAAGCTACGGCTCGTAAGGAGAATAAATATGAAACAGCTTGGAGTTATCGGCGGTCTCGGTCCCATGGCAACTGCATATTTCATGCAGACCGTAATTGATATGACCGAGGCAGACACCGACCAGCAGCATCTTCCCATGTGTATAATAAGCCGTCCCGATACACCCGACAGAACTTCATTTATTTTAGGCGAAAGCGATGTTTCACCTCTGCCCCATATGCTTTCTGCAGGCAGGGCGCTTGAAAATATGGGCGTTGGATGTATTGCGATTCCCTGCGTCACCGCTCACTATTTTCACTCAGAGCTTACCGAAGCGCTGAAAACGGAAGTAATCCACGCACCAAGAGAAACCGTCCGCCGTCTGAAGGAAGCAGGTATCACTGCCGCAGGTATAATGGCGACGGAGGGTACGAGAAAGGCGAAAATTTTCCAGACTGAGCTTGAAGCTCAGGGAATAACACCCATTCTCCCCGATGAAAAGGCTCAGGCGGCTATAACAAGCACTATTTACGACTATGTAAAGGCATCAAAGCCTGCTGATATGGAGCTTTTCGGCTCTGCCGAGCGGATGCTTAAAAAGGCAGGAGCTCAGTGTCTTATCTTAGGCTGCACCGAGCTTTCGGTTGTAAAGCGTGATAATTCCCTGCGAGGCAGCCATATCGATGTCCTCGAAGTCCTCGCCGCCGAGGCAATAGAGCGCTGCGGCGCTGTGCTAAAGGAGAAATATAAGTCGCTGATTTTCTGATGGAATGGAATTACAGAAACGAAAGCCCAATCGTGCAAAAGGATTTGATTACAGCGAGGCAGGTGCCTATTTCGTAACCATCTGCACGGAAGGACGAAAGAATATATTGTCAAAAATCACCGTAGGGGAGGGTCTCTGCGCCCTCCCGTATGCAGAATTGACCGAAATAGGAATTGAAACAGAAAAATCCATAGAATACATCAATAAAACATATGATACGGTGGAAATAACAAAATATGTTATCATGCCAAATCATATACACCTGATTGTTGAAATCTCACCTGCATCTGCGGGAGGGCACGGAGGCCCTCCCCTACAAAAGATTATTGCTCAGATAAAATCGTATACGACCCATGTTTATGGAGGTGTTCTGTGGCAGCGCTCCTACCACGACCACATAATCCGAAACGAAAAAGACTACTCCGAAATTTACCAATACATCGAATCTAACCCTGCCCGATGGGCAGAGGATAAATATTACCTATCGTAGGGGAGGGCCTCTGCGCCCTCCCGTATGAAAGCACATCCGATACCGTAGGGGATGGCCTCCGTGCCCTCCCGTATGTGTAAAACACATTTAAGGAATGATAAATATGCAGAGAACAAATATCCTGACCTATTTTGACGAGGGTGCTGCACAGCATCCGAGAAAGGTCGCATTTTCAAACGGCACCGATTCTCTTACCTTCTCCGCTCTCAGAAAGAGCGTTGAGGGCATCGGCACCGCACTTCATCAGAAGGGCTTTTACAAAGAGCCTGTTGTGGTTTTCATGGAAAAGCACCCCAACGCAGTAGCCGCATTCTTCGGCGTTGTAGCCGCAGGCTGCTACTATGTGCCCATCGATGACGAAATGCCCGCACACCGCATTGAGCTTATCTTCAAGACTCTCCAGCCGAAAGCAGTCATCTGCGACGGCAAGACCGAGTCAACCGCTCGCACCTTCGGAGAAAATGCGGATATATTCCTTTTTGACGAACTGAAGGACACCAAGGCAGACAAGAAGGCTCTTGAAGCTATCCGTGCAAAGGCACTTGACACCGACCCCATTTATATAGTTTTCACCAGCGGCTCAACTGGCGTTCCCAAGGGCGTGTGCGCCTGCCACAGAAGCGTAATTGACTATATAGAAAACCTTTCCGAAACCCTCGGCTTTGACGAGACCACCGTCTTCGGAAACCAGACTCCCCTGTATTTCGATGCCTGCTTAAAGGAGCTTTACCCCACAATCAAGTTCGGTGCAACCACCTATCTTATCCCCAAAGAGCTGTTCATGCAGCCCGTAAAGCTGGTTGAATTCCTCAACGAGCATAAGATAAACACCGTCTGCTGGGTCGTTTCCGCACTGACAGTTATCAGCTCTCTCGGCGCATTCAAGGAAGTACTTCCCAAGTACCTTCACACCATCGCCTTCGGCAGCGAGGTTTTCCCCATCAAACAGCTTAAAATGTGGCAGAAGGCATGCCCGAAAGCCGCATTTACAAACCTCTACGGACCCACCGAATGCACAGGTATGTCCTGCTACTATCACGTTGAGCGTGAGTTTGAGCTGGGCGAATCCGTTCCAATCGGCAAGCCTTTCCGCAATACTGAGATAATGCTCTTAGACGATGAGAACAACCTCGTTCCTGACGGAGAAGTGGGCGAGATCTGCATTCGCGGCACCTGCGTCACCCTCGGCTACTACAACGACGAGAGAACAAAGGAAGCTTTCGTGCAGAATCCTCTCAACAAGCTCTATCCCGAGCTTATCTACAAGACAGGCGACCTTGCCCGACTCAACAAGGACGGCGACCTTGAGTTCTTCGGCAGAAAAGACTATCAGATAAAGCACATGGGTCACAGAATCGAGCTTGGCGAAATCGAGCTTATTGCCAATATGTGCGACGGCATAAACGATGCCTGCGCAATCTTTGACGAAACAAAGAAGAAGATCGTCCTGTTCTATGTGGGCAGTGCAGAAAAGGCAGACGTTATCGGCTTTATGAAGTCAAAGCTTCCCCGATACATGATCCCCAACGCAGTTGTCCCCATGGAGGAATTCCCCCACACCCCCAACGGCAAGATGGACAGAAAGACCATCAAGGCAAATTACCTTGCAGGTAAGTAATGGAGGAATTGCCGAAAAGAAAGCCCAACCGTTTAAAGGATTATGATTATAATTCTGCAGGTGCTTATTTCATTACGATATGCACACAGGATAAAAAATGTATTTTAGGAACGGTTGTAGGGGGCGATGCCCACATCGCCCCGTTTGTAAGATTAACGCCGTACGGTGAAATTTTAGAAAAATACATCAAAAACGAACCCCAGATAACCCATTATGTCATAATGCCGAACCATATACACATGATTATAGAAATTGACGGACCGATGTGGGCATCGGTCCCTACGAAATCGGTTGTTAATATAATCAGATCAATAAAGATTCTGACTACAAAGGAAATCGGGCACCCAATCTTCCAGCGCTCCTACCACGACCACATAATCCGAAACGAGAAGGATTACACCGAAATTAACCAATACATCGAAAATAACCCTGCCCGATGGGCAGAGGACAGGTACTATCAATCGTAGGTACAAACCCGTAGGGGCGGATATTATCCGCCCGTTTGAAAAACCACAAATAATTAAAACGGAGGAAATAAAAATGAACATCAAAGACCTTTACGAAATCCTGGAGAATCTTCACCCCGAAGTCGACTTCGAGACCTGTGAGACCCTTATCGATGACAAGATCTTCGATTCCTTTGACATCGTAAGCACCATCACCGAAATCTCCGAGGTATTCGACGTTACCATTCCCGCAGGCGAGATCATCCCCGAAAACTTCAACAGCGCAAAGGCACTTTTCGACCTCATCTGCCGTCTTGAGGACGAGGATTGATAAACTGAGAGTAATTTACAATTAAAATATTACTCTTAGGAGTGTAATTCATGTCATTTACTTCATATATTTTCATAGGATTCCTTGTCCTGCTGTTTCTGGTGTATTATCTTATACCAAAGAAATTCCAGTGGATGCTGCTCCTTGGCGCAAGCTATATTTTCTATGCATTCGCAGGGCTTAGCTGTCTTATCTACATAGCGGTCACCACCGTGGCAACCTATGTATCCACCTATTTCATTGACAATCTCTATAAAGAGCAGTCGGCATATCTGAAAGCCAACAAGGCAAATATGACCTCAGAAGAAAAGAAAGCCTACAAAAAGGGCATGGACAAAAAGAGAAATGTCTGGATCGCCCTTGGTCTGACTATTCTTCTGGGTATGCTGGTTGTAATCAAGTACACAAACTTTGCCGTAATGAGCATCAATTCCATCGGCTCCCTCTTCGGCAAGGAAAAGGTTCTTGACCTGCCCAACCTCATTCTCCCCATGGGTATTTCTTTCTATGTGTTCCAGTCCGCAGGCTATGTTATCGACGTCTGGCGCAAGAAATACCCTGCCGAGCGGAATTTCGCAAAGCTGGCGCTCTTTGTGTCCTTCTTCCCTCAGCTTATTCAGGGACCTATCAGCCGCTTTGACGACCTTGCAGAGAGCCTTTATGCTCCCCACGATTTTTCGGGAAAGAATCTTTCCTTCGGTATGCAGAGAATTCTCTGGGGCTTCTTCAAGAAGCTTGTAATTGCCGACAGACTTGCACCTGCTGTAAAGGTGCTGATCGAAGAAAGCGGCGAAATGGGCGGCTTCTATGTAGTAGCCCTGATGGTATTCTACGCAGTTCAGCTTTACGCAGACTTTACAGGCGGCATCGACATCACAATCGGTATTGCCGAGGTGCTTGGCATCAGCTTAAAGGAAAACTTCGACCGTCCTTATCTTTCAAAGGATATTGAAGAATACTGGAGAAGATGGCACATCACCATGGGCACATGGTTCAGAGATTATATCTTCTATCCTCTTTCCGTATGCAAGACCATGCTGAAGATTTCCAAGTGGTCAAACGAGAAATTCGGACGCAACATCGGCAAACGTGTCCCCGTCTACATTGCAACCATGCTCACATGGCTTGCAACAGGTCTGTGGCACTCTCAGTACACCTACTGGAACTTCATTGTCTGGGGTGTATTAAACGGTGTTATCATTATAATTTCTCAGGAATTCAAGCCTCTTTACGAGAGGTTCCATAATAAGTGCGGTTTTTCAAACACAAAGGGCTGGGGCTTCTTTATGATCGTGCGCACATTCTTCCTTATGAGTGCGCTCAGACTTTTCGACTGCTACCGTGATGTGGGCGCAACCTTCAGGAACTTCTTCTCGATTTTCTATAAGTTCAACTGGGGAGCACTCTTTGACGGCTCCATGATGAAGCTTGATATAACAGGCGCAGATTATGCGGTTGTGGGTGTTGGAATTGCTCTGATGCTCACCGTCAGCCTCTTAAAGGGCAAGGAGCCCATGCGCTCCCGCATTGCAAAGGGTGGATATTTCCCCCAGGTTGCGGTATGCTTCCTGCTGTTCTTCGCAACACTGCTCCTTGGCGCATACGGCGAAGGTTATGATGCATCCAGCTTTATATACAATCAATTTTGATTGTATATAAAGCCGTAGGGGGCGACGCCCTCGGCGCCCCGCAACCCTAAAATCAGTTCTGATTGTATATAAAGCCGTAAGGGACGATGCCCTCGGCGCCCCGCAACCCCAAAACCAGTTCTGATTATATATAAAGCCGTAGGGGACGATGTCCACATCGTCCCGTTTGTCCGATTATTGAAATACGGTGAAATTGTGAGAAAATATATCGAAAACGAGCCACAGATAACCAAATATGTTATAATGCCCAACCATATTCACATGATTATCGATAAAGACTCTGACAACAAAAGAAATTGGTCATTCAATCTTCCAACGCTCATACCACGACTATATTATCCGTAATGAAAAGGACTATATGGAAATATGTGAGTATATTGAATCTAACTGCGCAAAATGGGCGGAGGATTGTTATTATCCGCCGAAGGAAAACAGTTAAGCTATCATCCCCTGAATTTTCCATAAGGAGTGCATAAACTCTGATGAAAAAGAAAATTTTATCACGCATAGCCATTATAATTGCAGCAGCGGTGCTGTTTATATGCATCTTCGCTTTCCTGCAGGCACTGGTTATGCCGAAATATACCTTCTCAAACCTCCCCGAAGGTGCGCTTATTGCGGAATACTACGAGGAGGAAAACGATCACGACATACTATTTGTAGGTGACTGCGAGGTTTATGAAAACTACTCACCCATTGTTCTCTGGGAGGAATTCGGCAAGACTTCGTATATAAGAGGCTCAGCTCAGCAGCTTATATGGCAGAGCTACTATCTCATGGAGGAAATGCTTGAAAAGGAAAAGCCTTCCATTGTGGTGTACAATGTCCAGTCCATGCGCTACAACGAGCCTCAGAGTGCGGAATACAACCGACTGACTCTTGACGGCATGAAGATGTCCTCCACAAAAATGGCTGCAGTAAAGGCATCCATGACCGAGGAAGAGAGTGCAATTACCTATGTTCTTCCCATTCTCCGCTACCACTCAAGATGGAGCGAGCTGACAAAGGACGATTTTAAATATATCTTCAAGGATACCGAGAAGATATCCCACAACGGTCTTATCATGCGCACCGATATAAAGAGTGCGGACAGAATTCCCAGATCCAACATTCCCGATTTCATCACCTTCGGTGACAATTCCATGAGCTATCTTCAGAAGATGGCAGACCTCTGCGAAGAAAAGGATGTGGAGCTTGTTCTTGTAAAGGCACCCACTCTCCCCTACTGGTTTCCTCAGTGGGACGAGCAGATAGTGGACTTCGCAAAGGAAAACGATGTGACCTATCTCAACTTTGTGGACATTTACGGTCTTGATTTTTCCGGCACCAACGGTTATATTGAATATGTTTCCGATACAGATGCAGCGGTCATAATCCGTGGCGAGGAGGTCAGCGTTTCTGATCTTCTCAGCGGTACCGATCTTATCAGTGAGTCTGATCTTCTCGATTTCACCGTCGATACTTACGATCAGGGCAGCCACTTAAATCTCTGGGGTGCTGAAAAGCTTTCAAGGGTTTTCGGCAGGATTGTCAGTGAGTATTTTGAGTTCCCCGACCACAGCGCTGACGCAGCCCTGAACGAGGATTGGGCAAAGAAATCCGAGAGATACTATGATATGATTGCAGACCAGAAGTATGAGCTTGAAACCTACGGATACTTAAAGAGCTACGGAGCAAAAAAGCCCGACGAGCCCTTTGTGCCGAAGGTATCAGAAACGGACGTTACAAACACGGACGTGACGGGAACAGATCACCGGTAAATTAAAAATTGGAGGAATAAAAAAATGAAAAAGATCTTATGCGCACTTCTTGCAGTTCTTATGCTCCTTACCCTCTGCGCTTGCGGCGGCGACAAGGAAGACAAGAACGACACCGAGGATATGCCCTCTACCCTTCCTGCAGTTGACGAAGTCGGTTACGGCTTTGCAGACAACGGAATTATCGTCAGAGTAGGCGATCCCGTTTCCGCTGTTGATGCTCTCGGCGAGCCTGTCAGCACCTTTGAGGAAGCAAGCTGTGCTTTCGAGGGTAAGGACGTTACCAATTTCTACGCAAACTATCAGATCCTTCTTGCATACCCCAACGAGGGCGACAGCTATGTTTATTCCATCGCTATCACCTCTGACGCAGTTGCAACCCCCGAGGGTCTTGAAATCGGCATGACCGCTGAGGATGTTGTTTCCATCTACGGCGAGACCACTGCTGAGGGCGGACTTTATGTCTACGCAAAGGGCAACATGACTCTCCGCATCCTCACCGTTGACGATGTTGTCACCGCTATCGAGTACAAGATCGCTGCATAATCTGAGTATGATTATAAAAGCCTTCCCTTACGGGAAGGCTTTTTGTTTGAAGTACACTCAGAGAAATTCGTTCAGATAAAATACACCCCACGGTTATAACCGTGGGGTGTATTACTTACAGTATTAATTTTCTGCTTTGTTTTCCTCAGTATTTTCCCCGTTTTGTTCTTCCATTGCACGCAATTCACGGAGAGAATATGCCTGAGCGATGGGCTTGTATTCAAGCACTCCGTCGATTTTTGCGTAGAGCTTACCAAGAGGCTTCTGCAAAAACTTCGGACGGATGGAGAGCACCCAGTAAACCGCCAGCACGAAGATTGAAACAAGAGTCACAACAATGCCGGCTTTAAGTCCGGGAGTTTTATAGTCAAAACGGATTTCGTTTTCACCCTCGCCGCACTCAACTGCCATAAACCCAACATTTACCTTATATATCTTCGCTTTTTCTCCGTTGACCGAGGCACTCCAGCCCTCGTCATAAGGCACGGAGAAAAATACAAGGTCGCTTTCGCTGAGGGCTATTTCAGCGGAAAAGCCCTTTTCGTCGGGGGTGTAGGTTTCTTTGCAGGAGGTTTCCGCACGGCGTGTGCAGTCGGAGAAATATTCCTCCTTTGTGACAAAGACCGTGGAAACATCCATGTGTGACAGAGTGCCGTCGTACTGAGCGGCATCCTCGTCTGAAAGGACAAGAGCCTTGAGCATTATTGCCGCTCGGTCAGCCTCGGCAAAGCTGTAGTATTCAGCTTCGGTTATATATTCGTCGTAGGTAAAGCCCATGGGAATATAGAAATCGTTCTGCCAGAGATTATGTGCGCAGGAAGTGGAAACATAGCTCCAGCCGGGGTTTGCGGTTTTATATTCCTCGGGATAGATGCGCACATCTCCGTCGCTGACGGTGTATGTCACCATATTCATATCGCTTTCGGAAACTCCCGCTCCGAAGATATCGCCTGTGGTAATTTTGTCGGGTGAGCCGAAGGTATTGCTGAACTTTGCATCGTCAAAGAGATATTTTACACTCAGCAGCGAGCGGATTGCATAAGGCTCGGCGGTGGGTCGGGTGGCGACAACACGCTCGATTCCCACGCTTTCGTAAAACTCCACTGCTGTATGGGGGATTATTGAATGGAATGCATTTATTGAGGACATATCCCAGAACATTGCCATGTTGTCCATGGTGCCGTAGGTGTCGATTCTGAACATGGCATCCTGAGCCTTTTCCTTTTCACCCTCGGGCATACTTACCTTTTCCTCGCCCTCAAGGGCATAGGGTACTACATAGTCATTGTTTGAATAGGAAAGGGTGTGTCCCTCGGCTATGAAATATATCCACATGGTGCAGGAAACAATGACCACTGCGCCGAAGGAAACGAGAGTTGCAATTTTTCTCTTTCCATTTTCCTGAAGCTTTATTACCGCCAGCACTGCGCCGAGAGATACAAGGGCAATGGCTGCATAGACCCAGAAGCGGTCGGCAAATGCATAAAGCCCGTACTTTGCCTCCGATGAAGTGGTTGCAGGCGATGCGAGGGTAAAGCCCAGCGCAAGAGTAATTGCAAGGGTGATTCCCGCTCCCCACTTGAAGCCGCTTTTAAGATTTGTGTTCTTTGCGTTGAATGCAGTGACAGTTGTAAGAGCGGTGATGAGGGTGAGCATATAAAACCAGCGGGCGTAATATGTGGCGTTGAAAAGCATGAAGGATGAATTGAGAATGGGGATAAATGCGAAGAACATGAGGACAATGAACATCCTTTTAAGCCAGTGGGTGGGGTGACTTTTCAGCCATGCAATGACTCCCACCATGCCAAATGCGGGCAGATAGGCGGCCACACTTCCCCATTTTGCGCCTGCGTCGGGGGTGAAATTGGGGCGTGCAGGCAGGTCAGGCGGGAAGAACATGGACTCGATAATATTCAGATACCGCTGGGTTTCGGGATAGAGCAGAGAATTCCAGCCGTAAAGGAGAGTATCAACTCTGGGACTTTTCAGCACCTCAACCACTGCAGGCAGCAGAAGCGCAGCCGACAGGCAAAGTCCCAGCACGGCTTCAAAGGCGATGCGCAGACATTTGCCGATATTGAAGTGCCAGTTTCCGTGGGAAACAAGGCGGACGAAGAAATAGATAATTACAAATATGACCTCGCCCACAAAGAAAAAGTAGTTTACGAATGCGTTTATAAACACCGCAAGGCAGAAAACGCCCTTTTTATTTTCGCTCATCAGCTTTTCAAGAGCCAGCAGAAGAAGCGGGAAAACAATCATGGGCTCGTGGAAGTGGTTGAAGAAAATATTGAAAAGGGAATAACCTGAAAAGGCATAGAGAAGTGAGCCTATAAGTGCCCAGTCCTTATCCCTTATGAAATTGCGCAGGTAAGCATAGGCACTGACAGCGCAGAGGGATATTTTCACTGCAAGAAGCGGACCTATGAGATAAGGCACAGCTTTCTGAGGAAAAAGGAGAGTCAGGAGAAAAAAGGGTGAACCGAGATTATAGAAGGAGTAGGAGCCGATGAAATTGGCACCGATGTCCGTCTTGAAATCCCAGCCCCATGCCCCGCTTTTTATCATGTCATGGGCGTGCATATAAAAGGGGTACTGCTGGACGTTGAAATCGCCGTACTGCAGAAAGTACCCCTTCCCCGATATTATAAAGGGCAGGAAAATTATGAGGGTCATGGACAGGGCAACAAGAAAAACCGTGCCGTACCGCTCTTTTTTTCCGTTGAGTGTGATTTTGTCAGTCAGATTCATTCTGTGCCTCCGGTCCGGGAACAATGGAGTGACGCATTATCACGATAACTGTGAATACCGCCAGTGAGAGGTTGAGAAGTGAGTTTATCGTCTGCATTGCGCCGATGTTTTCTGCCCATTCTCCACCGTGATTTACAAGGGCGAGTATGCGGCTCTGATTGAAGAATACAATAATTGCCTGAGCGCAGAAGCAGTACAGCAGACGCTTGTCCCTCAGCTCCATATAGACAAGAATCAGGAGAAAGAGTGAAAGCATCTGATACCGCTCGTGCTGACGGGTGGTGAATAAGAATATTCCGTCTGCGAAAATGAATGCCGCAGAGAGATAATGCATATCAGGCAGCTTTAAAAATGCCGCCGTGAGAAGTGCGCAGAGGGAAAGGAGAATCAGGGGTGAAATAATCGAGAAGGCTCCTTCCGCCTGCCAGTTAAGACCGAAAATGCCGTAGACATTGTCAGCATTTAAGTTGATATACGGATAGGTGTTTGCACCTTTCAGGTAGACATCAATGGGAAGCAAAGGATTTTTTGCTCCGATAATGAAAGGTATCCAGAGAGTGAGCCACACTCCCACTGCAATGCCCACATTTTTTGCCGCACTGAGCCAGGCATGAAGGTTTTTAAAGCCTCCCTCACGGCGGACAAGCTCAAAAAGCAGCACGGGCGCCAGATATGCCGCCTGGAATTTCAGCAGCAGAGCCAGTGCATAGAATACGCAGGCGGCGGTGTGCTTTCCTTTTTCAAGGAGCATGATGACGATAAGCACAAAGAGAAGCAGCACACAATCGGTCTGTCCCCAGAATGCGCAGTTGAAGATTGCGGCAGGGTTTATCGCCCACAGTGCGCAGGCGGCAATGCCGATAAATTCGCTTTTCCTTCTGCCGAGGAGATAAAGGAAAAGGCAGATGAGAGCATCGCACAGCACGGGGACAAATTTTATAGCCAGCATACGGTAGGGTGCGAAATCGTCAACCATGGGGTTTTTTGTTATCATGCCCACCACTTTAAGCACAAAGAGATAAAGAGGCGGATAGTCAAGATTCCACACGTGACCGTCGTAGGCATTGAAAAATCCCTTCTGCAGGTCTGATGCCCACTGAAGATTCCACGCCGTATCATAGTCGTTTTCATAAAATGCCGCCGCCGCAATTCGCATGACAAAAGCAAAAATCGTTATGACAAAGGCAAGATCGGCATATCTGAAGGGCTTTCGTTCTCTCATTTTACGAAGGTGACAAGCTCGTCAAAGCTCTTTCTGGGACGGGGGTCGGGACATTCGTCGGGATAGCCCACAGACAGACAGCCTGCGATTATATCCTGACCGAAGCGCTCCTCGAAATAGTCCTTTGCGAAAAGTACATTTGCAATCCAGAGGCTGCCAAGTCCCATGTCGTGTGCCTTCAGGGTCATGTTTTCAAAGCAGGCACCCACGCTTGTAATCTCGGGGATAAGATACTGCCAGGGTGCACGCTCGGCGATTCTGCCGATGCGTCTGGGCATGAATACAAGTATGGTTGCGGAAGAATTGCGCATGAATTTTACCGTTGAGGTTACGGTTATCTTCATATCGGGGTTTTCTTCCTGAAATTTTTCCATAGCGCAGCAGATTTTGTCGACTTCATCATTTCTGACCACAACAAAACGCCAGGGCTGACCGTTTTTTGCACTGGGTGCAAGAATACCTGCTTTTATTATTTCGCTTATCTGTTCATCAGTGACTTCAGTGTCCTTGAATGCACGAATACTTCTTCTGTCTTCTATTACCTTCTGAAATTCCATAACGGATGCGCTCCTTTTAAGTAAAATAAGATAATAAATTATACCATATAAGAGTAGTGTTAACAAGCACCTTGAATTTAGGAAAATGATATTGTATAATCGGGAAAAGAAACTTTGAAAGGTGGGATTTTATGGGGAAAAGAATTGCTGCACTGCTTTTGCTGCTTGTATTTCTGGCGAGCGGCATCTCCGTTTCCGCCGCTGAGGTTTCTGAGGAAGAGCTTTCAGACGGAAAGTTTGTGCCCTGTGAATATATTCCATCCTTTGCCACTGTACCTGATTTTTACACGCCTATTGAAAGCGTGACCTGTATGTATATGTTCATCGACTGCGACGGCAATGCTCACAGACGGTGGTATGGCTCTGTTGACGGAGCCTACGGCTGGTATGCTGTGGCAGACGGCGAGCAGAAGGTTGCAGATTACTCCATGCCCATCAATGTGGAGGATGACCGTGCAATGCTGTATCCGAAGGTCGAGAATATTTATTCTTCGGAAAGTGACCTTGGGTATGTGGGCATCCTGCCCCCTGAGGAAAGCAGAAAAGAGGTTGCCGAGCTTTTCGGTGTGCCGATTAAGAAGTTCATAGTGATTGCAGGCACCGGCGTTGCGGTGCTTTGTATGATAATTCTTGTTGCTGCCGTCAGTGTGAAAAGCAGGAAGAAAAGGAGATTTCATTTTTGAGTGATTTCTTTGCAGATAAAATTATGCTGTGGGAAAATAACACCTTTTGATGCAGATAAAAAATGCATCAGGAGGTGTTTTTTGGTGCAGTGGAGTTGCAGTTATACTATCTTCTTGTCAGGGCAAAGCCTTACCCACACCCCTGCCTCCTCTTGTCAGGGCAAGGTCTCACCCAACCACTTGCCTCCCCTTGTCAGGGCAATGCCCCACCCAACCACTTGCCTCCCCTTGTCAGGGCAAAGCCTCACCCAACCACTTGCCTCCCCTTGTCAGGGCAAGGTCTCACCCCACACCCTTGCCTCCCCTTGTCAGGGCAAGG
>JAZUNN010000069.1:0-19002 GCA_045604155.1 Acutalibacteraceae bacterium
CGGTAGCAGGCTGTGCAGAAGGATGGAATATGACCCATCTCCATGAGCCACTTGACGACCTCGTCAAGGGTGCGCTCGTCGGAAAGCTCGAACTGCTCTGTATCGTGAGGACGCTCCTCCTCTGTGTAGCCGCCAACGCTGGTTCTGGATGCGCCGGAGATCTGGCTGATGCCCATGTTCAGAGCCTTGCCTCTTGTCTCCTCGCTCTCTCTTGTGGAGATGATCATGCCGGTGTAAGGTACGGCGATCCTGATGCAGGCGATGATCTTTGTGAAGATATCGTCAGAGATGGAGTTGTCAAACTGAGTTGGGTCAACGTCGTCAGCCTTCTTGAGTCTTGGAACACTGATAGTGTGTGGGCCTACGCCGAAGACAGCCTCAAGATGCTCAGCGTGCATCATAAGACCTGTGAACTCGTACTTATACTTGTCAAGACCGAAGAGAACGCCCAGACCGACATCATCGATGCCGCCCTGCATAGCTCTGTCGTGAGCCTCGGTGTGATAGGTGTAGTTGCTCTTGGGACCTGTGGGGTGAAGTCTCTCATAGGTCTCCTTGTGATAGGTCTCCTGGAAGAGTATGTAAGTACCGATGCCTGCTTCCTTGAGCTTGCGGTAGTTTTCAACAGTGGTAGCAGCGATGTTGACATTTACTCTGCGGATAGCACCGTTCTTGTGCTTGATAGAGTAAATAGTCTTGATGGACTCAAGAATGTATTCAAGGGGATTGTTTACAGGATCCTCGCCTGCCTCGAGTGCAAGGCGCTTGTGTCCCATATCCTGCAGAGCGATGACCTCTGCTTTGATTTCTTCCTGAGTCAGCTTCTTTCTTGCAATGTGCTTGTTCTTGTAGTGATAGGGGCAGTAAAGACAGCCGTTTACGCAGTAGTTGGAGAGGTAGAGCGGCGCAAACATAACGATTCTGTTGCCGTAGAAATCCTTCTTTATCTGCTCGGCAAGCGAATAGATTTCCTGATTCTTTTCTTCGATTTCGCAGGCAAGGAGAACAGAAGCCTCTCTGTGGTTGAGGCCTTTACGTTCTTTTGCTTTTTCGATAATGGAATCAATAAGCTCAGCATCGTTTTTATGCTCATCAGCATAAGCAAGAGTATCGAGGATTTCCTCGTGGCTTATAAATTCTTCGGCTTTCATTGATTTCGGATCGTACATATATGTTACCTCTTTTCTAAAATTCTTTGTGGTCACCACGAGCGGTGACGATTCTGTATCCTATAGCCTCCATGCGAAGCGTCAGATCGCCCTTTTTCTGAGCGGCTTCTGCTCCGGTGGAGAGCTTGTTGTCGTAAAGTGAGTAGTTTTTGCGAACGTCTTCGGGAGATAAGTTTGGCATACATACGTTGGCGCCTGCCAGTATACCTTTTTCACGTCCCTGAGGGTGAATTGTACCCAGTGCGGTAGTCGCAGGGAGCAGAACATTGGGAAGCATAAGCCTGACTATTGCCAGCAGATATAATGTCAGTTCAAATGATCCTGCCTTTTCATCCTTGAAAGGTGTTGCATGATGCGGGATAAAAGGACCTATACCCACCATGTCGGGCTCAAACTCTCTTATAAAGAGAAGGTCTTTAACCAGATGCTCAGTGGTCTGATTTGGTGACCCAACCATAAAACCGCAGCCTACCTGATAACCGATTTTCTTTAAGTCATAAAGACACCTTTTTCGGTTTTCGAGGGTCAGTTCAGCTGGGTGAAGAGTGGCATAATGACAGTCATCTGCCGTTTCATGCCTGAGCAGATAGCGGTCAGCACCTGCATCAAACCATTTTTTGTAAACCTCTTTCGGATGCTCTCCGAAGGAGAGTGTTACAGCGCAGTCGGGATGGTTTTTCTTGATATCCCTTACAAGAGTTTCTATCCGCTCGGGAGTGTACCACGGGTCTTCACCACCCTGAAGCACAAAGGTACGGTAGCCAAGAGCATACCCCTCCTTGCAGCAAAGCAGAATATCCTCGGGGCTCAGGCGATAACGCTCAACAGTTTTGTTGCTTCTGCGTATACCGCAGTAGTAGCAGTCATTTTTGCAGTAGTTTGTAAATTCAATAAGTCCACGGATATAAACATCGTTTCCGTAATATTTTTTGCGTGCCTTTACAGCCTTTTCAAAGAGAAGCGCCGCTGTTTTCTCATTTCTGTTGTCAATAAGACAAGCAAATTCCTCAGGCAATAAAGTCCGCTCACGCTCGAGCTTTTCAACGAGATGAATCATTTTGATTCCTCCGGCATTTTTGAATAAACAGCCTTTGCAGTAACGCCACTGAGCATACCTATCTTCCCTGAAAGTGCGCTTATCTTATCGGTGGGAGCATCAAGCACAATGCTTATGATGCTGATGCCTCTTTCTCTGTAAGGAAGACCCATTCGACCGACGACGTAATCCTTGTATTCATGAAGCAGAGCATTAAGCGGCTCTGCTGAATCGGGTTGATCAACAATAATGCCAAGCAGTGCAATTCTGTTTTCCATAAATTTCTCCTTTATAAAACAAAAACTCCCGAAAAACGGGAGCATAAAATCATAAGACCGCACGAAAAAACGCACAGCAATTTTATACACCCTTATACGTCAGGTTATACCCTTTCGTGTCAGTAATGATTTTTGTTAATTATATCACATACTTTTGCAAAAGTAAATAGAGGAGCAAAATAAGGAAATAAAAAAGCCGCCTCAGATCGAGGCGGTTTAAAATCAGATAACATTTATCTGACACATCTTCATGGTAGTAAGAGCTGCGTTGTGGGACTCGGGAGTAACACCTGCACAGCAGGCGGAATCAACGGTGATTTCCTTTTCGGGGAAATGAGCCTTTAAAATCAATGCATTGGAAACTACACAGATATCGGTGCAAAGTCCGATAAGCTCCACAGAGAAATCTTCATCTCCAACCTCTGCTCTGATAAGCTCAGGCAGTGCAACCGAACCAAAGGTCAGCTTCTCAACAGCAGTACAGCCCTTGTTATATAGTGCAGCTGCAATTCTGTCGTTAAGCTTCCATCCGTCGGTATCCTTGATGCAGTGGGGAACAGGGAGTTTTTTACCTTCTGCTGTATCCATATAATTTTCAAAATGAGTGTCGAAGGTCACGAAAATCTTTCCGTCGAAATTCTCTATCTTGTTGACAGCATTGTCAATAATTGCAACAGCTTCCTCGGTGCCGAGAGCACCGTCAACAAAATCCTTCTGAATATCGACAACAACAAGTATTTTCTTCATGTGTACCGTCCTTTCAGCTATTCATATCACTTTTCTTTATGTTTGAAACATCGGAAAGTGTGGTTTTGGGGGTGTTGGAATTCATCTCATGGAGAGTTTCTGCAATTTTTGCGTGAACTGAGTCAACCTCACGTTCAAATTCCGCCGCAGATGTGCGGAGCACTCCCGAGCGAATGGCAGAAAGCTGAATCATTCTGTCAGATGTAACAACACGGACATATTCATTCTTTCCAATCTCCGCAACGATTTTTTCGATATAGTTATCGCCCAGTTCATTTTCCTTTGTATATGCAACATGTATGTTGTTGAAATCAAATCTTGAACCCTTGCCGCCGGGTACACGGTAAGCATCGAACACAAGAATAACATTTATCTTTGTAAAAGCGCTGTAATTGCACAGAATATTCATCAGTCTGTCACGGGCAGCATCAAGGCTGTCGTCGGCAAGAGCCTTCAGGTCATCCCATGCAAAGATTACGTTGTAGCCATCGACTATGACATACTGTTTTCTTGGCTCAGGCAGTTCAAACTCCTTTGCTTTGGTTTCGTACTTCTGAGGCGGACGGTAAAGATCATATTTCGCAGATTTACCGAACTCACGCTCCATAATTGCCTGGAGTTCCTTCTCGTCAATGTTATAGGTGCGATGACCCACGTAAGGTGTGCTGCTTTTATTCTTTTTAAGACAGCTTTCAATGTGCATATATTCGGGGACCTTATCCCATTTTACAACAAAGCCTGCACCATGAGCACAGAATACGGAATCGGGAGGGTTGTCCATATCCGCCTCAGGCTGATAGCATATGTCGCAGATAACATCTTCAGTGTTGTGACATTCGTCATATCCGCCTGCTTCAAGAAAAATACGACCACGACCTCCGGTATATGCCGCAACCTCAGCCGCATAACCATTCATCAGAATAACAGGTGCACGTCCCGTGATAACCGACATACCGCCGCTTTCCTCAGGCTGACTCATAGTGCCCTTGCGAAGTCGTATGTCATTTATCGCTCTTCCCATCTGTTCAAAGGGAACTTCCAGACGGAAGGAATAATAAGGCTCAAGAAGCACGGATTTTGCCTGCATAAGTCCCTGACGCACAGCACGGTAGGTTGACTGACGGAAATCTCCGCCTTCTGTATGCTTAAGGTGAGCACGTCCTGCCTTGAGGGTAATTCTCATGTCTGTAATGGGTGACCCCGTCAGCACACCGAGATGCTCCTTTTCATTAAGATGCATAAGGATAAGCCGCTGCCAGTTGCGGTCAAGAACATCCTCGCTGCAATCGGTGTCAAATACAAGTCCCTTGCCGCGGGGAAGAGGCTCCAGAAGCAGATGTACTTCTGCATAATGACGTAATGGCTCGTAATGTCCGACACCTTCAACGGTATCTGATATGGTTTCCTTATAGAGTACCTTGCCTTCGTCAATAGTGACATCCACATCGAATTTATCCAGAATAAGACTTCGCAGTATCTCTGTCTGTACTTCACCCATAAGGCTTACATGAATTTCCTGAAGATGCTCACTCCATGTAATATGCAGCTGAGGATCTTCTTCTTCAAGCTGTTTTAATTTGGGCATCATGGTCTGAACATCGCAGCCATCGGGAAGAAGTATGCGATAATTCATAACAGGCTCAAGAACGGGCTTTTCCGAGGCTGCTTCGTAGCCGAGTCCCATGCCGTTATAGGTGTTGACTGGTCCTGTAACAGCACAGACAGAGCCTGCCTGCACTTCGTCAGCGGTTACATACTTTTCACCCGAATAAATGCGTATCTGATTTATCTTCTCCCCATTTTCACCTGAGCCGATGATATCACGGACACGAAGGACTCCGCCTGTGATTTTAAGATGTGTCAGACGGTCATTTCTATCTCTGCTTATCTTAAATACCTTTGCTCCGAAGGTCTGAGGATATTCAGGAGGAATAATGAATGCTTCAAGTCCTGCCAGAAATTCATCAATGCCCTGAAGCTTAAGTCCCGAGCCGAAGAAACAGGGAAAAGCCTTTCGGGTGAGTATCAGACGGGCGGCATCGGCATCTGAAACCTTACCGCTGTCAAGAAATTTATCAAGAACCTGCTCAGCACACATGGCAAGGCTTTCGTCACGGTCTGCCTTATCGGCACTGAAATTTACACATTTGTCCGAAAGTTCACTCTGCAGCTGACTCATCAGTTCATCCTGACTATGCCGTGCAAAGTCCATTTTTGTAACGAAAATAAAGGTAGGAATATTATAGATTTTAAGAAGCTTCCAGAGAGTACGGGTATGAGCCTGAACTCCGTCGATGCCGCTGATGACCATTATTGCATAATCGAGAACCTGAAGAACACGCTCGGTTTCCGTGCTGAAATCCACGTGACCGGGGGTGTCCAGCAAAGCAATTTCAAGATCACCTGTGTTAAAAACAGCCTGACTTGCAAAAATAGTAATTCCTCGCTCACGTTCAAGACGGTGAGTGTCGAGATTGGTATCCCCGTTATCGACTCTGCCGAGGATTCTTGACTTGCCGGTGGTGTAAAGAAGAGCCTCGGCAAGAGTGGTCTTTCCTGCATCAACATGGGCAAGAAGACCTATGGCACAACGCCCTTTTTTCTGATTTTCAGCCACGGTAAAAGCCTCCTCTCTTTCAGAATCTCAGATATTATAACATGAAAAAAAGATCAAGTCGATAGAGTTGATATTCTTTTGCAAAAAAAGCTTGAATTAACCGATTGACTAACTATGTGGATTGGAATAAAATAACCTACATATTAAAGAAAAAAGCGTACAGCACGCAAATTTATATAATCAGTAAGCTGCAGAGGTAATGACAATGGGCATGAATTTTCAGAGAAAACTTCCGATTCCCCAGGAGGTAAAAAAAGATTTTCCCGTAAACGAAAAAATGGCGCAGATGAAAGCAGCCAGAGATGAAGAAATAAAGGCAATATTTGACGGCAGATCCGATAAATTCATTCTTGTTATCGGACCATGTTCAGCGGACCACAGTGAGCCGGTACTTGAGTATATGGCACGTCTGCGCAAAGTTGCCGATCAGGTTTCTGACAAGATACTCATAATTCCGAGAATATATACCAATAAACCCCGTACAACGGGCGAAGGCTACAAGGGAATGCTTCATCAGCCAAATCCTGATGAAAAGCCCGATATGTACAAAGGCATCGTAGCAATCAGAGAGCTGCACATGACCGCACTTCGTGATTATGGCTTTTCCTGCGCTGATGAGATGCTGTATCCCGAAAACTACCGATTCCTTTCCGACCTGCTTTCATATGTCGCAGTCGGTGCAAGATCGGTTGAAAACCAGCAGCACAGACTTACAGCGAGCGGCATAGAAGTGCCTGTAGGCATGAAGAATCCCACAGGCGGTGATCTTCATGTAATGATGAACTCCGTAAAGGCAGCCCAGTCAGGACATACATTCATATACCGTGGTTGGGAAGTGCATACCGACGGAAATCCCTATGCCCATGCAATCCTTAGAGGATATCTGGACTTTGCAGGCAAGAGCAGCTCCAACTACCATTATGAGGACCTTCTCAGAGTAGACGAGCTGTATGCCGAATCAGGACTTGTCTATCCTTCGGTTGTTGTGGACACGAACCATAATAATTCAGGCAAGCAGTATCTTGAGCAGATAAGAATTGCAAAGGATATTGTTCACAGCCGCAATCAGAATGAACATATAAAACGCCTTGTCAAGGGACTTATGATAGAAAGCTATCTTGAAGACGGAGCTCAGAACACAGGCGAGCACATCTTCGGAAAGTCCATAACTGACCCCTGCCTTGGCTGGGAGAAATCTGAAAGACTTATATATGATATTGCTGATAAGCTTTAAAAACAATCGGGTACGAAGAAAATCGTACCCGACTTTTTTATTTGTGGTTTTTATCATAGGCAGCCAGTGCATCAGCAGCAAACCGTCCGCTTGCTGCTGCGGTAGGCAGACCGCCGTTTGTATTGACCCACTGACCGCCAATGAAGACGTTGCCAAGTCCCTTGAGTGTGTTTCTGGCTGTAAGACTCTTTGCACCAACCTTCTCAAAGAAGCTCATGTAAGCGCCCTTATATGCGTTGCACCATTTATTGAAGGTAACAGGGGAATAGGTACAAAGAGGGATAAGCTGTCCTTCAAGGTGAGGGTACTGAGCGACAACTCTTGCCTCAGTTTCACGGGCTATGCGCTGTTTTTCTGCGTTGTAAGATTCTCTGTCCTGATAAAGAGCTTCCCAGAAAGCGTAGTCATTTTCATTCTGCAGAGTATTGCATTGAATTACACGTCTGTCAGATGGGAAAAGCTCGCTGTCATAATCGTAAAGACGCACACCCATAAAGTCCTTGTCCTGAGTGCCGATACGTATGGACTCGCAGGGGAAAATTACTGAACCTGAAAAGCCGCAGTCAATATTGCCTTTGATGCCGAAAGAAACATGAAATCCTGAAACGGCCTGATATTTGTCGGTTTCTTCATACATACGGCGCATATTTTTTTCCATATATTTTCTGTCAATCAGTTTCCCGAAAGTAACTGAAGCATCACATGCACAGATAACATAATCGCAGGGCACAGAAGAGCCGTCGGAGAAGCTTACCGAAACTGCTTTGCCGTTCTTTATCTCGATGTTTTCGGCACTCATACCTGTATGTACTGTGCCGCCAAGACTTTCAAAACGACCGACTATGCGTTTTATCATTCCCGTTGAACCGCCCATAGGCAGTGCTCCTGTATTTCCTGTATAGAAAGCATAGGAAGAAATCAGAGTTATTGCCTTGTAGCTGCCGTCAAAATACTTTGACATAATCGCCCTGACAACAGGATTTTTAAAACGCTTTGCAAGATCATAGATGCTGTCCTTGCCGTATTCATTCATCATCTTGCCTGCTGCAGACATACTCATACCGAAACGCATAAACTCAAAAATACTCATTTCGGCAAGCGACTTTTCGCATGGCACATGAATACTTTCAGCATTTCTGACATTGTCAAAAAACTTGTTTATCTCCTTTTTGTCTTCAGGTGCAATGGAGAGAAATTCAGCCCTTGCCTTTTCGAGATCACGCCAGAAATGAAGCTTTCTTCCGTCCATTTCCAGCATATAGAAATAGGGCTCATAGTAAAGTTCGGTATCGTCGCTCAAGGCACCGATATTTTTCCATATCTTATTCAGATCATCCGAAGGACGGCAGCCTGTGAGCCAATGCAGACAGTTGTCAATATGGTAACCTTGTCTGCTCCAGCCGGTGCATTCGCCGCCCATCATTGCGTTCTTTTCATAAATATCCACATCAAAGCCATACTGCAGAGCATAAATTCCTGCAGTAAGTCCTGATATACCACCGCCGATAATAATTACCTTTTTCATTTTGTACCTCTTATTATATCAATTATCCATTCTGCGCTTGGCAGTTCCTTTTCTCCGGACAGCATTTCAGGGGAAATGGCAATCTCTTCCATAATACCCTGAACACTGCTCCAGAAAGCAAATGAAAGGGAATAGGGATCACCTTCACGAAAATAGCCGTATTGCTGACCTGCAGCGATAACATCAGCAGATTGCTCGATCTGATTGACACTCAATGCCATTTCACGTATATGCGGTGGGACTCCTATACTTCGTCTTGCCTGAGCCATCAGCACAAACATATAAAAAACCCATGGCTGCTCCTTTGCATAACTGAACATTGCATCGAGAAAGCCTGAAAAATAGTCAAGGGGATTAGTGAAATTCATTTCGACAGGGTAGTTTGTTCCATCGACTCCCATACGAACAAGCTCCTCATAGAGCTGTTCCTTGGATTCAAAATAGTGGAACATGAGCCCCACACTCATATCTGCAGCCTTGGCAATATCTCCTATTTTCGTATCCGAATAACCTTTTTTGGCAAAAAGCTCAAGAGCCTTGAAGATTATAAGCTGTCTGCGATGTTCCTTCTGTTCATCTCTGGTAGGCATAACACACCTCGTTGAATTGATGTTCATTGAATTGTGATTCAATAATAACGTGAGAGCTTGCTTTTGTCAATAAAAAATCCTCACTCGAAAGTGAGGATTTTTATATATACCGCTCGTAAAGCTCAATCTGTCTGTTGATCCGTGTTTTTGCTTCAGATAAAAGACTTTCGGGAGAAATAATTTTAATCACAGGACCAAAGGACAGCAGGCGGATAAGAAGCTCGATTTCATCAGACTTATTATAGAAAACAGAACAGATATATCTGTCTGTATCCTCGTCGTGTCTTGTATGTTTGTCGTAACTTGCAAACTGAACCATAAACCGCTCAAGAGCATTGCGCTCATCGGTAAGTTCAATGACTGCAGTTTCAGACAGTGCCTGCTTTTTCGGCAATGAATCAATGTCAGCGTTTCCGCTGTATATTTCGCCTGAGCATACTAAGCTTTCGATTCTCGACAGATTTATTGTGGTAACAAAGATTACCTTGCCGTGATGCAGCTTCAATGCGTGCAGACGCATTTTATCATCCTTTGGGGAATACTCAAGTCTGCATGGGACATAACTGCCGAAAACACGGCTTCCCTTACCGCCCTTAAAGACAATACGCAGAATTTCCTTGCTGTGTATTGCATTGAGAATGGTGCGGAAATTATCCGTGTATGTTTTTTCGGAAAAACTGTCACCGTCGGAGCAGACATCAACAGCCCTGACTTTCTGAACATCGTAGAGAGGCTCGGTATCAAGTGCCTTTTTAATATCTTCCGTTTCATTTGCGTCAAAAAACGCATTGCACCGCTCGTCGGAAAGAACAGCGGATAGCCATGCCCTCTGCAAAAGGGTCATTGGTATTTTGCAGATATTCTTTACAGCAGGAGAATATAGTCCATCACTGTTTCTTATAAGAAGAGGCCACTGGCCCGATATTAGCTTCGGGACAATATACAGCGAGCTTTCTGAAAAAGCTTTTTCAGAAATTATCTCAGATATTTCCTTTTCGGAAATGGGAGAAACAGCTGCTCGTGAAAGTACAGCTGCAACGGCAAGATAATAGCTGCCGTAAATTTCGGAGAAGTATTCCATTTACTGACCCTCCCCGTACATATCCTGCATAGTTCTGATATCCTTCCAGAAATTACCGATCATAAGCTTGTTTGTGCCCTCAATTTCCAGAATTCTCCCCATAAATGAGCGAAGCCACGGCGTCAGTTCATGGGAATCGTAGACCTCAACACTGTAGAGATAGATATTCCTTTCAAGCCTTGTGATTTCACCGGAACGTCCTTCCCGTTCAATGCGGCGCAGGACATACTGTTCCTTTTCTTCATCAATAAAAAGCTTTACAAAAATCTTTTCAACACGGTGATTGCCGTCAAATGAAACGCCCCAGCTTTTAGGAGTGTTTTCAAGTGCTGACTTTTCTCTAAGATCGTAATCCTCACATTCCGGAATAGCCTTGATATCTGTTATTGAATCGATTCGCAGATTTGTAAGTCTGTTTCGGTGACTGGTATAAACGGTAACATATCTGCGACCGCTCTGCACGCTTAAAAGAATTCGCAAAGGCACACAAAGCATGGAGTATTCCTGACCTGTACGCCGTGAAACTCCCGAAATAACGCAGAGCATTTTCTGCTTTATCATGGATAGAAGCTTAAGAACAATTCCGTCATCAAGGGTGTGAGCAATAAAATGGTGCTTGAATCGGAAAATGGAATCGTATTTTCCGATAAGTGTGCTTCCTATGTATCCACCGACAGAAATCTCACTAAAAAAAGAACAGGCATCGTAAAGCCGCTCGGAAAAAGGGAGAGAGTCAAAATATATATCAGAAAGAGAATAAAGCAAAGCCTTGCCCTCTTTTCGGCTTGTGAAAATACCCTCACGCTCATATTCACGCAATTTTCCTCTGACGGTCTGTAAATCAAAAACTGCATTATATTCAGAGGATAAAATCTCAGTAAGCTCAGGAGCAGAATGCTCATTTCCGTCTGAGAGTATATCAATAAGCAGAAAATGCAGAGTGATATCATTATCCGTAAAGCTCTTGCTTTTCCAAGCGGCAAAAAGAGGATTTCGGTTGATTTTTAAAGAATCCACCGAAATACAGACGCTTTTGCCCTTTGCTGAATAATCCCATGTTATGTAGTTGCCCAGCCAGTTTTCTATTCTTCTGCGCTCGTTGTCGTAGGTTCGGGCAGACTTTGCGGAAAAATCCTGCCTTGTGCGAAAACCGTAAATATAAAGATCACGCATATAACTGCGCACCTTGTCGAGATTTTTGATCGTTTCCCTGTATTCAGACACTGCCCTCACCTCGTAATGCCGTGATAGACTCCTTCATTGTTTAAAAATTATATCAGCAAAAATAAGATGTCGCAACTTTTTTTACACGATAAATAAAAACGCTCATGGTATTATTTGCCTGCAAACGAACAAAAAACAAAACACACGGAGGTGAATCTCATGTTCGTTATAAAAGGAGAAAACAACAGACTGCCCATAAAAGTATGGCTTCAGGGTGAAGATCAGATGGACGCAGAATGCAGAAAGCAGGCTGACAACCTTTCAAATCTTCCCTTTGCGGTTGATCGAATCTGCCTTATGCCCGACACACACGCAGGTTACGGAATGCCTATAGGCGGAGTCCTTGCAACGAAGGACGTTATCGTTCCCAATGCAGTTGGCGTTGATATCGGCTGCGGCATGAGCTTTGCCGCCACAGATATTCATATTGATTCTATAAAAGATGTGGTCACAGGCAACGGCTCTCTGCTTCAGCTCATAATCAGCGATATCATGCGAAGCATTCCTGTAGGCTTCGATCATCACCGGGAAAAGCAGCCCTGCGAGACCATCGACAGAGCATCCGATGACTTTTCCGCTCTTGCAAACCAGGCAGACCTGCTTGACAGCCTTTCCGACGGATATTATCAGATCGGTACACTGGGCGGCGGAAACCACTTCATCGAGGTTCAGGTTGACGACAACGGATATATCGGTCTTATGCTCCATTCGGGCAGCCGTCATTTCGGACTTACCGTCTGCAAGCATTTCAACAGAATTGCAAGAGCACTCAATGAGAAGTGGTACTCAACCGTGCCGTCAAACTGGGATCTTGCATTTCTGCCCACTGATACTCAGGAGGGAAAGGACTACATCGCATGGATGAACCTTGCCCTTGATTTCGCAAAGGAGAACAGAGACCGCATGATGAATGTGGTGAAGGATGTTTTCCTGCGCAGAGTATATGATTTTACCCGTCAGACAGCAGAGTTCACTCAGGAGATCAACTGCCATCACAACTATGCGGCTATAGAGCATCATAACGGTAAGAATCTCTGGATTCACCGCAAGGGCGCAACCAGAGCGAGACTGGGCGAGCTGGCGGTCATTCCCGGCGCAATGGGCTCATACAGCTATGTTGTAGAGGGCCTTGGCAACGAGGAAAGCTTCTGCACTTCCTCTCACGGAGCAGGCAGACTCTATTCCCGTAAGGGTGCAATGGAGAAATTCTCTGTCCAGTCTGTAATTGAGGACTTGAAGGAGCAGGGCGTTGTTCTCGGAAAGAAGAACAAGCAGGACGTGGCCGAGGAGTGCCGCTTTGCCTATAAGGACATCGACGAGGTAATGAACAATCAGGCTGATTGCGTAAAAAGCGTCAGACGTCTGCGCACCGTCGCAGTTATCAAAGGTTAAAAACCGATAGGTTTTTATATATTCGGTCTGTTTATTCTTCGGCTTACGCACTAAGCGAGCCGTGAGGCACCCGCTCGGTAGAGAAAGGGCGTACCGCAGATCGAATGATGTGAAGCGAAAATGATCGCAGCTGCCTGCTAAGCAGTTTGATTACAAGGGTAATTAAAACCACATCAATCAAAAGTGAAGGAAGGCTGTTTCTGCCTGCTTCATAACAGGGCTTGCTCTGTTATGAAGCGGCGGTGAGCAGACCCAGCGGAGCAGAGGATACCGTTTTACGGCATCGGAAAGCCAGCATATATTGTCCGTTTTCCATTGCTGAAACTAAATCTGCACCCCGTCTGCAAGCTGTGGCGGAACAGCCGGAATTTACGCCGATTATCGGGATTGATCCCGTTGAATAACAGTAGGGGCGTGCATTGCACGTCCGTTATCACAAATTAAGAAAGGAACGATATATATGAAATACATAATCAATGAAAATCAGATAGGCTATCTTACCAGAAACGGTAAGTTTGAAAAGGTGCTCACCCCCGGTGCATACCGCTTTTCAAAGACTCTCGGCTACAATGTGGATATAGTATCTGCAAAGGGCGCAGTGGATACCGCAGGCATCCCTGTAAAGAGACTTTGCGAGGACGAGTTCTTCGCAAAGAACACCGTCATGCAGAATGTGCCCAGAAATGGTTTTGCATTCATTGTAGCTGACGGTGTTGTCCTCAGCTGCGTCAGCGGCTGCACTGTTCTTTACTGGAACTTTCTTGAGGAAGTGGAGATAAAGTGCTATACCCCCGAGGAGCCTGAGATACCTGCGGACTTTCCCCGTGACCTCCTTGGTGCAGCAAAGCTTGGCGTAATAAACACTGTTTCCGTACCTGCAGGCACAGTTGCAATGCTTTATTACGACAACCGCTTTGTCCGTGAGCTTCCCACAGGCGTTTACCGCTTCTGGAAGAACGGGGTGGAGGTCACCGCAAGGAATGTAGTAGTTGCAAAGCAGCTGCTCAGCATTCCCGCACAGGAGCTTCTCACTGCCGACAAGGTCACTGTCCGTGTGACAATGGCACTTGAATACACCGTTACAGAGCCCAGAGTGTATGCCGAGGACTTTGCAAACGGTGAAGAGCAGCTTCGCCTTGCCGCTCAGCTTGCACTGCGTGACTACGTAGGAGCATTGAAGCTGGAAGAGCTTCTTGAGAAGAAGTCGGAGTTTTCCGAGTTCATGCTCATACGCCTTAGAGAGTCTGACTGTGCAAAGTGGTGCGATTTTTCAAACGGAGGCATCAGGGATGTAATAATCCCCGGTGATATCCGAGAGATAATGAACACCGTGCTGGTCGCTGAAAAGCAGGCTCAGGCAAACGTCATCGCACGCAGGGAAGAGGTAGCTTCCACGAGAAGCCTTCTCAACACTGCGAAGATGATGGAGGAAAACCCCACTCTTATGAGGCTCAAGGAGCTTGAGTACTTAGAGCGCATCTGCGAGAGGGTAGACTCCATCAGCGTTTCAGGCGGTGCCGACCTGCTCGGTCAGCTTGGCGCACTCTGCAAAGGCGGCAAAAACTGAAAGGGGGATAATCATGAAAAACATACTTCTCAGCGCAGACGGGGAAATAAGCGTATACAGTGTTCCTGACGAGATTGCAGATAATCTCAGGGAGCACTGCATGGGATTCTGCGACAAGTGGCTTTACGAAAGCCCCGATGCAGCAAGATATTATGTGCGTGATCCGAGCGGTGAAATGTGTCTCTGCTTCGATGAAAGTGACTTTATCGATTATCTGAATAATTATGTCTGCGATACTCCTTCGGTACTGGTCGAGCAGCTCACAGACATATATGAATATGCCGAAGTGCCGGAAAAGTACAGAGGTCTCCCTTATTTTGGCTTCTGAATATCCAATTTGACAAAATCACCTTCTGCTGATAAGCTTTTGGCAGAAGGTGATTTGATTTATGAGTGATATTATTCTTAAAAAACCGAGCGGCTTTAACCATTGGAGAAAGATACATAAGCTCTACCGCTCGGCTTTTCCCATATACGAAAGAAAGCCCTTCTCCATGATAAAAAAGATGGAGAAAAAGGGCAAAACCGATGTGTGGTGTTTTGAAAAGAACGGACAATTTATCGGACTTGCCGCAACCATAAACAGTAAAGACGTAATTCTTATAGACTATCTCGCCATCGAGAAAAAACACCGCAGGCAGGGATACGGTTCGGAAATCCTCAGGCTTCTGAGAGAAAAATACAGCGGCAAAGGTGTATTTGTCGAAATAGAAAGCACCTTTGAAGATTGCGAGAACAAAGAAGAGCGTAAAAGACGCAAAACATTTTATCTTCGCAACGGAATGGAAGAAATGAATGTACTTGCAGAGCTTTTCGGGGTCAACATGGAGCTTCTGGGCTATAACTGCAAAATGACCTATGAAGAATACCATGCATTCTACCGTGATAACTACAGCCCATGGGCAGCAGAGCATATAAAAGAAGCCGATTGTTCTAAATCTCAGTAATAATTACATCTCTGTGATAAGGGAGAGAATCAAAAAGCAGGAAGTGCGTTGTACACTTCCTGCTTTTAAATATTTACATTTACATAACTTTTACAGCTGTCTTTTCGACATCAAATGCACCGGTATATCTTTCAAGGAATCTGTTGAAGCCTTCTATATCAGATTCGTCTGCAGTAAGAGTAAAGGATTTTGCATCTGCAAAGACCTTGTTGTCAAGGTAATCCTCAAGGCTTTCGCCCTCGTCCTTCCAGAGCATGTAAGCACAAAGCAGAGCCATGCCGTAAGGACCGCCTTCACCTGCGGTTTCCATAACAGAAACTGCAGCTCCGACAGCAGCGGACAGCATTCTCTGACCGACATCAGGGGTCTTGAAATAACCGCCGTGACCGTAAAGCTTGTCAACACGGACGTTTTCTTCCTTTGTAAGAATATCAAGACCTATTTTAAGAGTGGCAAGAGCAGAAAGCAGATGGGTGCGCATGAAATTGGCAAGATTAAAGGAGCAGTTGGGGAAGCGTGCGAAAACAGGTCTGCCCTCATCAAGGTCTGTTACACCCTCGCCTGAGAAGTAGTTGTAGGAAAGGAGTCCGCCACAGTCAGCATCGCCTTCAAGAGCCTTCTTAAAGAGCATGGTATAAAGAGCACCCTTGTCCTGGGGAGCGCCTATGGCATCGGCAAATTCAGAAAGAAGATTTACCCATGCATTGATATCGGAAGTACAGTTATTGCAGTGTACCATTGCAACAGCCTGACCTGCAGGAGTTGTGACCATATCTATTTCACGGTGAACACCAAGCTCGTGGTCGGTTACAAGCATAGCAAAGTCGGAAGTACCGGCGGAAACATTACCGGTGCCGACTCTTACAGAATTGGTGGCAGTCATGCCTGTGCCTGCATCGCCTTCGCAGGGTGCAACGGGGACACCGGCCTTGAGAGTGCCTGTAGGATCGAGGAACAGAGCACCGTCATCGGTAAGATTACCGCCGCTGACACCGGCAGGAAGAACCTTAGGCAGAATGTCACGCAGTTTCCAGTCAAAATCAATAAGAGAATCAAACTGCTCGACCATCTTCTGATTGTAATCAAGAGCAGAGCTGTCAATGGGGAACATACCGGAAGCCTCGCCGATACCCATTACCTTCTCGCCTGTAAGCTGCCAGTGAATATAGCCTGCAAGAGTAGTAAGGAAAGCAATATCCTTTACGTGTTCTTCTCCGTTGAGAATTGCCTGATAAAGGTGAGCAATACTCCAGCGCTGAGGGATATTGAAGGAAAGCAGCGCAGAGAGCTTCTCGGCAGCCTCACCTGTTATGGTGTTTCGCCATGTGCGGAATTCTGCAAGCTGCACGCCGTCCTTGTCAAAGGGCAGATATCCGTGCATCATTGCAGAAACACCGATAGCACCGACAGTAGTGATTTCAGTGTCGAATTTTGCCTTTACATCAGCAGCAAGATCTGCATAGCAGGTGTGCAGACCCTTGTGGACTTCATCCATGGGATATGTCCAGATACCCTTGTCGGTAAGCTGATTTTCCCATTCATAGCTGCCCGAAGCAACGGGCAGATGATTTTCGTCGAGAAGAACAGCCTTGATTCTTGTAGAGCCCAGCTCTATACCGATTACGCTTTTGGATAAATTCATGGTTTTCAATCCTTTCGCGAATATTTTTTAGAACAGAAATTTATTTCAGTTTCCAGATAAGATCCTTTACAAGAAGCTCTTCTTCAAGCTTTTCAGGAGTTGTATCCTTTGTGATGTGAACGAATTCGATATCCATCATTCTTGCCCAGTCACGCATCTGTTCAGCTGTTACATCGTATGAAAGAACGGTATGATGTGCACCGCCTGCAGCAATCCAGCATTCAACACCGGTTGTAAGATCGGGCATTGCACGCCACATAACTCTTGCAACGGGGAGATTGGGCATTTCCATAATGGGCTTTACACAGACGATATCCTGGCAGATAAGACGCATTCTGCCTCCCATATCAATAAGGGAAACAACAATAGCATCGCCTTCCTTGCCTTCAAATACAAGACGTGCAGGATCCTTTTCGTTCATGCCGATACCGAGGTGATGGGTCTCGATTCTGGGCTTGCCTGCAGCAAGGCAGGGGCAGACCTCAAGCATATGTGCGCCAAGGCTGTACTCTTCGCCGTCGACAAGGTGATAGGTGTAATCCTCCATGAATGCAGAAGCACCATTGCCGCCTTCACCCATAGCCTTCATAACAGCGGTCATTGCTGCAACCTTCCAGTCACCTTCACCGCCGTAGCCATAGCCAAGGCTCATAAGGTGCTGTGAAGCAAGACCGGGAAGCTGCTCCATGCCGTAAAGATCCTGGAAGGTATTGGAGAAAGCCATGCAGCCTTCTCTCTCCAGCATTTTCTTCATGGCAATTTCTTCTCTTGCCTGATAGCGGATAGCATCGGTATTATCAGTTGCAATATCGTAATTGGCAGTGTAAACAGCCATAAGCTCGTCGATTTCAGCTTCGGTAACAGCATTCATCTCTTTTACAAGATCGCCTGTTGCCCATGTGTTTACCTGCCAGCCCAGCTTTATCTGTGCCTCGACCTTATCGCCTTCGGTAACAGCGACCTCTCGCATGTTATCGCCGAAGCGCATGACTTTCAGTTCCTTTGAAAAAGCAGCACCGACAGCAGCCTTCATCCAGTCGCCGAGACGCTTGTGAACCTTTTCATTCTTCCAGTGACCTGCAACAACCTTTCTGGGAGTGCGAAGTCTTGCGCCGATGAAGCCGTGCTCACGGTCGCCGTGTGCAGCCTGATTGAGATTCATGAAATCCATATCGATTTCTTCATTGGGGATTTCAATGTTGTACTGAGTTGCAAGGTGACACCAGGGCTTCTGAAGATTGGCAAGTCCGTTTATCCACATCTTGCTGGGGGAGAATGTATGACACCAGGTAATGATACCTGCGCAGTCATCACAGTAATTGGCTTCCTTGATTACGTCGGTGATTTCAGAGTTGGATTTTGCAGTTACCTTGTAAACAAGGGGATAGGGAAGATATCTGCTCATTTCTTCGGCCATTTCCTTGGATCTTCTGTCAACAGTTTCAAGGACCTCAGGACCGTAAAGAAGCTGAGAGCCTACAACAAACCAGAATTCTCTTTTTTTCATATCAACAACCTCCGGACTTGATAATTAAACATCATAATCAAAATAGTACAGATTAATAATATCATTATCATTTGCTTTTGTCTATCGACATTTAAGACACCATAAGAAAACACAAAAAGTCAATAAAATTTTTGACTTTATGAAATGATATCAATATTTGATATGGTTTTTGGAAAAAAGAAGCTCTCCGCATCAGAAGATGCGGAGAGCGATAACAGATTAATGTATTTCAGATAATGAAAAATGTTTTATGCTTCAACTACAGTCTCTGCCTCAGCAACAGCCTCTGCTTCAGCAACAGTCTCAGCTTCAGCAACAGTCTCTGCCTCAGCAACAGTCTCTGCCTCAGCAACAGCCTCTGCTTCAACTACATCCTCAGCCTCAGCAACAGCCTCTGCTTCAACTACATCCTCAGCCTCAGCAACAGCCTCTGCTTCAGCAACAGC
>JAZUNN010000070.1:0-4970 GCA_045604155.1 Acutalibacteraceae bacterium
TTGAGCTGAGCACCGTCGATCTGAATACGGTAAACCTCGTGATTGTACGGATAAACCTCAAGCAACTCACCGTAATCTACGACAGGTCCCATTTTATCCTTGCGCACACTGCCGGAGCCTACCAGCATAAGGTCAACACCCAGACCGTCACGCAGAACGTCTGCAAACAGCCTGCCAAGCTCGGTTTCGCGGTCGCGGCAGGGGTGAGTCAGCGGACGCTCAAATCTTGTGATGAATCTGCTGAATTTTCTGTCCGTTACCTCCTGATATCTGTCAATTACCTTTTCGATTTCAGCATCTCTCGGACAGTTCTCTTCATTGATCGGAATCAGTTCCCAGGTAAAGCTGTCTACGGTATTTCGCTCGGTGTCGATCATAATATCGAAGCGTCCGATCTGGTCGGTGCCTGTAACAGCCTGAACAATCGGAACACCGTTGACCACTTCGGGCTGTTCAAGCAGAGTATGGCTGTGGCCGCCAATTATGACGTCCACACCCCAGCTGGGATCAAGAGCCTCTGCCAGCACTCGGTCCTCAACTATTCCTACGTGGGTGAGAAGAACGGTGAAATCAATATCCTCCGTACGATAGCAGCTGCATATTCTGCCGACTTCCTGTGCCGCATCGTGCACATCAACAAGTGTTCCGATAAGCTCCTCCTGCTTTGTCTGCGCAAGAACCTCCTCTGTAAGAACACCGATAAAAAGCACCCTCATTCCGTCAATTTCAAGAATTGTGTGACTCTGGAACAGACGGATCTGGTTGGTGGTAATATAGATATTCGCGTTTATGATGGGGAAACGGGCGCATTTTTCAAGAAACAGCAGATGACCGAGACCGTAGTCAACCTCATGGTTGCCCAGTGTAACAACATCGGGACCCAGCATGTTTATAATCTCGATGGTTGAAAGGCCCTTATATTCACTGTCAATAAGAGAGCCACGGAACATGTCGCCCGATATGGTATAAAGAACATTTTTCTCCTCATGGCGAACCTTTTGTATGTAGCCTGAAAGCATGGAAACACCGCCACGAAGACCGTCATCAAGCTTTTCGGCCATAAAGTCGCCGTGCATATCGTTGGAATGCAATAAGGTGATTTTTTTAAGATTTACCGAAGCTGATGTTTTTTCCATTCTATATCCCTCCTAACATACACATATTTTAAATTGCGTTTTCCTGTGATTACAAATCGAAAACAGCACCCGAAGCAGTAAAACTCCGAAACCACTCCGGGTGCTGTCAATGACTTAAATCTGTGTTTTCTGCATGAGACATTAAGCTTATTTAAGAATCTTATACTTGCCGATTACAGGAAGCTCCTTTGCCTTGCCGTTGGCTGCATTGACTATACCGATGACTGCCAGCACGATAAATACTATGGAGAAAATTCCAATGATGCTTGAGATGAAATAAAGTCTCCAGGAAATTGCAAGGATAACCCAATTTATAATGCTGTATACAATGCTCCATGCCGCGCAGGCGATAAGCAGAAGCAAACCCTGATTGCTGTGGTAGCGGGCGAATTTTGAACCCTTTGCGGCAAAGATTGGAATGAGTACCAGAGGTCCCAAATAGGCAAGGATAGCCATTGCCTTGTTTTGGTTTACGTCATTTGCATCAAACTCCGCAGTGGTGTCTGCAGTATTATTGAGTGATGCGAATTTTGCTGAGAAGTTGTTCTGTGCAGCCTCGTTCTGCTGAGGTTGAGTCTGCTGTACACCGATGTTTTCAGCAGTAGCTCCGCATTGCGGACAGAATTTTACATTATCCTCAATTTGAGCACCACAATTCTTACATAATGCCATAATAATTTCCTCCTGATTTCATTATATTTTTATGGACAAGAATTTTAATCTGTCCATACTGTACAAGTATGATTGCATTTATGTTCCATGCATATTGTTACAAAAAGTCTGATAAGCCTCATCAAAGGTTGCACCTGCATAGGTGTACTGCTTCCATTCGCCGTTTCCGAGCTTTATACGAATTTTCCCGTCACGCTCAAGTCCCGAATAGTCAATGATAAGCTCCTGTTCCTCATTTGTCCATGTTACAAGAGCTGTAAACGCATCTTCACCTGAGGCGGTAAGGTTGTTGATTCTGCCGTAATCGGTGCAGAATCCCGTTTCGTACATACCATAGGCAAAGCAGGCGGTGTGACTGTCTTCCATGTCCAGAATAGCAAAGTCGTTTTCGGATGCATTCCAGTAGCCAACGAGCCTGCTGAACTGCTCATAGAGCTCGAAGAAATCGAACTCTGCGGAAGCATCGGGCTGCGAGCCGACATCATTGCCTTGCATACTGTTCAGATAATGCTGGTATGCCTGAACCTCGATTGCACCGGCATATACATACTGTACCCAGTCTCCCTGCCCGATTCTGACACGGATCCGGTTATTCTCCAACAGCTGTGAGCAGTCGATAACCACATCGTTTTCGTTGTTGTCCCATGTCACAACGGCTGTCAGCTCCTCCTCGGAGGAGAAGGAAAGATCGGTGACTATGCTGTAGCCGGTGAAGTATTCAGTGTCCCACATTCCTATGCAGAGGTAAGCTGTGTGGCTGTCCTCCATATCGGCAATAATAAAATTCCCGTCAGGGGCGTTCCAGTAGCCGACAAGCTCGTTGAATCTCTCATAAACTTCGAAAAAGTCGGACTGTGAGATGCTGCTGTTCGTGTCGGAAGAATCAGTGCTGTTGTCATCTCGATCAGACGATGCATTGCTTTTTCCGCAGGCCGCAAGGGAGAAAATCATTATCATAGCAATAAGAAGCGAAATAAGCCTTTTCATTATGTATCTCCTTTTTATGTATTTTGATTATCCTCAAGCTGTTGTTTTTGCGAGCAATTTATGCATTGCCAGCCATCATTGTTTATATCATAGCAATTATCGCAAACCCATTGAAAGCAATTACGGCACAGGTTGAATTCCATTGCAATAAACTGAACCGAAGCCGCCTTTGCGTGATTGAATGCTGACTGGCTTAATCTGCTGGCTTTTCCCTTTGCACATCTTGAGAGAGTTTTTACTCTTCTGCATATAATTGGTATCTTTGCTCCATATTGTTTTTTGCCGCATACCGAACATTGAGCGTAAAAGCGTAAAGTTTCTGCGTCCACTCTGATATGCTCGAATAACTGCTTCATGCCGCACCTCCTTCTATGTTGTTTACGGGTATGTATTGGAGGGATTTCAGATGCCTCAGGAGATACCTTGAATTATTAAATACCATATGATATATTTAATTTTAAGAATATTAGCTGAAAGTGGAACAGATTTTATTTTAAGTACCATCTAAATCATACACTTTTTCTCCTTTTTGTATATCCCACGTTGGGGGGATATTGTGGGGGATACCCAGAAAAAACGGGGGATTTCGCAAAAATATGGGGGAATAACGTTTTTTTATGGAGAAAAAATATATCAAGAAGGAGCAGCATCTATGAATTACCCTATTCTTTCCGAAAATCAGAAAAAGCGACTGGATAAACCGTTGTGGGAGCTTATCTGCTTTGCTATGTTCTGCTTCTGGCAGATGGGGTTTATCTATTTTATCGGGCCGTCCCTGACCGTTAACGGAAGAACGCCGCTGCCTATTTCGATGGACAATGCCACAGTGCTTATTGCGGTCTGCTATGTGCTGTCTATCCTTTGGATGATATTTATGTCCGAAAAGGTAATCTGGACACAGCGTATCGTCACCGGTGCGGCATTGCTTACAGCGGTCGGACTGTTTTTGCCGCTGCCGGACAATACCTTGAGATTTCTTGTATATGCGCAGATATTCTGCTGCTGTCTGATGATTGGCTTTGAAACATTCATAATGGTCAACTTCTTTTCGGAGGAAAGCAATGTAAAGCACCTGACAGCTGCCTACGGGGTTTCACTCATTTTGATTGCGGCGGTTCAAAACGACTTTGTACCTATCTCTTTTCCGACCTTCCGCTTTATTACGGTTGCCGCACTGATACCTCTGCTTATCTTTTTTCTGCGTATGCCGGCCCAAAAGGAGGCACTGCCGGTATACGTCAAAAAAGAAGATGACATTGCGGCTCCAAAGCATTTGCTGATCGGCGCCTATGTGCTTGTGTTTATCTGCGCCCTGATGGGCGTTTCAGGTCCCGCTATCTCCGGAGAAGTTTCAGGCGGTGTGTTTATTACCTATATGGTTGATGCCATTGCCAGTTTTGTATTGTTTTTCCTTTATAAGAAGCTGAACATTCACCCATTTCGCGTTGTACCGATATTTGTCGGAGTTGGAGGTGTAGGCTTTCTTCTGATACTTGCTTCTGCTCAGGTTCCTTTCCTTGCATATATAGCCTGTGGACTGATCGGCATAGGAATGGTGCCGTGTCAGATGCTCCCTCTGTACGGTGCTTCCCTGATGAAGGTCTATCCATCAAAGTATATTTCGCCTGTTATAATCGGTCTTGCCCTTGGCGCTGTACTGGTGCAGGGAAGTATGGTTGAAGCGTTCCGCAGTGCGCCGACAATGCTGTACCTTGTCTATGCAATAGTCATGGCAGTACTTGTGCTCGTTTATATGCAGATTGAGCCGTTTTTCCTTTTCGGCCTGCGCAAAGGGGCAGTCGATGCGACTGCCTGGAACGAAGATAAAGAGGAAACGGAAACGCCTGTTGATAAGGCATCGGATGAGGAGGTAACTGCTTTAGATAAAAAGAGCAGCGACCCTCTTGACGTTCTTACGCCAAAGGAGCGTGAGGTTGCAGAGCTTATCTGCCTTGGATATACCAATGGTGATATTGCCAAGCTTCTTTTTATCTCAGAACACACTGTAAAGGATCATACCAAGAAGATATATCCAAAGATGGGTGTTCACAGCAGGCTTGAGCTGGCTGCTATTGTCAGCAAACACAGAGCCGGTGAAACGAAGTAAACATTCTTTCACGTTTTGTAAGATACATAATGCCGCTATACATAGCATTTTGATATAGCGCAAATCGG
>JAZUNN010000071.1:0-10361 GCA_045604155.1 Acutalibacteraceae bacterium
TCTTGTAAGCATGACCCTCAACGGCACAACATATTATTACGTTGCAAATCTGCAGGGGAATATTGTCGCCCTGACGGATTCTGAGGGTAATATAGTAGTTGAATACCTCTACGATTCCTGGGGCAAGCTTATTTCTACAACAGGTTCACTTGCAGATACAGTTGGTGTTAAGAATCCTTACCGCTATCGCAATTATCGCTATGATACTGAAACAGGATTATATTATCTCCAGAGTAGATATTATAGTCCTGAGATAAAGCGTTTCATCAATGCGGATATTTATGTTGATACAGGAGACACCACCCTCAGTACCAATATGTTTGCATATTGCGAGAATAATCCTGTAAATTTAAGTCTGCTCATATATGATCTAAATATCCAGATAATGATGCAAAACTAACGAGGTCTAAATTGAGTTTATTCTTTGATTACAGCGGTTCAAATTCTGAACTTAAAACTGTTTGACAAAGGTTTGCAGGTATGCTAACATCACAACAGCAACGGCAGATACTTATGTGGAGAGTGTCTGCCGTTGAAATGTTTATAGCATCAAAAAAGCTGAGGTATTATATTAGGTAAGGAGAGAAGGCGTTACATCATCAAAAAAGCATCAATCGTGAAAATCGGGGATCGTATCTATTTGGTGCGGCACGCGGTTCTTTTTGGGCGCAGCTTTGGAAAATGGCTTAGCTATGCGAATTGTTAAAATTCAGAGCGTTAATAAAAACAGCGAAAAACGCAGCAACAATGCTGGTTTCAGCACTTTCGACAGTCGCTCCAAAACCGCGTGCCGAGAGTTCGAGTCTTTCTGCCCCCGCCATTAAAAGCCTTGAAATCATGCGATTTCAAGGCTTTTTTCTTTTCAGTGAATACGAGCAATTCAATCGAAAAAACAATGCGGAAAAGTATAAATATGTTAGTCGAAATAATAGTAAAACAAAACGCTTGTATCATGACTTCACCAAGTCCTGTCCGGACTGCGATTTGTTTTTCTGCATTGCAGTGTGATTGATCTTCATTTGCAAACTTGTCCCGATCATTGAGGTGTGTTATTGATCCGAACATTTTCCTGACGGTAATTCAATAATCCTGAAAATCGCTTGTGTTGTGCGATTTTAGAACATTTTCGCCGGAAATATTTCTTCAGGAGAAATTAACTGTCAGGGGAAATTGAAAGTGTTTTTTTGACCGGATTGTCCCGCAAAAAAATCATCAAAGCCCCTTGTTTTTTGTGTGAGTGAAGTGTTAATATATTGAATATGTAAGAAAAATATAAGGAGAAATAAATAGTGAATAAGGCAAAACGAATCATTGCATTGTTTTTGTGCGCAGTTCTTTTGTTGCTCTGTGTCGGATGTGAGAAAAAGGATAAGGCTACGGTAGTGACACTGTGGCATGTATATGGAGGTCAGGCGGATTCTCCTCTCAATGCACTGATTGATGAATTCAATGCTACAGTGGGAGCTGAGCAAAACATAAAGGTTCAGGTTACAAGTGTTACCAACACAAATACCATACATGAAAATGTTCTGGCATCGGCATACAATGACCCCGGAGCACCTGAACTTCCGGATATGTTCATTTCATATCCCAAAACCGTGCTGGCAATGCCGGATGAAACCATACTTGTTGATTACAATGACTATTTCTCTGAAAAGGAGATAGCAGAGTTCATTCCTGAATTCATAGAAGAGGGTATTATAAACGACAGACTGACAGTTCTTCCTGTTGCCAAATCCACCGAGATAATGTTTGTAAACAAAACAGACTTTGATCGTTTTGCAGCAGACACGGGAGCTACGCTTTCTGACCTTGAAACATGGGAAGGACTTTTTGCACTTGCAGACGAATATTATAAATGGACTGACGCAAAAACTCCCGATATAAAAAATGACGGAAAAAATTTCTTTGTACATGACTATCATTTTGATTATTTCCAGGTAGGTGTGGAATCTCTCGGAGAAGATTTTTTTGCAGGAGATGGTCTTGCTTTTGGTGAGAAGTTTGAAAAAGCATGGAAACCGTATGCAAAAGCAACCATCAAAGGAGGCGTCTGGCTGCAGAGCGGCTATGCAACCGAACCTCTTAGAACAGGCGATTCCATTGTTTCCGTTGCATCCTCTGCAAGTGTTCTTTATTATTCAGATACAGTAACCTACCCGAACAATGTATCTGAAAAGGTTGAGCTTATCGCAATGCCATGTCCTGTTTTTGAGGACGGAGAAAAGCTTGTAATGCAGCGAGGCGCAGGTGTATGTACCGTAAAATCCACTGAGAAGAAAACCGAAGCCTGCATAACCTTCCTCAAGTGGTTAACCGATGCACAACATAACGTTGATTTTGTCACATCAGTTGGATATATGCCTGTCAGAACCGAAGCATTTGAGAAATATCTTCCCGATGCAATCGAAAATCTGACAGATCCCAAATACATATCTCTCTACAATGCATTTATAGAGACACAGCAGGAATATACATTTTATAATGCCCCCAAGCTTGAAAGCTACCTTGATCTTGAAACACGATTTGAAGAGCAGGTGCGCAGCAAGCTTACCCAGGGCAGAAATGCATATCTCAATAAAGAAGGTTCTGCTGACGAGCTTGTAAAAACCACACTTGAAAACTTCAAGAAGGACTATATAGGATAGAATAATCAGGACGGTGACTGCAGATGTTTGAACAAATGAAAAAGAAATTCAGACTGCTGGCAGCCGCCAACAAGCAGGAAGTCAGCATGAGGCATAAGCTGAATCTTTATTGGATCAGCATGCTTGCTGTTATTCTTGCGGTTATAATGCTTGTGCTGAGCATTATGGGTGTGTTCTCAAACTCGCAGGTAAAGCTGAGGGATACTCTTGAGCTTCAGCAGCAGAACACTGTAACAGCTCTTACAGAACACATGGATACCCTTGAAGCACAGAGTATTTCGATGTCCGGCAAGCTGTCAAAAGAACTGTCAGATTTCCTTGTGGAAAACAATATGAGTTTTTCTCAGCTCAATGACAACCCGGAAATGATAGCCTGTCTTGAGAACAGAATATATGATGTGCTTAACAATACCCTGCAGACCTCAAAGTGCAGCGGTGTGTACATGGTTTTTGACATTACATCAAATACAGCCATTGAGCAATCAGATACATCCCGTGCAGGTTTATATCTGAGATATTCCGACCTCAGCGGTGTAAATACAACCAACAAGCATACCGTGCTTTTCAGAGGAGCACCGGAAATCGCAAGAAGCAAGAAGATAGAAATGCACAACCGCTGGAATCTTGAGTTCGATACCTCGGTGTTTGACGGATACCTGAAAACAATGAACAGCACCGAAGGACGTCTGGCAGACAGATGTATCTGGACAGAGCGTATGGAACTTAATGACACATGGGAAAGCGTAGTGCTTCTGTGTGTTCCGATTCTTGACGGCGGCGGAAATGTCTGCGGTGTATGCGGCATAGAAATAAGTGATCTGTATTTCAGATTATCCTATTCTTCAGCTGATACGGCATACGGAGATACAATGACAGTACTTATGCCCTGCAGAGGCAGTCTTGCAGATATGTCTGAAGCCATGGCAGGACAGTCTGAAGATGTATATCTTCCTTCAAGCGGCAAAATGAAGATAAAAGAAGGAAAACATTTCAGTATATATTCGCTGGATAATGACAGATATCTGGGAATACATGAACATCTTAGCGCACGGACCACATATGATGTTCCGATGTCTGTTGTTATCATGCTTCCTGAAAACAGCTTCAACCGTGCTGCAGGGATTGAACGTGTAGGCTGGACACTTGGATTCCTCGCATTCCTGCTTATTGCCATAACATTGTCACATTATCTTTCAAAACGTTTTGTTTCACCTATCGTTGGTGCCATAGAACGCATACAGAAGGATTCCGCTACGGAAGAACAGCATTCAGGCATAGAGGAAATAGACAAGCTTATGCAGTTTGTAAGAGATAAAATGCAGCTTCAGGGCGAAGGAAGTCTTCCTCCGAACATTGAAGTGCTGTTCAGAACATTCACCGCAAGAGTAGAAACTCTCACCACAACTGAACGTACCATATTGCAGTATTATATAGACGGATATGATATCAATCAGATTGCTGAAACAGCATTTATAAGTGTTAATACAGTAAAAAAGCACAACACAAATATCAACCGAAAACTTGAGGTCTCCACACGTGAAGAACTGCTGCTCTATATTGACCTCTATCGTCGGTGCGGACGCATTGATGAGATTTCAAATAATAGTGTGTAGATCGAAAAGCATGGTTAAAGATGGCTGTTTTGCAGCCTGAGGCAGAGCTTAAAAATTGTAATTTAAAAGGAATCCGAAAAATTTGTCGGATTCCTTTTATGCTTAAGAAAACAGCAGTAATTTGCGCTAATTGGCAAAATGCACAAATTGAGCGAACAAAATAGCACGATTCTGTCTACTACTCGGTAGTATATTGGGTAAAAATGCCTCGAAATACTACCCGGGAGCATTTATTTCCATGAAAAACCGATGTACACTTTAACACAGCAAAGGCACAAATCACAAAAATCGGAGGTAAACAAAATGAAAAAAATTCTGGCAATCGTAATGGTATTGGTCATCTGCGCAGCAGCATTTGCAGGCTGCGGCAAGGGCGAGTCCGGCGGCAAGAGTGAACCCTTTGATGTAGGAAGCTTCACCGTATCTGTTCCTTCTAACTGGAAAGCGTTCACTGTAACCGATATGTGGGCTGAAGAAGAAAACGCAGTAGATCCTGATGTCATTCAGATCATCAAGGGCGGCAAGACTGAATTCGATCTTTTCAGCAAGCCCTATGTTCAGATCAACTACTATGGTCCCGAAACCACCCTTATGGAACCCGATGCATCCTGGTATGACAACGCAGTTGTTATTGATGACATCAAAGCAGGCGCTTACACCTGGAAGGGCTTTACTGCAGAAGATTTCATGGGCGGCAAGCTCGCTATCCTCTGGACAGGCGAGGCTGAAGGTGTTCAGTATCAGGCATCTGTATATTTTGGCAGCGAGAATACAATCGACCTCAACGACGCAGGTCTTCTTGAGATTCTCGGCAGTGTTCAGGCAAAATAATGAATGAGATTATGAGCCGTCGCAGATTGGCGGCGGCTCATTTTCATTTATCAGATGTTTTCGTACATATACAAAATATTGCAGATATATGAAAATACCTGATATACAAAGATGCAGTAATATTGTTTTCAAAAGAGTAGATATATAAGTAAATAATAAGGTGGTGGAATTTCTTATGAAGATGTCTCATATCCAACCCGGGCAATTGATCGATTGTTCTTCTGCCGAAAGCTTCAGCTTCAGCTTCATATGTCCCGAATGCGGTGATCAGATCAGAAGCAAAAGCGTGAGATTTTCAAAGGCAGGGCTTACACCGGAAACGGACGAAAAGGTTGTAATTTACAAAGCGCTTTACGAAAGAGAAAGAACAATGGCGCAAACCCTTGCTGTCGAACAGGTCGGCAAGCATTTCAGCCTATGCCCCATATGCGGAAGGCTTGTATGCGATCATTGTTTCCTTGTGTGCGATGATCTGGATATGTGCATCTCCTGCGCAGGCAAGCTGAAAGAGCATGGTGAACCTGTGCTGCAGCGCAAGTACGATGGACGGCACGAAAAAGGCGAAATAATAGAATGTGCCGCAGTCTGAACAGGTGCTGATAAAACAGTGTAAAAAAATCTATATACCATATAAATGAGGAGGCAATGTTATGAGCAACAACAGCGGCACCGTCTACTCAAATATCCCCAAAATGATAATCAGAGAAAAGACGGAAGCCAACAACACAATCCCGCCACTGCCGAAAATGCCTGAGGAATTCAGGTACGGCGGCGAATGGATGGATCCCCAGTGGAAGAAAGATGTCAGGGTTGGCAAAAAACTTTTCACAGGATATCCCATTCAGATGGCAATAATCCTTGTTCTGGTGGCAGGTCTTGCCATTGGTCTGGCATTTGCATCAAAGGGCTGTGCTCCTAAGGACGCAGGAGCTCCTGTGGGAGGCTATTCCGACACAAAGAATGACGGTAAAGATGCGGTCGGCAATGACGATATTCAGCAGGACGACGATGAAGATTCCGAAGGTTCCGATGGCTTTGTTAGACCTGAGGGCACCGGCCTTGAGGAGCCTATAACAGGCACTGTTGACGAAGCTTATATTGAGATCATAGATTACAATCTTTACGAGGACGCATACGGCACCAGGTATCTTGTAATCACCCTCAACCAGACAAACAACAGCTCCGATACAGCCTATGCATCATCCTTCTATGAGGTATATGCAGAGCAGGACGGATACGAACTTACAAATGTCACAGGCGGCATGGAAGGTTACGGTGAACAGTATCTTTCCGATCTCGCACCCGGTGAAACACGTGAAATAAACCTGTTCTTCAGAGGAATAAATTTTGATGGCGGCGATGCCACAGTCACTCTGTGCAACTTCTGGGACGAAGATGATTGCGTCGGAATCCCCTGCCAGATGTATAAGCTAGACTAAGGAAGAGGTGAACATATAAATGAATAACGAAAACTTTTTCACAAAGCTTTTGGCAGGCTTTAAGGATATGTTCAAAAGCAAGCAGAACATAAGAGTCGTATCTATTCTTTCAATAGTCCTTTTCCTTGTTCTGTTCCTTGCATTCGGCGGCTGCAACGGCTGCGGAGGCGGCTGTGCCTGCGATAACGGCGGCTCAGGCGGCGGAGCAAAGGCTGAAACGCTTTATGACGGCATGGAAGTAAGCGCAACATCGATAATAGACGAATTCAACAATGTTGCAGCAACCGTCTATTATCCTGTGGATGTATATACAGCAACCGAAGATTCTTCTGAGTTCTGGGCAAACTGGGTCGGTCGTGCGGCTATCTATGCCGACGGCAAGTTCTCCATTCAGCCTGAGCTTGAACACTTCTCCAATTCCTACAACGCAGACGGCGAAGGCTGTGCAAGCTTTGCAGAGGTTGAGCAGTCTGTCAAGGACAAATACGGCGACAATCCTCTGACCTATGGCGATATGAACGTGGGAGGTCTCGACGGCTTCTGGCGTGTATACGGCGGCTGGCTTACCGTTTATCTGCCCATTGATAACGGTGGAAATCAGCTTCTCCTGGTTCATGTAATTCCTCCTGAGCTTGATCAGAATGCTGCCGATGCAACCGAAAAGGCTGCAGCTCTTGCTGAGAACAAAGAGCTTATTGCTCTCCTGGGCGCTGTAAAGATCACAACCGTTGATGCGATCCCCGATGCTTCTTCTGCAATATTCTACGGCGAAGCAGGGGAGGAGGCAGGCGACGCTTCCGATAACAGCGATGCAGGTTCTGCCGCAGTTCCCGATGTTGATGGCGAAATGTACGATACAGGCGCTTTCAAGGCTCTTGTTCCCAATGGCTGGAAAGCATTCCCCGTAACCGACATCGAGCCCGACGCACTGGATCCAGATGCACTCCAGATATGCAAGGGCGGCGAAAGTGAATGGGATATTTTCAGCAAGCCCTATGTAAAGATCGACTTCTACGGTGAAGGCAGATCTCTTATGACTCCCGATATGTCATGGTATGACAACGCTGAGAAGCTTGACGACATCAAGGTCGGCTCCTTCACATGGCACGGATTTACCGCAGAAGGTATGCTCGGTGACAAGACCGCAAACCTCTGGACTGACGACATGAACGGCGTACAGTATCAGGCAACTGTTTTCTTCGGCACCGACGGCACCATCACCCTCGATGATGAAGGACTTCTCGCAATTCTCGGAACTCTTGAAGCATAAATTATTTCAGACACAAAACATAAACAATAATTGAAAGTGAGGATATAATTATGAAATATCAGATCGTTGGAGAACCTTTGCCCGTAGCAATCTGCACCCTTGAGCCCGGAGATGCTCTTATCAGTGAAAGAGGCTCCATGAGCTGGATGACCCCCAATATCAAGATGGAAACCAAGGGTACAGGCGGTCTCGGCAAGATGATCGGCAGAGCATTCAGCGGCGAGTCTGCATTCCAGAACAGATTCACCTCTGAGGGCGGCGAAGGCATGATAGCATTCGCTTCCAGCTTCCCCGGCTCCATCCGCGCATATGAGATAGGTCCCGGTAAGGAAATGATCGTTCAGAAATCAGGCTTCCTTGCAAGTGACGACACCGTTGAGCTTTCTGTATTCTTCCAGAAGAAGCTCGGCGCAGGTCTTGTAGGCGGCGAAGGCTTCATCATGCAGAAGCTCTCCGGTACAGGTACCGCTCTTATCGAGATCGACGGCTGTGCTGTTGAGTATGAGCTCGAGGCAGGTCAGTCCATGATCATCGACAACGGTTATCTCGCCGCAATGTCCGCAACCTGCACCATGGATGTTCAGATGAACAAGGGTCTCAAGAATATGCTGTTCGGCGGTGAGGGTATGTTCAATACCGTCATCACAGGCCCCGGCACCATCGTTCTCCAGACCATGCCCGCAACAGGCTTTGCAGGCGCAATCGCAGAATTCCTGCCCCTTGGAGACAAGAAATAAGCTTTTCTGCATTAATCAAGGATAAAAACTGAATCAAGCTCGGACTTTGCATAAAAACAAAGCTCGGGCTTGGTCTGCTTAATAAATGCATGGCAAAAATTGCAGTTTCATCGCATTTTTTTGCCGAAAGGAGCAATAAGTATGAAAAACAGCAATAAACGCTTCAGACTCAGAGCAGCCCTCAGCATACTGCTGGCTCTTTGCATGATGTTCGGCTGTATGCCCGTTGCTGCTGCGGAAACCTCTCCCGAAGTCACTTCGGCATTTTCCGAAAGTGACCTGCCTGCAGAGCCCGAGAACACCCCCGTCAAAACAGTGCCTGCAGCCAATACTGTAATTTCCTCCTCAGATAATTCCGAGCCCGACCCCGAAGTTAAGCCTGAAGCAGAACTGACTGTAATCGACAGCGTATCTGTTTATGAGCTTGAAAAGCCCACCGCAGGCGCCCACCCCGATTTCAGAGTCACCACATCTGCAGGAGAGGACTATACTGTTGATTTTTCTTATGGTCTCGGCGGTGTTGTCTGGACTGATGTTTCCGACGGGAAAGAGCTTTCTTCCAATGACACCTTCGAGGCAGGAAAAAAATACAAAGCAGAGATATATGTCAAGGCTTACGCAGAACGCGCATTCAAGACAAGTAACGGCGCACCTGCTGTTGATGCCGATATCGACGGAAGAATCGCTTCTGCAAAGGCTCTGCCTACTGTCGGTGCCGAGAGTGTGATAATTATCACTATCACCTATTCAATCGCTGACCCCAATACAACTATCAGCCATGTTGAAGCAATCGACCTCGATATGCCCGTATTCGGCGCAAAACCTGACTTTGATGTTACTGTTCCTGCGAATGCAAACTTCACCGTGGACAGCGTCAAGTGGACAAAGGACGTAAGCACAGAGAGTGAGTACCTTATAAAGGAATTCACCGAGAATGACATCTTTGATTCAGGTGATTACGCAGTAACCGTCACATTCAGAGCAAATAACGGCTACAAGTTCAGAGCAAATGCCGACGGAGTAATCACAGGCAGACTTAACGGTGACGTTGCAATGCCTGCATGCTCTATTACTGACGACGGTGAGTACGACACCTATTCGATCTGCCTCATGCCCTCAGTTGAGGAGCCTGCATCTCAGTACACAGCTATCAGCGATGTGGAAGCATCCGACATCACCATGCCCGTATTCGGTGCAAAGCCCGACTTTGAAGCAACTGTACCTGCAAATGCAAATTACACAGTAGACAGTATCAAGTGGACAAAGGACGTAAGCACAGAGAACGAATATCTTACCAAGGAACTTACTGCAAACGATACCTTTGATGCAGGCGATTACGCAGTGACTGTCACTTTCAGAGCAAAGGATGGCTACAAGTTCAAAGCAAACGCCGATGGCGTTATCACAGGCAGACTCAACGGCGAGGTAGCAATGCCCATGTCCTCCATCACCAACGACGGAGAATATGACACCTATTCAATCTGCCTCATGCCTTCTGTAGAAGAGCCTGAATCTCAGAATATCGCAATCAGCGATGTGGAAGCATCCGACATCACCATGCCCGTATTCGGTGAAAAACCTGACTTTGAAGCAACTGTACCTGCAAATGCAAATTACACAGTAGACAGCATTAAGTGGACAAAGGACGTAAGCACAGAGAACGAATATCTTACCAAGGAACTCACCGAGAATGACACCTTTGATGCAGGCGATTACGCAGTGACTGTCACTTTCAGAGCAAAGGACGGATATAAGTTCAAGGCAAACGAAGACGGAGTAATCACAGGCAGACTTAACGGAAACGTAGCAATGCCCATGTCCTC
>JAZUNN010000072.1:0-12782 GCA_045604155.1 Acutalibacteraceae bacterium
GTAGCTGAGCTTGCTGACAAGCTCAAGAACTCCACCGCAGGTGTTATCGTTTCTTATCAGGGAATCACCGTTGCAGACGGCACCAAGCTTCGTAAGGAGCTTCGTGAGGCTGGCGTTGAGTACCGTGTTGTTAAGAACACCCTGCTCAAGAGAGCTGCTGAAATCGCTGAGATTCCCGGCCTTGACGATGTTCTCGAGGGTACCACCGCTATCGCAATGAGCAGCGAGTACACCGACGCAGCAAGAATCCTTTGTGATTATGCTGAGAAGAACAAGAAGTTCGTCGTTAAGAAGGGCTACATGGATGCTAAGGCAATTTCCGTTGAGGAAGTCAACGTTCTTGCTAAGCTCCCCAGCAGAGATCAGCTTCTTGCTACCATCGCAGGTACCTGCAACAGCATCATCGCTTCTGTTGCACGTGCTGTACAGGCTGTTGCCGACGCTAAGGGCGGCGCACCTGCTGAAGCTGAAGCACCCGCTGAGGCTTAATCTTATTTAAATTTTAAAACAAACACATATGGAGGTAAACTATAATGTCTGAAAAGATTACTGCAATTATCGATTCTATCGCAGAAATGACCGTTATCGAGCTTTCCGAGCTTGTTAAGGCTATCGAGGAGAAGTTCAATGTTTCCGCAGCAGCACCCGTTGCTGTAGCAGCAGCAGGCCCCGCAGCAGCAGCTGTTGAAGAGAAGACCGAGTTCGACGTTGTTCTCGTTAACGACGGCGGCAACAAGATGAACGTTATCAAGGTTATCCGTGGTATCACCGGTCTTGGCCTTAAGGAGTCCAAGGAGTTCGTTGAAGGAGCTCCCAAGACTGTTAAGGAAGGTCTCTCCAAGGAAGATGCAGAGGCACTCGCAGCACAGCTTAAGGAAGCTGGCGCAACTGTCGAGGTTAAGTAATTTAACTTTTGATATGTTCAACACCCACTGCCAGAAGGCAGTGGGTGTTTTTTCGTGCAAGCCCCTTTCTGCAAAGAATATCATGTGCAGACTTCAAATATATATAAGACATGATATCAAAGAAAGGTACCTTGCCATGTGGAATTTCACATTTTTCATAAAAAGCATATTTCTTGGAGCAGGGCTTGCCATGGATGCCTTTTCCGTGTCCCTTGCAAACGGACTCAACGAGCCGAAAATGAAAACAGGGAAAATGAGCCTTGTATCAGGCGTTTTCTCTTTTTTTCAGTTTCTGATGCCTGTTGCAGGCTGGGTGTGCGTACATACAATGGTGAGTATTTTTACTGCATTTGAAACGTATATACCATTTATCGCACTTGTACTTCTCGCATTTATCGGAAGCAAAATGCTGGTGGAAGGAGTCACAGGAGAAAATTCTTCCGGAAAATCGCCCTCTGTAGGGCTGAAAACCCTTGCGTTGCAGGGTATAGCCACATCCATTGATGCTCTTTCGGTGGGATTTACCATTTCCGATTATAACTTTGCAATGGCATTTGTCTGCTGCGTGATAATTGCAGCAGTAACATTTTTTATCTGCACAGCAGGGCTTTTTATCGGCAGAGCCTTCGGCACGAAAGCCTCGAAAAAAGCATCTGTTTTCGGTGGAATTATACTTGTGACTATCGGCTTTGAAATATTCATAACGGGCATAAGATAATAATTATTTTTGCAAGGAAATGGAAGGAAAGCGGCAGACACAAATAATAAAAAAGGGTGTTCGCATGAACACCCTTTTTGCTTTAGCCCTTGGGGATAGGATCATATATTCCATTGCAGCCGTCGCCCTGAGCAAATACGGTCAGCTGAAGATTTGTGCCGTCCTGCACTTCAAGCTGTATTCCCGTGCCGTTTGCAGCAGCATTGTAGGCAATGAATAAATTGGGAGTTTCGGGGTCACCGGGCAGTTTCTCCGCAAAATAGGTGAAGTCTGCGCCTGTGAGAGTCTCTACATATTCGGAAACATATTCGGGAGAAACGTTTTCAATCTGGATGATGAGCATATCGGTCACTGCGACATATCCGTCAGGAATAAATCTGTCGCCTTCATATACATTGCCTTTTACGTAATGGGCATATTCTTCAATATCTCCGCTATTGAAGACAGGCACATCCTCAAGAAGATACTGCAGAGAGGTATCGTCCCAGATGGTATCAGATGCCGAAGCTTTGGGAGCGGTAAAGGTGATGACCAGTGCCACAGCGACGACGATGACAGCTGCTGCGGCAGTCCATATAAGAGTTTTGGGTCTGTTTTTAAGCATTGTGATTCTCTCCTTTATTGATTTGGTGTCTGAACTCATGGTGGTGGATGTAAGCATCATATCAGATGCCAAGTGACGGACGTTGAGCATATCCACAAGGGTACGCCCATATTCTAGACTGTGTTCATTGCCCACGGCCTTTATAACGGCACTGTCACAGGCAAGCTCGCTGTCCTGACGGGACAGATACGCTGCCAGCCATACAAGGGGATTGAACCAGTGAACAGCGAGACACAGAATACGAATAAGCGCCCACAGATGGTCTCCGTGGCGATAATGGGCAAGCTCGTGAGTTATTACGTATTTATATCTCGTGCTGTCATCTGCGGCAAAGCTGTTTATGTATATGGAGGGTTTTACAAAGCCGAATAAAAGAGGAGAGGATAAATCCTCTGCTGCATATACCGTCAGAGGGGAGTCGGGGTCGTGCAATTCTTTTCGAGAAGCCTTCAAACGTGAATACATTCTGATATTGCTGACTATAGAAAATGCAAGAGTTACAGATATTCCGCAAAGCCATATCAGGTTCAGAACAGGTAATGCGGAATTATTTACCGAGTTTGCCTTAGCGGTGTTTGCAATCTCATAGGATATTGAATCAGGCTCGATATATTCGGATTCGCCCGGATTCTCCGGCTGCCAAAATGTAACCGCAGCCTGGCTTGATCTTTGAAAATCAAACAGATTCATTAGGCTCAATTCAGATTGCCCGACGGAAAAAGGGAGAAGCAGCCGCAGTGCGGCGATTGCCCAAAGGGAATATATTACAGTCGGTGACAAATGGCGGCGCAGCAGAAATCGCAATGCTGTAATAATCAGAATGAGGAATGATGATGTGATAATAATTTCTGTCACAGTATCACTCCTTTGGTGCTTCTGCCTCAGCCTTTTTCAGCAGCTCATAAAGCTCATCGATCTCCTGTCTGCTGATAGGGCGGCTGCTTACAAACTGAGTCACAAGGGACGTAACACTTCCGCCGAACATTCTGTCAATAAGTGAAGCGGTTTCCTGTGAAGCGGCTTCCTCTCTTGTTACCTCAGGGAAAATAAGCTTTGCTCTGCCGCCTTCCTCAAAGCGGAGAAGACCCTTTGACTCCATACGCGTTACCATAGTCGTGACGGTGCTTTTTGCCCAGCCGACCTGCTCGTTCATGGCTTTTACAATCTGCATGAGGGTTTTGGGGGATTCTTCCCACAGATATTCCATTATTTTAAGTTCTCCTGCATGAATCTGTCTGTCCATAGTTCACACTCCTTTTGGACTACTCTTGTAAACCTATAATAACACGTCGGACTACACTTGTCAACCTTTTTCGGGAACTGAGTTGATAAAAGCAGATTTGCATTTGTCCATGGTGTGTGGTATCATGTTTTTACGCTTCAAGGAGGTGTGCACAGATGATAGGAAAAACCGTAACAGTAACAATGGACAGACCCCTCGGTTCCCGTCATCCGAAGCATCCTGATATGATTTATCCCGTTAATTACGGCTATGTGGAAGGTGTTATGGCACCTGACGGAGATTGGCAGGACGCCTATGTGCTGGGGGTCGATGTACCGCTCAGTACCTTCACGGGAAAAATAATAGCCATAATCCACCGCTTTGACGACGTGGAGGAGAAATGGGTGGCTGCGCCTGAAGGAATGACCTTTACGAAAGAAGAAATAGAAAAAGCGGTTCATTTTCAGGAGCAGTTTTTCAAAAGTGAGATAAGAATGTAATTGAGGAGAGATATCATATGAAGAATTATCCTCAGGATAAAATAAAGGATAAAAGATATATTCCCAAAGCATCATCAAAGAAGAAAAAGGTAAAAAAGGACGATGGCAGGGAACACTATTTCAAAGGTGTTCTGGGTGCATTTCTTGTTTCCTGTGTTTCGGCGGCTACATGGTATCTGTTCTATAATATGGGATTCATATCGGGCGCAGTTGGTGCAGTGGCATCAATGGCGGCTGTATCTATGTATAAAAGCTTTGGAAACAGATTGAGCTTCAAGGGTGCTCTGTCAGCACTGATAATAAGCATGATAATGATAGCTGCGGCGTGGTATCCGTGTGCTGTAAACAGTGTTCATGACCTGTTCAGAGAGCAGTATTATCTTGGCAAAATAGGAATAGAGCAGCGACCGACCATCGACGAGTGCTACAGACATGGATTTACATACATGGTAAAGGAAAAGGTGCTTGATGACCAGCTTATTTATCTGGGTACAGGTATTGTTTCCTGTCTGCTCGGAGCAGGTGGAAGTGTTGCCGGTCTTTATTCTGCTGAGAAGAAGCAGAATAAAGATACTGCAGAGAAAGATGAGAACACGAAGGATTCTCACAACGAAATATAAAATTTCAACAGAACACCGCAGAGCAAATGCTCTGCGGTGTTTGCATATGTGCCCATTCTGTGCTATAATACTCACAAAATGAAAAGAAAGGCAGAATTTAAATGAAGAATTTCACTTTCCCCGAAATAGAATATAAAAGACCTGATTTTGCACTTCTCAAGAAAAATATAAAGGCACTTACCAAGAAGCTTAAAAAGTCAAAAAGCTACGAGGAATACCGCAGCACGATTCAGGAATTTGAAGGCCTTATCAAGCCCTTCCAGACTGCGTCCACCATTGCCCATATCAGGCACACAATCAATACCAAGGATAAGTTTTACGAAGACGAACAGGCCGTAATAAACAAGGAAACTCCCCTTGCAAGCCTTTCGATGCTGGGCTTTTACAAAGCTGCGCTGGCAAGTCCCTATGCTGAAGATATCAGAAAGGAATACGGCGACGAGCTTATTGCGGGCATAAAAAGAACAGTTTCCTCATTCAATGCAAAGCTTATTTTCCTCATGCAGAAGGAAGCAAAGCTGTGTTCAAAATTTCAGAAGCTTATTGCAGGCGCTCAGATAGAATTTGACGGAGAAAAGCGCAATATCTACGGTATTACCAAATACTTCGAGCATGACGACAGAGAAATGCGCAAGGCAGCGGCAAAGGCATATTCGGGCTTCTTTGAGAAGAATGAAAGGGAGATGGAGAAGATTTTCGACTCCCTTGTAAAGATACGCCATAAGATGGGAAAGAGAATGGGATATGATAACTTTATTCCTCTCGGCTATATCAATCAACAGCACAGCGATTACGGAGTAAAGGAAGTTGCCGCATTCCGTGAGCAGGTACTCAGAGAGCTGACACCCTTCTGTCAGACTCTTTACGAAATGCAGGCAAGACGCCTTGGAATAGACAAGGTTAAATTCTACGATGAAAAGAGGGTTTTCACCGACGGCAATGCAAACCCAATCGGTACTGAAGAGGAACTTGTTGAAAAGGCAAGAGCCATGTATCACGATATAAGCCCTGAAACCGCAGAGTTTATTGATTTCATGATAGACCATAAGCTCATGGATCTTACAAACCGTCCGGGCAAGGCTGCATCGGGCTACATGACCATGCTTTCCGATTACAACGCACCCTTTGTATTTTCCTGCTTCAACGGCACCGCAGGAGATGTGCGTGTGCTGACTCATGAAATGGGTCATGCCTTTGCAGGCTACAGCGCAATGAAGAATCAGCCCACGGCACTTTACTGGTCATCGGGCATGGATATTGCAGAGATTCACTCCATGGCAATGGAGCAGTTTTCCTATCCTTACGCAGAATCCTTCTTCGGTGAAAAAGCTGATAAATTCCGCTTCTCCCATATGCAGGAGGCACTGACCTTTGTGCCTTTCGGCGTTGCAGTGGATGAATTCCAGCATATAATCTACGAAAACCCGAAGCTTACCCCGAAACAGCGCACCGCAGAGTGGAGGAAGCTTGAGAAGAAGTATATGCCATGGAGAGACTGGGACGGAATCGACTTCTTTGAAAAAGGCGGCTGGTGGTATCACAAGCACCACATTTTCCTCTATCCCTTCTATTACATCGAATACACCCTGACCACCATGGGTGCTCTTGAATTGGGCGCAAGAGCGGCAGAGGACAGAGAAAAGGCATGGAATGACTACCACGCACTCTGCAAGGCAGGCGGCTCGCTTAATTACCTCAGCCTGCTGAAAACCGCAGATCTGGCAGTACCCTTTGAGGAGGGTGCAGTTGCAAAGGCAACGGCTTATGCTAAAAAGACTTTGCTTGAAACAGGCAAAAAGCTTGAAGAAAATGCTGAATAAAGAAAAAGGCTGTGCGTATGCACAGCCTTTTTTCAATCAATCATCATGGTCGTCATCATCGTCGTCATCATCGTCGTCATCGTCGTCGTCATGATGTCTGCCGTCCTTTGATTTTTCCTTCTTCTTTTTCTTCTTATCTTTAATCCCGACACGAATCAAAGCAGCAATATACAAGACGACCATGGTCATGCCGACTACCATAGGCATAAATATATCCAGCCAGGGAGAAGGCTTGCCGCCTCTGATAATCGTTGGGTCAGCAGGGTCATACCATATGGTGGTTACATCTCCGACATGGTAGATTGTCCTTGCAAAAGAGGGGATTCGTGAATAACGGTGGCTGCGCTGCTTGGTATGGATTTTTCCGGTATAAGCCTTGCCGTCAACCTCATAGTCGAAGGTTATGGCGTGCAAGCCGTTTGTATCAATAATTATGCGCTTGTCGACTACTACGGCAGTGGTTGACTTAAAAGTTTTCTGATAGTCAATGGTGTCCTTGATCTTGACGTAGTTCAATGCGGACAGTCCGCCGCATATGAGAAACACCAGAAGGGGAAAGATACACAGAATAAGTTTTTTCACTTTATTTCCTCCAATACTCTTAGATGTTTTCATGATACAAAAAACAGAGAGCAATGTCAATACACAGTTTTTTTACTGTGAAACAGTATAAAGTGAATAGAAATATCCTTTCTTCTCCATGAGCTCAGAGAAGCTGCCGCTTTCGATAATTTCTCCGGCCTTGAGTGTAAGTATGCAGTCGTATCTGCGAAGAAGACTTTCATCGAGAGCGTGTGTAACGGTGATTCGTGTGATGCCGTCGAGATTGAGTATAGCATCGGTTACCTGATATGCGGTTGCTCTGTCAAGGGCTGCGGTAGCTTCGTCTGCAAGAAGCACCTGAGAGTTGCGCAGCAGACTTCTTGCAATGGAAATCCTCTGCTTTTCTCCGCCCGAAAGACCGCTGCCGTTCTCGCCGCAGAGGTAATCTTCGCCCTTCTGCTCAATAAGAGCGGACAGACCTGAAAGCGTTGCGGCATTCTCTACCTTTTCATCGGGAAAGCTGCTGAACATTGTGATGTTGTCACGAATGGATGCATTGAATACAAAAACATTCTGCTGTATCACGGAAACAAGCTCGTAAAGTGCCTCGCTGTCTATATCACGGAGAGGTGTACCGTCATACAGAATTTCGCCTCCAAAGCCCGTGTTTCCTGCCATGAGCAAATTTAAAAGAGTGGATTTTCCGCTGCCTGAAGCACCAACCAGTGCATAGCTGCGACCCTTTTCAAAGGTAAAGGAAACATTGTTGAGTATGGTCTTTTCTTCATCGTAACCGAAGGTCACATTACGCATTTCAATGCCCTTTTCAAGAGCTTTGATATTCACATTTCCCTCGGTACGGATATTCTCGGTGAGTGCATCGGAAAGCTTTTGAATAAGAGCCTTCGCCGCTTTACGCTCGGAAAGAATAACCGGTACTTCACTTATGGGGGAGATTATGAAGTTTACAAGCTGAACGAAAAGAATAATGGTACCTGCGGTTATTCCCTTGCCCGAAAGAGCAAGATATGCGCTGAAAATAAACACGCCGAACTGAGTTATGGTGCCTGCGGCAAGACCGATGGTGCTGATGAGAATACCTGCCTTTTCACGGCGGCATTTTGCATCTGAAACCTGAGCGTTTGATTTTGCCATGAGGGACAGCATCTGCATTTCAGCCTTGAAGCTTTTGATGACAGAGAAGCCTGTCAGACAGTCCTTGAGCGTTGACATATAGCTTTCGTTTTTGTCTGATACGGCTTTTTCAGCCGCAGCCACACGGTTGCCGCTGATGAGAGCAGCGATTACGGGGATTATAGAAAATCCTATGGTTACAAGGGTGAGCAGAGGGCTGTAATACAGCATCATTGCAAAGGCACCGATGAATAACAGCCCGTGGGTTACAAGGGAAAAGCTGCTTTCAAGGTACTTGCCCTCGATTGTGGCGGTGTCATTTGAAAGTGCGGAGGTATAGAGAGCGGTGTTTTCGCCCTGAAAAGCGGCAATGCCCTTTCTGGAAAGCTCCTCAAGAGCGTAATCCTTGTATTGCTTCATGGCCTTTGACTTGTATCGGGGCTTTGCGTGATAAAGTATAACGGAAAACAGCGCCATGACACCGTAAAGTCCTGCAACTATCATGAGAATCGTCTTAAGAGGCAGAGCACCCTCGATACCCGTTGCACAGTCAATGACTGCCTGCAGAAGCCAGGAAAAAACAAGATTTGCAATAACCATCATGACAGTTGCAGCCATTGCAAAGGAATAATTTGTGCGGTTGCCCTTGTTAAAGCGGCTTATCAGCTGCTTTCTGATTTTATTTTTCTTCATTCCGTATTTCCTCCCATATCTTATTGAGCTGAGCCTTTACATCGTGATTGTCGTTGATGATGTTGATAATTGCGTCAACTGCAGTGTCGCCATAGCTGTCATATGCACGGGCATCTTCATCGCCGTGATAGAATTTCTGATTGCGCATATCATAAACGGGAGAAGCGTCAAAACGCAGTGCAAGAGCATATGCCTTTCTGAGATATTCCCGAGCGGTCTCGAAATTCCCCTCCAGAGCAGAGCATTCCGCACAGGCGGAATACATGACAACAATGCTTCTGTCAAGAAAAATGGGGTCATCGGTTATGCGCAGACCGTTGTAAACCGTTATAAGCCAGAGAAGCACATCTATGGCCTTATGATATTCGCCTTTGCCGATATATGCGTTGGCATAGCCTGAGCAGAGATACAGAAGAGTATTGATACTGTTTGAAAGTGCATCAGACAGATGGGGAAGAGCTTCGTCGTATTTCTTGCAGCCACGGGCGAGTATTTCTCCGATTGCAGCTTCGTTGTGACTGTCGAAGTTGTATTTCTCAAGAAGCTCGATAGCCTTGTCGTACTCGTCGAAAATGGCGTGTATCTGCGACATTCTGCTGTATATCAGTGCTTCGCTTATGCTGTCGTCGGTGTTCTGACCTATAAGAGCCAGAGAACGGGAGAAAAGTTCCAGTGCACGGCGCAGATATTCTTTATCGAGAGAAAGATAGAATATCACGGCACTTTCATGTACCACCTGAAAATTATTGGGGTATTTCTGCAGTGCCCGTTCAGCTTTCTGCCTGCCTTTTTCAAGCTCTCTGTCCACACGTGCCCTGCGCAGGGCTTCAAGGGTGGATTTAAGGCTGCTGCCGTGCATTTCGTAGCCCAGAAGAACATCCACTGAAACCTCAAAATATTCTGCTAAAAGAATAATTATTTCTATATCGGGAACAGACAGCGCAGCCTCCCATTTGTACACAGCACCTGCGGAAACGCCCATAGCCTCCGCCAGCTGCTCCTGAGTAAGCCTGCGGCTTTTTCTAAGATTTCTTATGTTTTCACCCAGCCTGTTTTTCATAAGGTCATCCCCTTTCACTGACTTTATTCTATCACGGTATATTTCAGATTTGAATACACTGTTCGTATAGTTAGTAGTAAATTTTTTCTACCAACAGTATGGTTGTGGGATGAATGTTTTTCTTTTTCATAGAGTTATCTGCTGTGACAACTGTGCGCATCGGGCAGCTTACTGCAGAAGTAACACAAAAGGGAGGCAAAATGCCTCCCTTTAGACTGTCAAAAAACCTCCTTAAGGCCTCCCTCTGACGAGGGGAGATGACTTCATAAATGAAGTCGGTTTTGCGCAGCAAAACTCGGAGGGAGAGATTTGATAAAATTGCATAATCATGCGAAGAATAATAGCTCCCCATGACAAGGGGAGCCAAGTGCGGTGGTTTCTTGTGTTGACAAACAGTAATATTGCACTGCTATATTCCGTATTGTATTTAAGACAGGCTTTTACACTATCTCCTTTATTTCCAGAAGATCGTATACCACATAATCCGCATCGACGGTGCAATCTTTTCCCGATCTGAAAAAGATACTCTTTATACCTGCGTTTTTTGCGCACAGGACATCAAGATCTCTGTCACCGACGTAGAACGTGCTGTCCTTTTCAAGACCGTATTTATCAATAAGATAAAGTACCGCCTGAGGGTTTGGCTTGCGTTCAAATCCGTCGGCAGCGGTAAGAACCTCTGTGAAAAACTGTCTGAGATTCATGACTTCAAGCACCGATTCTGCAGATTTGCCCTTGTGGGTATATACGAAATTTGAAACACCGTTGTCTGACAGGTGCATAAGAATATCCACAGCGTTTTTCATGGGCTTTATTCTGTAGTCATTTCCCTCAAGGATAATCCGGTAGCGGGAGATTATTTCATCAAAGGAAAGTCGGTTATCTGAAGCGGTTGCCTTTATAAAATCGGTAACGGAGCAGGTGAGAATGTAATCAAGAATGGCATCTCTGTCCGACTCAATGCCGTATTCGCTCAGCAGCTGAGAAAGAGAAGCGAGAATCATTTCATAGGAATCAAGGAGAGTGCCGTCAAGATCCCATATACAGGCTTTCTGTTTCATAAATTCCTCCGAGAGAGTTTTTAAGATTATACTATTTTCGGTGAAAAATATCAACTGACAGTGCTCTTGCACATTCCAAAAAAGAAATTACAGGGCACATTCTTGCACCGATTGTGAAAAAATCAACAGACTTATGTGTAAAATTGGTCAAAATAGGAAATAATCCATATAAATTGCGATTTTTTTTAAAACCACTGGACTTTTATGGTTATTGTATGTTAAAATTTCTTGTGGTATTGCACGGGGATTTTCATATCCTCAATAAGTGCGGTATATAATCGCAAAAAATAAATGGAGGTAGATTACAATGGGCAACAAGTTTGTTTACCTTTTTTCCGAAGGTAACGCCAACATGCGTGAGCTCCTCGGCGGTAAGGGTGCTAACCTTGCAGAGATGACCAACATCGGTCTTCCCGTACCCCAGGGCTTCACCGTAACTACTGAGGCTTGCACCCAGTACTACGAAGATGGCAGAAAGATCAATGACGAGATCCAGGCACAGATCATGGAGTACATCGACAAGATGGAAGGCATCACCGGCAAGAAGTTCGGTGATAAGGAGAATCCTCTCCTCGTTTCCGTCCGTTCCGGTGCTCGTGCATCCATGCCCGGTATGATGGATACCATCCTCAACCTCGGTCTCAACGAGGAAGTTGTTGAGGTTATGTCCGCTAAGTCCGGCAACCCCCGTTGGGCTTGGGACTGCTACAGAAGATTTATCCAGATGTACTCCGACGTTGTTATGGAAGTCGGTAAGAAGTACTTTGAGCAGCTCATCGACGAGATGAAGGAAGCTAAGGGCGTAACTCAGGATATCGAGCTCACCGCTGAGGACCTCAAGGAACTCGCTGGTCAGTTCAAGGCTGAGTATAAGAGCAAGATCGGCAAGGATTTCCCCTCCGATCCCAAAGAGCAGCTCATGGGCGCTGTTGAGGCTGTTTTCCGTTCCAGGTACAACCCCCGCGCAAATGTTTAACGCCGCGACAACGATATCCCTTATTCCTGGGGTACTGCTGTTAACGTACAGGCAATGGCATTCGGTAACATGGGTGACGATTGCGGTACCGGCGTTGCTTTCACTCGTGACCCCGCAACAGGCGACAAGGGTCTCATGGGTGAGTTCCTCGTAAACGCACAGGGTGAAGACGTTGTTGCCGGCGTCCGTACCCCGATGCCTATCGCTCAGATGGCTGAGAAGTTCCCCGAAGCATTCGCAAAGTTCACCGAAGTTTGCGCAATTCTCGAGGATCATTACAGAGATATGCAGGACATGGAGTTCACCATCGAAGCTGGTAAGCTCTACATGCTCCAGACCCGTAACGGTAAGAGAACTGCTAAGGCTGCTCTCAAGATCGCTTGTGACCTCGTTGACGAGGGCATGATCGACGAGAAGAAGGCTGTTGCAATGATCGATCCCCGTAACCTCGATACTCTTCTCCATCCCCAGTTCGACGTTAAGGCTCTCAAGGCTGCAACTCCCATGGGCAAGGGCCTCGGCGCTTCCCCCGGTGCTGCTTGCGGTAAGGTTGTCTTCACTGCTGAAGATGCAGAGGCTTGGAACGCACGTGGCGAGAAGGTAGTTCTCGTTCGTCTTGAGACCTCTCCTGAGGACATCACCGGTATGAAGGCGTCTCAGGGCATCCTGACCGTGCGTGGCGGTATGACCTCTCACGCGGCGGTTGTGGCTCGCGGTATGGGTACCTGCTGCGTATCCGGCTGCGGCGACATCGTGATGGACGAGGAGAACAAGCAGTTCACCCTGGGCGGCAAGACCTACCACGAGGGCGACTACATCTCCATCGATGGCTCTACCGGTAACATCTATGACGGTATCATCCCCACCGTTGACCCTGAGGTCGCCGGCGAGTTCGGTCGCATTATGGATTGGGCTGACAAGTACTG